>JAYZXX010000150.1:0-26194 GCA_036140815.1 Bdellovibrionota bacterium | reverse complement strand
AAAAAAGCCCTCTTTCGAGAGCTTCTTTTGCAAATTTAATAGCTTCTCCCTGAAACTAACCAAAAAGAACAAAAGCTGCTGCTTGTTTCTTATTTAAGAAGACTCTCAGACTCAACTTTTGAGTTCTTTGCCATTTTAGTTGCGAATTTTAAAGCTTCAGGTTTTGCCATATTTAAACCCTTCTCATCCATAGCATATTTTATTGCTCGGTGAAAACTTTCGATGGCCCGCGGACCATATCCAATCAACTCTCTAGAAAGATTTAAAGCATCATAGGAAGTGAAAAATAACTTTCTACTTCTAAGGTATTTATAGTTGTTAATAAAAGCCTCGGCTATTTCACTTTCTTCTGAATCCATCGATGATAAAATTTCATGGACCAATTTTGCACAAGCGTATTTTGTTTGGGCCAAACCTTTATCTTTACGACAAAAATCTGTGAGATCCTCGAACTCTTCTTTCATTTTTTTCGCAGAAACCTTACTTGGCTCTAAATATTTCTCGGCTACATT
The DNA here is from genome assembly GCA_036140815.1 of Bdellovibrionota bacterium. Taxonomy (GTDB): domain Bacteria; phylum Bdellovibrionota; class Bdellovibrionia; order Bdellovibrionales; family UBA840; genus UBA6502. The sequence goes on along the minus strand of JAYZXX010000150.1, from coordinate 25,682 downwards.
AATGGCTTCTTGTAATGTTAGATCTAAGCCACTTTTTAAATACAAATCTCTTAAGACAGAGATGTACATGTCTACTCTTTCATCTTCTACTCCAGCGGCTTTCTTGGCCACTGGTACAGCATTCACCATTCCCACATTTAATTTTTGATAAATTAAGACAACTTTAATAAACCTTCTTGCTGCTCCATCACAATTTTGTGAGACTTCTTCAGCAATCTTACGATTGTTTACCTCAGCGGCTTTTCCAGCACCTTTGGCTCCATGTCGCAAAAACTCAAGTGTAGTAATGTATTCCTTTGCAGAATCACAGTATTGTACTGTAGTTTCAGCAAAGCTACTGACAGAGAAACCTAGAAGAATACTTAAACAAAAGATCCTCTTCTTCATACACACTCCTAAAACTTAAGACTTAATTGAAGACCTGGAACTATTTCATTACTTGCCGTTTGAATTAAACCAGAACTAACCACTGGCCCGTAAACTCTATTTTTATAGCGGTCGTAATCCAAATAAACTTCTTCATAGCGATGTTTGAAAATCATTGGTAACAAAGAGGTTAAAGCGGCAATGCCTGCGACTAATTTTGCATCTTTCCCAGCGTATTCACTTTCCATCTGTGACAAACCGATTCCAGCTAACGCCATAAACCATCTAGTTCTTTTCATAAGTTTATATCTATGGTACATAGTTTCCTCAGCAATGCGTGCTCGCGCCAAACGATCTCTTTTTGACTTTCTTGGCATTTTTCCAATTTGAGACGCTGCCTTTCCATAGACATCACTTCTATCCCAGTAGTAGGTTAGCCCCGCAAAACTTGCGCCTACCAAAATTTGTAACAAAGCCGCATTGTCCACTGAGTTTTTTTGATCCTCGTAGGCAGTAGTACTGCTAAAATCAGATGAATTAATATCTTGATCACTTTGCAACATCACACCCGAAGCAATCAAAGCTACAGAAGGGGTTAAAAGCTGCCAGTTTCTCATAAAGAAACCATCGTCGTTTTTACTTGCCTGTCTCAATCTATCTTCAGCACTAGGTACCACATGTAATTCAGGGTATAATAAATCAGCTGAGAATGTTTGAATGGATACGAGCATTACTAAAGTAGCGAAAAAATAAATCTTGCGGGTCATCCTTGTTCCTTTGTGAATATCCTTCAATAATGAAAATAGCTTATCTTAGCTTTTGATAGCTGGGAAATAAATTATCGAATACAAATGAACTAGGGGAAAAAACTTTATGAAAGTACTGAAACCGTTATTAATCACATTTCTAGGATTGTTAATTTTTTCTGACATAAGTTTTGCAAACTCTAAATCCGTTGGAACCATTACCCGCTTTTCAGGTGAAGTAAAAATACTCACGCGACCAAAGGCCAAGCCTAGTGGTAAAGGGCCTTGGGTAAAATTTGAAGAGCTTTACTATAAAGTTAAGGATGCAAAAGTTGGATTTAAGCTAAAAAACAGCTATGTGGTGCAAACTTACTCCAATGGAAAAGCCATGGTTGTATTTGCCAATGGTGACCATATAAATGTTGGTTCAGGAACTTCTTATCAACTTTCATGGGATGAATCTGGAAAAAGTAAAACAACGGCCCTTAAGCTTTTGTATGGAAACGTAAGAGGTGTAGTTTCCCCGAAAGGGCCTCGTAAGCAAATGAAAGTAACAACAAAAACGGCTGTCGCTGGTGTAAGAGGAACTGATTTTGCGGTAAACCACCTTGGAACAAAAACGGAAGTGCATGTTCTACGAGGTAAGGTTGCCGTTTCACATAAAAAGAAAAACGCTAAACCCGTCGAGGTGGCCGCTGGCTTTGCTGGTGAACTAGACTCAAAAGATTTGGAAAAAGAAAAGAAGAGCAAAAAGACCAATCAAAATGTTGCGGTAGCACCCGCTCCTACTCCAATCTTGAAAAAGATCACAAAAGAGAAGCTCATCAAAATTCAAAAAGATTCTACCGTAGAGAAGAAACCCATTGAAACAGCTAGCCTTGCTGAAGCAGAGAAAATCACTAAAGAACTTGCTCTCCTTGAAGAGAAAGCGAAAAAAAGTGTTATTGAGGATATCAAAACTTACAATCCAGAAGAGGGTAAACGCGTGGAAGAGGCCGCAAAAAATGGCAATCTCGAAATCAATGAAATTAACACCACTGTAGTTAGTAAGTTATTTAAGGAAGCCCCCAAAGAAGACACTTCCAAAGAATTTTCTGAGGAACACTTTGAAGGTATGGACGACGATGTTTACGAAAAATACTTTAAAGACAATATTTAAAGACGTTTGAAATTAGAATATCCAAACCAGTCAGCACATGGGAGTTAGAACAAATAGACTCCCTAAGCAAGCTCTTGTTCTCCCCCGCCTACCCTATTCCAAAACTTGCAGGTCGCTTAACAAGTTCTAAAGATGTGCGCCTCTTTTATATTAAGAACCAATCTGAAATGATCGCATTTAAACTTGTTTATCAATGGGAAAGCCAAACTTATTATAGTTAGTTCGGTGGAGTACATCCTAAGCATCGGTGAAAGGGCCTTGCAAAATCGCTACTCCTTTTGACGCAAAAAGACTTAGAAAAAACTGACTACAAAATTCTCCGCACACATAGCAGAAATCTATTCCCTTGAAACATCGCTTTAAATTTAAGCAATACTTTATAGTAATAGACACTCTTCAAACAAATGCTCCACTAGACCAAAAGATCGTCTTCAAAAAAATTTTAGTATTTTAATTTTAGTAACTTTTTGACACCGAAATAGTTGGCCCCGCCTTTGCTCTTATAGGGGACGGGAGCCAAAAAAGACAGTTAAGGGGGTCAAAATGAATTTATCTGTTTCCAAAGTATTAGTAGCTGGCGCTGTTCTGATGAGTGCCGTATCCATGAAAAGTCAAAATCTCCACGCACAAAATTACAATGATCCAGTAGGAAATCATAATGCACAAATCGTAAAAAGCATGATGCAAAACTATGATCTAACCGAAGATCAAATCGCAGCCGTTTCTCGAGATTTAGGGATAACTCTTAGCCAATTGCGTAATCTAAAAAATGAAGCTTCACAACTAGATAGTGAGCTTTTGTCCCTAAAAAATCGACGACAAAACCTACGGTCTGAAATTCAAGAAACGCAAAGAGAAGTGCAAAGTCTAGAGGCTAGAATCACTGATCTTACAAGAAACCTTAGAAACTTAAGGCAAGACAATCGTCAGCTTAGCCAGGATATTAAACAAGAGGAAAGGGCTCTTCAACCACTGCAACAGGAATTGAGACAAAAAAATCAAGCCCATAAAAATTTAGTACAACAAAAGAATCAACTAAATAGACAGATAAGCGCCCTACAAAGCCAAATCAATCAAGACAACAAAACCATCAAAAATGCCGGACCTAAAATAGCGAAGAATAAGCAGCAGATACAAAAAGAAAGACTTTCTTTACCAAGACTTGAGCAAGGAATAAAGCAAGCAAAAGCCGAAAACAGAACTCTGCAATCCACAGTTGATGCAAATATGCGCGAAATTCACAAAAAGCAAAATAAGCTAAACGGCCTTCCTCCAAAAAGTCCCGAAAGAAAAAAAGTTGCTCGAGAAATTCAGAAATTAGTCGCCGAAAACAAAAAAGCGAGTAGAAAAATTCAGCGTAACAAGCAGCAGATTGGGCGTTTAGAAAAAACCAAAGGCACAGCGGAAAGAAAAATTGCTAAATTACAAAAAGACAACCAGGTTTTACAGTCCTCCCTCGATCAAGCTAAAAGACGAAGCGCCAGCAACTCCTCTAAATTAGCTGAACTAAATCGACAAAAAAGTAGACTTGAGCAACAAGTTCGCGCAGCTGCTAATGAAAAATCAAAAGCACAAAGAAACTATGACCAAGCCTCTCAAAAATTAAGAAGAATGAATGACATATATAGTAAAAACGAACGCAGAATCAGCGAAAAACAAGCTAACAAGCAAAATGCTGAAAGAAGGTTAAATCAGGCAGAACGTGACATACCTAGAATGAGACAAAACTTGGTTGACCTGAGAAGCAGATCACAAAGTGTCAAAAGCCAATTAGATCAAGTTCTGGTTGAGTCTAACAGAAAGGAAGCTGTAGCAAACCGTCTAAGGCAGCAAGAAGCAGAAATGGCTCAATCTCTGAAAAACACTTATGCTTACTCAAATAGAGATAAAGTTCTTAATGTTGCTGTTGGAGCAACTAGTAACATCGGTGAATCAGCCCTCTACCAAGTGCAAACAGCCATGTCTAGTGGTAAGAAAGTCGTGTTCTGGGCCGACAGTGAATTAAGTAGCACTTTTGTATACAATCACGGTCAATTGATGGGTGTGGAACAAACTCGCCTTGAATACGCTTCTGGAATTCAAGGACTTAATATCCTCGAGGGAATGCGAGTTGCTAGAGATATAGATCAAGTTGTGATTTCAGGTACCCAAGACTCTATTCCACTTTTGGTTTCCGATAGAAACCAAGTAGTTATGGCCGCTGTTCCTGTTTATGAAGGTGGGTATTTAAGTAACTTTATCGTTAGTTCTGGCTTAAATGCTAAGCTCATTGCTGATGCTAAACTGGCAAAGATGCTAAGAAAAATTGCCAACTCTAGCCCAGCGGATTTAATGCCGAAAGATCCGGTGGACCCAGGTCATCCATCTGATCCCGTAGATCCAGGGAATCCTTCCGAGCCATATGTTGAGGTGGTTGAAATGAACAGCATGTCCGTTCAAATCCCTGACAACTCTCCTTCTGGAATTGATCAAAAAATTGTAGTGGATGCGAAAGAAGGCTACTTGATTCAAAACATAAGCTTAGAACTAGACATTGTTCACACTTACATCGGTGATTTAATCATTAAATTGGTTCATCCATCTGGACAAGAGGTAGTTTTGCATAACAAACAAGGTGGAGGAACTGACAACCTAAGCCTTAGCGTAAGTCCGGAAGCTTTAGCAAGTTTCAAAGGACTTCAAGCTGCAGGAAAATACTCGCTAGTTGTATCAGATCATGCTTCTAGGGACACTGGCTATATTTCTGCCATTAAAATGACTGTTGAAATGCAATAGTTGAAAGATAAATTCATCACCCCGTGCCCGTCATCTGGCTCCATTGGATGGCGGGTACTTTTTTAGCTAAATCACAAGGTTTACGAAAAGTATCAAAGCTAAAACTCCTTTTCGAAATGGAATACTTCAAAAGATCAATACCGCTATCTAGATAGTAATTTATCTCTATAAAATCACAAGAAGCGACCACACAAATCTGTTTAAATACCCTTACCTTAGTTCGATAATTTAATCTAATATCGCTCGATCTTAGTCATTTCACGACGATATTCACGAACTTTATTTTGCAGCTCAACTTTTCGACGCTCTTTGGAGTTTATCTCGGAAGTTTTCGTACGGATTTGGTTGTCTAAGCGATCTCTTTCCCAATTTATACTATCGTCTTCTTCTTCACGAACTTCACGACGAAACTCTCCGGTGGTTTGATTGTAAGTTCTCTCTTCAACCAACTTTCTCCCAGAACCTAATGAAATTTTCTGGCTCTTTAAATTCAAAATATCATTTTTTAAATTCCAGATTTGAGAGTTAAGCTGTCTTTCCTCTTCTTGAGCAAGACGGATTTCATTTTGTAAAAAATTATATCTCCCCTTTTTGTAGGATTTTAAAAACTCAGGTTCGTTATTAGAAACACATTGCCCAGCATATTCTTTACCAGAAGCACCAAACTCGTAGCCCTTTGAATTACAGAGACGGTCTCTTCCTAATTGAAATTGAGTTTTTAATTTAGACATTACATTTGAATCGCAAAAGTTAAAATTGTAGTTATCCCCTGCCTCACCAATATTTAGGGCTGCTTCAGGGGTGCAATAGTTTGCCATCCCCGCTTTAAAACCAGAGTCTAATGAAGAGTAATCCATATTAGCCTCTACAGCTTTACACTCATCAACGAAAGAGTCCCCAGTTAATCGTTTACCTTGCATTGCTACTTTGTAACCATAATCATACCAATTTGTAGATTCACAAGTTTTTCTCTTAAAATATGAGGCACAAGACAACAAAAGAAACGACAAACTTAAAACCAAAGTGATCTTCATTAAAAACTCCTATCATTTACCCCAAAGAATACCCCAAGGCATAGAAGTGCCTCAAGACTTTAAATTTGCACCGGAAATAATCATAATTTAGTCCGTATCCAAAACGCAGAAACTAGAATTGCAACGGGCAAAAGTTTACAGTGGATTTCTTTTAAGTCTTTTTATTTTTGCAATTTTCTAAAGCTTTGTTAGTATTCCTGGTTAAGCCAAGGAGAAACCAATGCATGACTCTAGTTTGTTTAGCCCAGAGGTAAGACGTCTAATTCGCTATTTGAACTTGAGCCCTCATCCAGAGGGAGGATATTTTTGCGAAAACTATCGCTCATAGGGCGTGATCGATAAGTCAGGCCTTCCTGATTACTACAACGAAAATAGAAACTTCTCTACAGCAATCTATTTCATGCTTCCAAAGGGGCATATTTCCCATTTCCATAAAGTAAAGACGGATGAAGTTTGGCATTTTTATGGAGGTGGTTCATTAACATTAATTCAGATTTTTGAGAATGGTCGAAGAGAAGATGTACAAATTGGCTCAAATGTTTTTGAAGGTGAACATCTACAATATGTAGTGCCTGCAAACTGCTGGTTTGCCGCTTTTCCAAATGAAGACGTAGAATATAGCCTTGTGGGTTGTACCGTTTCGCCAGGCTTTGATTACAAAGATTTTGAGCTGGGATCGAAAGTAGAATTAAAAGAACGTTTTCCAGAGCATTCAGCTCTTTTCGATAAATACAGTCTTTAGTTTTTTTAGACCTTTAAATGGGAATCCCTAGTTTTACTTGGCTAATGAGAATTTTCTTCTTAGCCTTTATTATCTAAGAGGGGTTTTCATGAAGCTTTGCATTCATTTTCTATTGTTCTTTGTTTTGAGTAACCAATTAAGCGCCAATGAGAAAAAAACCATTCGCCTTGGAGTGGTGAACTACCCTCCTTATTATGATTTCAGTGATCCTAAAAAACCAAAAGGCATTGTGCTTGGACTAATATCTGATTTTTTAGGTAAAACTTATATTTTAGAATGGGAAGAGATACCTCTTTCTCGTGCAGCGGAAGCTCTAAACAGCAATTTAATTGATATATACCTTGGCTTTCGAAAAACCGCTGAGCGGGAGAAGCTCTTAAGTTATTCGAAAAAACCATACCTACAAGCGCAGCCTCATCTTTGTGGAAATAAAAAAGCCATTCAAATTCTAAAAAAAGAAGACAAATTAACAGGAAGTATTGTAATTCCCAGCAAGGCTAAAGTTCCAAAGAGACTTCTTGAACATGAAACTTTAGCCATTGACTATTCAAATTACATTCAGAGAGGATTGTCTCTACTGAAATCAAAACGGGTAAGCATGGTAATGGTTCCTGAAAAGTTCATGACACATATTTATTTAAATAATAGCGAACAAGTTGAATGTACTAGTTTCGGAGACCCGGTTTTGATGTACCTAGTTTTCAAAAAGTATAATCCTCTTAGATTTGAAATCGCGGAGTTAAAAGTCCCCAACTTTACTCAGTTAGCCACGAAAGCAACTGAAGAACTCTTAGAAAAAAAGTAGAGCCTTGGAAAATAAGTAGTCGTTTGGATATCCAAAGAGCGCCATAGGGAAATTATGCCATGCAATATCAAGCATCAACGATCGGCCAAATCCAAGGGATTCCAGTCAAAGTCGACATTTAGGCCTTTGACTCGAAATCAAAATTAAAAACCGGCTAGACAGAGCCCAATATAATTGATAAACACTTGAAATCATTTATCCGAACAAAATGATATGTGTTATAAAATTGATCATTAACCAGTCAATTTTCAATGCGGAGAGGTGGATGAGTGGTTGAAGTCGCACGCCTGGAACGCGTGTGTGCGTTAATAGCGTACCGTGGGTTCGAATCCCACCCTCTCCGCCATTTAGTTTTAAAATCATCTCACCGTGTACGCCAAATTCGCTCCACCTTCTAAAATGTTAAAAGCTCACTTTAAAAAGTCGAACTACGTCAGCATGAACCATAGAAGTCTTTCTAAATCTGCTGTAAAAAATTCCCCAACAAACTAGCTTTTTCGTTTAAATGACTGTTAGTTGAGCATTTATGCTAATCTCCGCCTTGAATGTAAATTCTTTTCGAAAGGCTGTTAGCGCTATGAGATCTCTTTTAAAAATAATGAGTTTAATGCTTTTACTTGGTTTATCCCTTCCCATTTCAGCCTCTACATCGAAATTGAAAAATATCGACTACTTCCAGGATATAAAACCAATCTTTGATACACGATGTGTTCAATGTCATGCCTGTGTTCAATCTCCATGTGGCTTAAACTTTAGCTCAGAAGCGGGTATCCGAAGAGGAATGATTTCAAATTACGACACTGGTAACGCGGGAAGAATCAAAAGCTATCACCCTTCCCGCCTAGGCATTGATGCAAAGAACACTTCTGAATGGCATGATGATACCTGGAAAAAAACCGGAGAAAGAAAAAAGCCTATCATTGGATATGCCGGTAGACATCGTAAAAATGGTAGCATTGTTAAGGACGAAAGCTTTTTTCCTGTGATTCCCCTGCCATCCAATGTTTCCGACTTTTCCGCTCCCAGCTCTGTGAACGATAACTTCATCACTCAACTGATTTTTGAAAGGCGAAATAACTCTTCACCTGTTTTAGATCATGAATACTTCGGAGAATTACAATCTGAAACCTCGAGGGTTTGCCCTAAAAAGCCAGACCAACTAAGAGAACATATAGAGGCTAGAGCTGCTATGGGCTCATCCGCAGGCATGCCTTATGGTTTACCAGCTTTAACAGACGAACAAATTGCCAAGCTTTCACAATGGATTCAAGATGGCTCCCCTATGCCTGAAGAAAATATTCTTCCACCAAAAGTTGCCAATAACTACAAGAAGGATGCACAGATCATCTTAAAAATCGAAAACTTTTTTAATAAGACTTACTCAAACAATACCGCTGAGACCAAAAAGAGAAAGCTGGTTTCTAGATACATTTATGAACATCTATTTCAATCCAGCTTATACCTTCGTGATTCTAATGGCGAAAGACCTCAATTTTATAGCTTGCTTAGAAAAGACGATGCCTGTGAAAAAGCTAGTTCCAATGTGATCCCATCTTTAAGACCCTGGGAGGCCTATTCTCCTAAAGAAGGGCAAACTGAAAAAATATTTTATTGCCTAGAGCCCATCGATAGAACTATCACTCACAAGAATCACATTACATATAAAGTAGATGAAGCAAGATTAAAGCGTTGGGAACAACTATTTTTTCAATACAAAAAATGGTCCGTAAACTACCAGGCAACCGATGAGCAAGAAAAACGTTTTGAAAAAATTGATGCAATTGATAAGATTAGAGGAGACTCCCCAAGAGAAGTTATTCCACAAAAACTCGCTAGTATGAACTCTCTAGCCCCTAGAGATGATGCCCATGCTGCCAACCCATTTATTGCCTTCAGAGAAATTCCAGTTGAACTTAGATACCAATTTCTTTTGGATGACTCCAAGCACTTCGTAAGATCCTTTATTCGCGGACCTGTTTGTAAGGGAAGTACTGCCACAAACTCTATTGACGAACAGTTCTATGTTTTATTTTTAAAACCTGAAAAAGACCCAATGGTCATTGACCCAATCATTGATGGTAAGAAATTTTCTAGACTTTCTGAAGATCTTTTAGATTTACCTGCTACCTTGGGTAGTGAAGGCACATTGTTAAAACCAAAAGCAACCGTAGATTTTGTCAGAAACATTCGAGTTTCAAGAAATAAGTATCGCTCTCTTCGGCAGAAGGCCTACGAAATGACTAATCAAAATGGTTATAGAGTAGAAGACCTATGGGATGGCCAAGGCGCTAATGATATTAACGTGCCTAATATAAATTCGAATCTTACTGTTTTCCGAAATTTCAATTCAGCCGCCGTTGAACAAGGCTTGATTGGACCGAGTTCTAAAACACTTTTTGTCTTAGACTATTCTATATTCGAGAGACTCTATTACCTTTTAGTTTCAGGCTATGATCCTTATGCTGACCTTACTCATCAAATTACTTCTAGACTCTATATGTCTTACATTCGAATGGAGGCTGAAGAGTTATTTTTAAATTTCTTACCATCGAAAATCAGAAAACCTATGCGAGATTACTGGAACACTCCAGGCACAGGAATCACAGAAGATAGTCTCAAAGATAAAGTTGATCTTTTTTATCCCCTTGTTGGAGAAAACAAAGAATCAGGTGAAAAATATTTTTCGGAATCTAATTTTCAAGCGGTTGAAAATGAAAAAACGATCTTAGAGAAAGGTAGAAAAGCCATTCCTAAAATAACAGATTTTGCCCATGAATATCGCTCTAATGGTGACAAAGCTGAAAATATGAAAATCTATGAAGCCTATAAAGATATGTATTATGTATTGGCGAAGTATCGACAAGAATTCACCGATAAAACCATTCAGCACCTGGGTAAATCCAGAGGCTATATAGATCCGTTTGCTTCCTTTGAAAATAGATATTCTGACACTGCCCAGCCAATACAAACCGAAGAAGTAAATTCCTTTGATGGTTTAGAAAAGCTATTTGCTCAAGTTAATGGTCGGCCAGCAAGGTATCAATCATGGGTGTACTTAATGCCAAGTGTTTCTCATATAGTTGTTGATGACAAATCTAGTGGAAAATCTGAGCTCTATACATTGGTTCGTCAAAAAGAACATTTCAATGTGAATTGGATGGGTGGAGAAGAAGGTAGACGAATCGTCGAAGACGATAGCGTGATTGTCTACAAAGGGATTCTAGGAAGTTATCCAAATATGATTTTTAGATTTGATTTAGCCCAATCTAAAAACTTTTTTGATGAACTTATAAGTCTGAGTAAACCAAGGGATGGAGTAGAGTCCATCGAGTACTCTAACTTCATTTCAAAATTTGGTTTACCGAGAAATGGCCCTGGGAGTGAAAGGTTCTGGGCAGGTTACGATCACCTGACAAAAATATTTCAGGAGAAATACCCTGTAGAAGCCGGTATGTTAGATCTCAATCGCTATGGACTAGATTACCAACACACCGAGACGGTTTCCTTTACCGACAAAGACTCTGGCTTTTTGGACGAGTTTTTAGAAAGCTTTATGAAACAGTTGGCTGAGCTTTATATTGAATCTTTTGTTGAAGATAAAAAATAAAAAGAACTCCTCCGTTTTATAGACTTGAGAAATTTTTCTTAAGTCCAATTCGGAGGAATATTTTCTCTAGGAAAATCCCAGTTCCTAAAGATTGAGTTCTAAAAAATACTAAACCAAAATCTTCTCTACTGCCCAATCTCTGGCTCATGGAAATTCATTTTTCGATTCAAGTTCAAATGAAACTTGAATCCGCTTAGCTTAACAGTTAAAACCAAAAAATATGAACCAAGAATTATTAAATATTATATTCCGACAAACAGGTGCTTCTAAACTACTTAGTAGCGAGTTAATCCAAGACCTCTGGAGTGGATACGGAGAATTACTTCGTCTCAGGCTAGATAGTAGTTCCGTAATTCTAAAACTGATTCAGATACCTGACACAAAAAAGCATCCTCGTTCTTGGAACTCCAACATTGGTCATCAACGTAAAATTAAGTCTTACGAAGTGGAAACACACTGGTATAAAAATTTTAATCAGGAGATTTCGACAGCAAAGCTTCCTAAATACATTGCTTCCGGAAAGCTCGAAAATGATCAACAATATTTAATCTTAGAAGATTTAAAAGAGCTTAACTTTTACCCGGCTAAAAGCCTTTCTTGGCAGAAAGTAAAACTTTGTATCCAATGGCTCGCACATTTTCATAAAACAAACTTAAATCGAGCGCCTATTGGCTTATGGCCAATTGGTAGCTATTGGCATTTAAAAACTCGTCCTGAAGAGCTAGAGGCAATGGATGATTTAGAGCTGAAATTGGCCGCGGCACAAATTGACGAAAAATTAAATGCAGCAAAGTTCAAAACCATCATTCATGGTGATGCCAAGCTAGCTAATTTTTTATTTTCCAAGGATGCCTGTGCCGCCGTGGACTTTCAATATGTGGGCGGAGGAATAGGAATGAAAGACCTTGCTTACTTTATGAGTAGCATTTATGAAGAATCCGACCTACAGGCCTATGAGAAAAAGTGTTTGGATTCCTATTTTGAGACTCTCGCTTTACCAGATGTAGAGAAGGAATGGAGAGACTTATATGCCTTTGCCTGGGCTGACTTTTATCGTTTTTTACAAGGTTGGGCGCCAGGACATAGAAAGTTAAATCTATACTCAGAGAAAATGCGAGGTCTGGCACTTAGTAAGCTTTAGATTTTCAAGCTATAAGTATGCTTTCTAGCTATTTGAAAATTGATCCTTCTTCTCTATAGATAACTTGAATAGTTAAATGGTGATCCAATTTCATTTGAAGAATACTTCTTTGATTTAAAATCAAAAGAATCAAGTATTTAAAAAATCACGATAATTCAAAAGAAAAAACGACCTAGCCCCTCAGACTAAGCCGCTTAAATCTCTATGTCTTTTAATTATGGATAAAATCTTCCTCCAGTTACACGACAACCTAGGATACGACAAGATCTTGGACGGTAAGAAGCTCTTTCACACTGTCTTAAAGCTTTTGCCTCTGCTCTAAAAGGTCTATAGGCATAGCCTCTAAAACGTAAGCCTCGACCATTTTCTGCCACACACATTACTTCAGTGTATCTTGGCGGACGAGGTCTAGGACGTGGACGATGCCTTGGTGGTTCACGTCTAGGTGGATTGTATCTAGGTGGCTGTCTTCGAGGTGGACGCATTGCCTCACTCTCTAGACCTAGTTCTAAACTCCCCATCTCTAAAGACTCTGCATCTAGTTCTTCATCGATATTGTAATCTTCTAGATCCAATTGATAACTTAGTTCTGCAGCACTGATGAGATTTCCATCTTCTTGTTGCTCCGTTTCAGCAAAAGCATTGAATCCGATAAGTGTGATTGAACATAATAAAATTAAACTTTTCCGAATCATTAATTCCCCCTTAATGAATTGATTGGCCTCTTTCCCCCTAGATAAGAGCAGGAATTGTACCAAGCAAAAAGGTGTCAAAATGCATTGGTGAGAATAAAACTACGACTGGCTGAGTCCTTTCAAATTGAATTCTTTAATTTTTTTCACCGAAATTTAAGGTCTAGGTTCAAAATGCCACTAAAAAAACAAAAGCTATAATCGCTTACTAAAACTTAAACTTTCGAAACTAAAGACTTGAGTCTTTGCCCTTGGATTGACTTTAGATGGAAATGTATTTGAAATGGGATATGTCTAAAATAAAAGCAACTCCAATCATTACAGTAATCAGTATTTTACTAGTCGCTTTTGGTATCGCTTTGTATTTTTATTACGAACACAGCCCCACTTATTTAAAAAATCGTCTTCACTATGCCAAGAGAGATATCCAAAAACTTAGAGATCCAGAGGCTAAATGTTTTTCTGTGGGCGATTGCAGAATGGAAATTTTAAAAACTCAAGAGTGCATTCCCGTGGATTGGATCATAGCTTATAGCAAGCGGGATGAGAATATGTCGAAAATAGAAGAACAAATTCGTTTATACAATGGTCTATACGATCGTAAATATGGTAAAGACTATAACAAAGAATGTGCTCGAGCTAACAATCCAAAGCTTCGATGCTTAAAAGGCAAATGTGTAGTTCGCATATATCAAGGTCAAATCTTAAGTAACTAAAGGATGTGGATATGGAAAATCATGCGGTTTCTGGTTTAGGTGCTGGGATTATCATTTTTCATGAAAAGAAAATTTTGATGGTTCAAATGAATTACGGTCGATACAAAGGGCATTGGATCATCCCGGGTGGCTCAGTCGATGAAGGCGAACACCCAAGTGAAACAGCAGTTCGCGAACTGAAAGAGGAAACTGGCCTGAGTGGCTTCGTAACCGGAATGCTTGCTGTTCGACATAGGATTCACTCAAACAAGAAAGCCAATGTTTACTATGTGTTCAAAGGAGAACTGGATAAAGAGGACCTTATTGAACCCCAAAAAAAATTAAAATGGCCTGAAGAAGAGCTAATCTCAGCCAAGTTTTGGGACATTGAAGAGGCCTTAGAGGACGATTTGGTGCGCCCAGTAACTCGACTATTTATTCAAAAAGCCCTGGAAAAACAGGTCCTTAACTCAAAATACCCCCTTCCTGATGATCACTATCACAATGATGAAGTCTTCGGGCTATAAAACCTATTTCAAATTTTTATTTGATATATTTAAAATAATTATTTGAAATAATCGAATGTTCATATTAAACCTATTCTTGCCTTCTACGGGGGCACAAGAACCAAACGTAAAAATCGCTGGGGGGCGAGTGTTGGTTCTTTAAATTGGGGGGAAAGGAACAGGCCCCTTTTGGGGGGCTTGTTTCGTTTTTTTATTTTAGCATCTTAGTACGGCACCTCTGATTTACTTTAATTTTATGAGGTGAAATATGGCTCGCAATAGGAGTAAGAATCCTAACAACGACAAAACTAGAGACTTGTTAATCAAAGCAGCAAGAAGTCTGTTTGCTTTACAAGGCTACAAGGCAACCACGGTAAAAGAAATTGCCGATAAAGCAGGAGTAAACATTAGTCTTATTTCTTACCACTTTGATGGAAAAGAAAACCTTTACCGTGAATGTGTTTCGAAACATGGAAAACAACTTTCTGAAATGGCACAAAAGATCTTAAAGTCTTGCGCCAATATTGAAGAGTTCAGATTGCGACTAAAAATGTTTATCGAAGAATGTCTTCTAGACTTTGTAAAAGATCCCGAGCTTTGTCTAATGGCCTACAGAGAAGCGGAAACTTATAATCCTAATCACCAATCCGCTTTAAACCGCGACTATATGAAATTCTATGAGCAAATCATTGTTTTCATTGAAGAGGGAAAGAAAAGTGCTTTTCTAAAAAAAGAAATCAATTCTCATATGTGTGCGGGTATTTTGTTCGGTGGAATCTCTCATTTTATTAAAATGGACAAAATTAGAGAACAGGAGTTTGGGAAATCAATCACTGAAATCGAGTTTAGAATGAATACAACTGATCAACTTACTAGTGTTTTCTTAAATGGTGTGTTAGATAGCCAATATGGAATTCAAAGTTAAGCTAGCAAAAACAAACGAAGTATTAGATTTAAGACAAAAAATTTTACGTCCCAAGCTTCCAAAAGAAGAATCACTCTATCCTACGGATGATTTGGATACATCATTTCATTTGGCAGCATTCACTGAAGACAATGAAGTGATTGGTGTTGCTAGTTTTTTTCCCGAAGACTACAAAGACAGTAAATTAGCTTATCGCCTACGTGGCATGGCAAGTGCTGAAAAAGCCAGAGGTCTTGGGGTTGGAAAAGCCTTGCTCAATTTTTCCTTCGACGAGCTAAAAGAACGAGGCTGTGATCTACTTTGGTGTAATGCAAGAGAAATTGCTTTTCCTTTTTATGAAAAGCTTGGTTTCAAATATGATTCAGAAATCTTTGATATTCCTAAAATTGGTCCTCATAAAGTAATGATCAGAGAAATAAAACAATAGCAGCACACAAAATTAAGATCACTGTACCGAACAAAAGCCAATGAATTGAAGACTTCTCCATGGGTTTCATGGGATTGGGTTCTAGCTCTTGCTGTGATTGTAAAATCCTTCTCGCCAAATTAATTGATAATTCAAACTGAAATTCATTTTTTGAATTAACACTTTCCTCTAAAGATTCATAGAATTGCCAAAATAGCTTATCCTCAAGCTTGCCTTCTAAAGAAAACAAAAGCCTTTGAAGACTATCGTGCTTTTCAGGCCACTTTGCTGAAAGATTCTTTAGCATTAAACTGACATCAACATTTTGATCACTCATTTTTTAACAACACAATAATTGAAAACTTCTGAACTCTTAATCCCACGCAGAAGCCATTCCTTCCGCAAACGAATAGAGTCTTCCAGGTAAGGCATCAATTGTTGAAGCTCTTCTGAGTAGTCTTCTACCCTAGCCAAACTTTCTTCCAATTTTTCCGAATATTCTTTAAGCAAATCAGCCTCTGGAGCTTCTAATTCAACCAAGGCTCTCTGCTTGCTTAGAAATTCAAAGTACTTCATTTCAGAGTATTCCAATAATTGAACCACCAAATAGGCGCGGTACATTTTGTAATAACTTATATCTTCTTTTCCTTTATAGAAACTTTGGTAGTCTTTCTCAAAGTCTAAAAAGTTCTTTTCTCTATCATCACAAGAAACAACTAAATTTTCATCATTTTGTATTGCTAATTTCTGTAAAGCTTTAAAAATTGGAATCTGCAGTTTTTGCTCATTCTCTTTTAACTCGTGCTTCCATTTTAGAACATAATTTTCAGAAGCCTCACTTTGTATTGCGCTTTTTTCCTCTTTTGCCGGTTGTTCTTGAGATGTAGCTTGCTCTGCCATTTCAACTTTGGACTTATCATCTTTCTCTGTTTCATTTGCGGCTTGAACTTCTTTTGATTTTGCTTCCACTTTCTCTAGTTCTAAAAATTTAAAGCCTTCAAAGTATTTTGCTTCTTCTTTTGTGAGTTCAATTTTAGGCAACAATTGAAATAATTGATAATAAGATTCTTTCAATGCAATGTTGTTTTTCCCATCATAGTAAAAGACTAGGGATTTAATCAAAGGCAAATATTTTGCTTTTTGCAGAGTAATTGGATCTTTTATTTCTTCATCTTCTGCAACCGCTGGAGTCTCTTCCGTAGTTTGTGGCCTCATCAACTCACGCAACAGCTCTAGATTCTTTGATTGTATTTCTCCAGAATCTTCTGAGAACAGATAAGTTCCAAAATCATTCCAAGCCGCTTTAGAAAAAGACATACGAGCTCGTTGCCAGCTTTCTTTCGCCTGATCGATTTGTGCCTGATTCATCATATAA
Organism: Bdellovibrionota bacterium; assembly: GCA_036140815.1. Taxonomy (GTDB): domain Bacteria; phylum Bdellovibrionota; class Bdellovibrionia; order Bdellovibrionales; family UBA840; genus UBA6502. The sequence goes on along the minus strand of JAYZXX010000150.1, from coordinate 8,708 downwards.
CTTAAAAAGCTCAATTGCAGGACCTGCTCATTTACAAAATCGTTTTCATCAAGATCGAAACTCTGTCTTTCTATGACTTGAAAGTCTTTATCTTTGGTTGCCGCTGAATCCAGGTTTGTAACCGTAGTCCACTGAATTCTGTGTTTTTTTGCTAAATTCTTTTTAAACTGAGATTTAGCCTTTGCAAAATCATCTGCCTTTCTAGAAATTCTCTTCACTCGAGACAAATCACAAAGTTCTCCGCCAACGGAATTTTTCGAAAACTCAAAAATCCACTGATAACTATCGTGTTCAATTCCGCAAGTGAAACAAGTCAAAATTAAAGGACTTGCAAAGCTACTTTTACATTCTAGACTTTCAAATTTCTTAAGGAGAGCCACTAAAGGAATTGGGCGATCCATTTTGTTGAATAATTCCAAGTCTAACTTTAAAAAGTCTTTTACCGTCGGGGCATTCACTATTACCGAGGAGTCTTGCGGTTTCACCTCTGTGGATGGTTCCGAAGTAGATTCAGCTTCTTCTGGAACTTCAAATTCAACGGCTTGCTTTTGAGCCTGCAATAACAATGGATTCAATAGAAAAAAGCTAAGCAATACAATACGAATCATTTTTTATCCTTTAAGCAAAATTTCATTGGCCATATTTTACAAGTTCGGCAACGAAATACAATGGATTAGATGCAAACAGTTTTTTGTCCTTCTCCATGGATGCACAGCATGAAACTTGTATCTTAAACTATTATCCATATCTGTTGCATGGTCCAAGATTTCAACCGGAGTGGATGAAGAAGAATTGTTTGAAACTTTCTCGCATAGGCTCTTAATATCAATAATTTGCTTTTGCAAAAAGCTTAGTTTGATAAACTCTGTTTCAAAAGAGTCTAAAAAAGCCTTTGTTGATAAAATTGACCAGCGATCATGGTAGGAATAAACCTCTGCATTTAAATTCTTTAAGAAATTAAGCAAAAATAGCTTCCAATATAGATCTGTAAATCCTGAATATTGGTATGCTAGTTGTCCAAGCATATTGCAAAAAATTACTCTATTAATGTTTAGGCTATTAAACTCTTCAGCAGATAATTTTGCTGAAAGAATTGGGTCTTCATTAATTTTAAATAGATCCTGGTTCACCCAGTTCACTTTCGTACCTAACTTTGATTTAAGAATAAGTCGGGCCAATGGGTCTAACTCAGCAATAATATCTTCACTTTGAATTTGCAGAAAATGGGACTTGGATAGGGAGTAGCCTCCACTCGGCCCAACTAAAATTTTCTTATCACAATTCAAGGCTTCTGTTAGAAAGGATTCAATAGAGATTTGATAGTTTCTCCAATATCGCAGTGAATTACGAACTGCCAAATAATGATAAAAAATGCCGCCAGTTTGTTCCATAATTAATACTCACTATCATACCAGGAGAACCATGCATGAAGAAAGTCCTGCTTTTGCTTTTCACCATCTTAACTTCTTATTTTTCTGTTCGATATTTCTTTTTCACACGAAGTATTCCCCAAAGAAATGGTGAAATCCAATTAAAAGGTCTCGAAGATGTAGTTTCTGTAAAATATGATAAAAATGGAATTCCTCATATTAAAGCGCAAAACAATAAAGATGCTTATTTTGCTATGGGATACATCCTTGGCCAGCATCGTTTGTTTCAGATCGACATACAAAGACGAATTGCAACAGGTAGACTGAGTGAAATTTTAGGTAATAAAACCGTCGAAATTGATAAAATGAATCGCAGTCTTGGTTTTCGCTATTATGGACAACAAATGGCCGACTCTAAAAATTGGTCTAAAGAGACTGGCGAACTCCTTAACGCCTATTTAAACGGCCTAAATCATTTCGTAAAAAATGGAAAGCTTGGAATCGAGTTTACAGTTTTAAATTACTCACCAGATTTATTTACAGTTGCAGATATACATGCATTCATTGGTTATATGGGTTTTACCTTTCAAGAGGCAATTAAGCAGGAGCCATTAATTTCATTACTTAAAGAAAAGCTCTCACCAGAAAAAATGCAACTACTATTAAACTCCTATGAGACTGACTCCCCTGCAATTGATAAATCCATTTCACAAGCAATTGGCTGGACTCATAATTCTTCTAAAAACTTCGCCATAAAAAGCTCCTTTAAAAATGCTCTTCAACAAAATGAAAGCTTCGGATTTTCTTTAGACGGAAGTAATTCTTGGGTAATATCAGGTGAAAAAAGCTTGAATGGTTCTCCGATGGTAGCAAATGATCCCCATATAAGTCATAGCAATCCCAATGTATGGTTTGAAGGGAGTATCGAAACGCCTAATGAAAAAATACATGGACACTTTCTATCCTTCATTCCCTTTCCTGTCTTGGGTTGGACACCTCGTCATGCATGGACACTTACTATGAGTGAAGTAGACGATATGGACCTTTTTGAACTCAAGCGTGCTAAAGATGATTTTTTTGTTGGAGACAGAAAAATAGAATCTAAAAAAGTAGAAGAAAGCATTAAAATAAAAGGAGAGACTGAGCAAAAGATCTTCTTCTACCATACTGAGTATGGCTTCATTCTCGATAATATCATTCAGTTCGGGAAAGACTCCGATAGTCTTGCTGCATTCTGGACCTTTAACGCTCCTGAAAATCATGTACTCGAGGGCATTCGAGGAATGACTACCGCTGACTCTTTGGAGGAGTTCAAAGCTTCTGTAGAAAAGCCTACGGCACCTGGTTTGAGTATTAGCTATGCTGACATTGGAAATAATATTGCCTGGTTTGTTTTAGGCAGAACTTTAGAACGCCCAGAAGGTCATAATGGATTGGGAATTCGTATTCCCGAAATAGAACAAACCAAGCCTAAATTACTCGACTTTTCTAACAATCCAAGTTTAATAAATCCCCCTGACTTCTACATCGCTACCGCAAATCACTTGATCAGTCATGAGAAGTGGGAAAAGTTCCCTGGTTACTATCAACCAAGTGATAGAGGACGCAGAATTAATGAAATGCTCGAAGAAAAAGAAAGGTTCTCACTGGAAGAGTTTAAAGAATTAATTCATGATAACAGAGATTGGTTTTTCCCAAGAGTAAAAGATCTTTTTATTAAATCCTTCGAAATCCAAAAAGATCAAATGGATCCAGAAGTTTTCAATCAACTAAAAAATGCAACGGAAGCCATAGCCACTAGAGATAATGTAGTGATGCCTTTCTATCGAGTTTGGATGAGACAAATGTCACGACTTGCGATGTTGGACGAAATTGGAGAAGAAGGTTTTAATGAACTTTTTAAAACTCCTATTCGTCATAATGCAATTAAACAACTCCTTCTAGATCCAAACAATCCCTGGTGGGATGATGAAGGCACTAAAGATTTTACCGAAAGTATTGAGGATCATCTAGGAAAAGCTGGTAGTCTCAGCTTAATTTTCTTAAAAAAGAAGTTAGGAAAAAATCAATCTCAATGGAACTGGGGAAAACTCCATACACTGGAACTTATTCATCCATTAGGAAGGATCAAACCCATGAATCATATTTTTAATATTGGCCCAAAACCTGCCAATGGTGCATATATGATTGTTAATGCTCAATCTGCTAGAAACTCATGGGACTCCTTTGAGGTGGCTTCCGGGCCGTCCACTAGACGGATCATTGATTTTTCAAGCCCTTTAGAATCTTGGGGAATTCTTCCCTCTGGAAACTCTGGCCATCTCGCCGACCAATTTTATGATAATCAGTGGCAAGACTATCTCGATCTTCAACTACAAAACCGAAAACTTTCCTATTCACAGGTCATTGAAGCTCACAGCTTCATTGAGTTCAAGCCCGTAAAATAGGCCTTTTGAGGGCGAATTATGCTGTTAAGACCGTTTTCGCCCATTGCTTTTTTTCAAATCTAAGTAATTTAGCTTCAAAAACAATGAATATTTTCTATACAAATATTGAATCTTAGTTATTTGATGTATACTCGCCTCGAATCCCCCCTATTTATAAGAGGTTTTTTGTGAATTTAAATTATTTAGAATGTTTTGCTTCTCTTTCAGAAACATTGAGCTTTACCGAAACAGCCAAAAACTTTTCTGTTTCCCAGCCTTCCATTTCAAGACAAATTAAGCTCTTAGAAGAACAGTTAAATACAAAATTATTCATTCGAGATAAACACAAAGTGTATTTAACTGAGGAAGGGAAATCCTTTAAACATCGTGTAACTCCTTTGATTTCTGAACTACAATCTGTAATGAGTAATACCCAAGAAAGAACCGATGAAGTTAAAGGCTCTGTGCACTTTGGATGCTTGGGAGAAGTTGGACAAAACAGTCTGATGCAAAGAATTTTAGAATTCAATGCTCTAAACTCAAGTATCAACTTACAAATTTCCTATGCCTCCCCTCAAGATATCATCGAAAATGTTAAGGCTGGTATTTTTGACTTTGGCTTAGTGAATGAACTAGTGGATCAAGAAAATATTCGAACTTATGATATTATTAAAGAACGTTCTGTTTTAATTACTGGTGGTAAAAACAAAGAAAGGTTAGCTGATATCAACTCGGCAAAGTTCGTTTGCTATTCGGATGACGATAGTCTTTTGCTTTCCTACATTCACAAATATCATAAGAAAGCATCCTTTAGCAAATTACAGAGACATGTAATTGTAAACTCACATCGTTCTATGATTGATGCTGTGGAAGCCACTAACGGCTATGCGGTTCTACCTTATTTTAGCGTAGAGAAAGCCTTGAAAGAAAAACGCATTCGAATTGCCTCTGATAAAGAGCTTACAAGTAGTTTGTATCTCATCCATATAGATAACAATTTAATGCCTAAGAAAAATAGTCTATTCAAACAGTTCTTAATCGAGACTTGTAAAAAACAACAGATTTAATCGATTATTTTTTGAATTTAATCAGCAATGATTTGGAGGGGGAATTTTCAGCTAAAGTCTCTTGACCTTTTGCTATAGTGGATTCATTTTTCAAAATAGTATCTAGTCAATTTTTGATATCCCGAAGAGAACCTAGACTTTTTGAGAAGAGATACCTGAAGTCTATGTGTCTTTTTACTTCAGTTAGATCCAAGAGCTTCAATAGATTCCTTAAGGAGAAAAATCTTTATCTAAAAAATGTTATTCAATTATTAAAAATTCAATACTGATCAAATCTAGATACATATTTCGTACTATAATTCTAAGAATTACTAATTTGAAAAAATATTTTTATCACTCAAAAAATTATCAGCAGCAGAATAGATTCTTTCTTTTTTATCGGCATCTAACTTGTCAAACATTCCTAGCATCATTTTCATTCTGGGGTTCTTTTTAAAAAACTCTTTTTTATTCTCAATGAAACGCCAATACAATCCATCCATTATGTCACACCATTCCCCCTTGGAGTAATGGCTCATTTTTAAAATGTAATTTGATCCAGCGATATAAGGTTTAGTTGCAAAAATACCACCGTCACTAAATTGCCCCATACCATAGACATTTGGTCCCATCACCCAGTCAGAACTGTCTATGAACATCTCCATAAACCAACGATATACTTCTTTGGGGTCTACTTCTGATAGAAGCATGATATTCGATAAAATCATTAATCTTTCAATATGGTGACAATAGGCAAATCGATTCGCCTTTTGAATGCAATCGTCTAGGGCGGGAATTCCTGTTTTTCCAGTATACCAAGCCTCTCCCAACTTACGTTTGTGTTGAAAGAAGTTTTCTTCATCCTGTCTTTCACTAAAGTTTTGATATATTCCTCTAACAAACTCTCGCCAACCGATCACTTGTCGAATGAAACCCTCTACGGAAGACAAAGGAATAGAATCTTGATTTTTTTGATAATGATCTAAAGTGTACTGCAAGACTTCTTGAGGGGTAATTAAGCCTAAATTGATTCCTGGGCTCAATAAAGAATGATACAAAAAATGATGTTCATCGGATAAAGCATCTTGGTATTTACCAAAGTCCTTCAGCGCTTTTTGCAAAAACTCCCTGAGTAATTTTAAATATCCTCGTCTAGTAACAGGAAAACAGAAGTCATCCAGCTCACCTGGGTGATTGGAAAAATTCTCATTTATTTTTTCTTTTAAGTCTATAAACCAGTCTGGATAGTTCCATTCTGGGTGGGTGTAAGTTAGCTCAAAGTCTTTTGGAAGTTTTTTTCTATTCTCAGCATCAAAGCTCCACTTACCACCAATGGGTTTGTTGTTTTCCGCTAGTAGAATTTTGTGCTCTTTCCTTTGACGTTCATAGAAATTGGCCATGAATGGACGTTTTACCGAAGAAAGGTATTCTTCAAAATATTTTCGAGAGTTTAAAAACATGGGAGAACCTATCACCTTTAAATCGATCTTCTCCTTCTCACAAAAACTCTGCATTTTACTTTCAAAAAACTTATCTTCTATTTCAAAACAGACCAATGACTTAGAAGATTCCATCTGTTTTTTTAAAATATTGGTAAAACTCTGATCTTTTTCCTGTTCTATCTCGGCCTGTGAAAGCTTTGTTTTGGAGGAGTCCAGAAAATTCAGTGTATGATAACTAAGTTCAAATCCCGCATCCTCTAACTCCTTTGCGTACTGCCTCATAGCTCCAAGAAACAAAAGAATTTTTTGTTTATGATGTTTCACATAAGTACAAAGCTCAAAACTCTCAATTAGAATGAATCGATGGGTCTCTTTATAATCTTCAAGAAGTTTTCGAGGAAACAACTGATTCCCCAAAACTAAAAAACACGGCTTTTCCATAGACAATAGAATACCACGATAAACCCCTGTATAGAAAAATCCCTAATTTCATATTTACCCAGCCACGCCCTCGGCTAAAAAAGCAATAATATTTTGCCAAAATGAAAACCATCACAAATCAGCATGACCCTGAGGCGCAAGATTCTTTAAACACAAAGCACCTAATCCCCCCAAAAACAAAAGCACCTTGAAGAGCAAAGCGACTTTAACAGCCAACGGCGGCAAAGCCGCCCCACACCACCGCGCCAGCAAAAAAAGAAAAAGACGACGAGATTTATTCTAAAACAATGAGAAAGAGGCCGTATGAAACAAAAGTGTTTTCATCAGACCTTTTTGGATCAGGAAGATCCAAAACGAGTGACATGGACGTGAGGGAAGAAGCCAAAGGCGAATGACCGGAAACGCGTCTGATGAAAATACTTTTGTTTCAGAAGGCCGGCTCATTCGAAGGATAAATCGAGGAGATATGACAAACCTCATTTAAACACAAAGAAACCCCAGCCGAAGGCCAAAACCGCGCCTGATGAAAATACTTTTGTTTCAGAAGGCCGGTTCATCCAAAGAAAAAACCGAGGAGCTAAAACAAACCTCATAAAATCAAGCTTTAATAAAAAGAAACAACCACTTATCCCCAACTGGCGCCAACAAAAACACCAACATACTAAAGTTGGTCCACAAAAAGAAACTCAACCAGTTCTGCTCTGCCTTGGACTTAAAATAAGAGTAAAACTCTTTAGCAACCATTAAGGCAAAAGGAATCACAGCACACCAATAAAAATAATAAGCCACGTGTACAAACAAAGGACTAAGTATAGCAATACAAACATAGCTAATCGTATACAAGGCCATATGAGATAAAGTCTTTTCAGTTCCTAATTCACTCGGCAAAACCGGAATTCCTCCAGATGAATAATCATCTTTGAAACGGATCGCCAAGGCCCAGAAGTGAGGCATTTGCCATAAGAACATCACCAAGAATGCATACAAACATTCCGTTGTAAAAAAGTTGGGGTGCAAAGCAGAGTATCCAAGCACAACTGGCATAGCCCCAGGTATAGCTCCTGGAACAGCACCAAAAACCCATTTCGGCTTCCAAATTTTTGTATAGAACACATTATAGAGAAGAACAGTAAACCATCCCACAGCCAATGGAACTAAGCCTGTAAAATAAAGCGCAAGACTACCAATTAGTAATAATACGATGGAAATGATCACAGCTTTTCTGATAGTAATTCTTCCGGCTGCAACAGGACGATCCTTAGTTCGTGGCATCGCTCTATCGATTTCTTTTTCCTGGGCTTGGTTTAAAGCAAAACTACCCATAGTTATAAAAAGTAATCCCATAACAAAGCTAAAAAATAGCACTGGGTCAAAGGGAGCCTCAACACGTCCACCAAGAGCGTAACCAGCAATCCCACTGATCATTACAAAGTAGACCAGTTTCATCTTCGTTAAGAGCTTAAAATCATTCCAAGAAATCATCAGAGAGAATCTAGCTTATCTAATGGGCCACGGCCAGAAAAAAGCAGACTTTTGTAAAAAGCCTTTTAGCTCACGAACTAGGCCTGCCAAAGGGTGGCAGCCACCCTATGGACAGCATAGCTTTGAGATGACATCTTAAAAAATTAGGGAAACCAGGATCTTCAACACGATCGTAAATATACCGACAGCTTCTAACCGCTAAAAATTGTTGTTTAAACATAGTTTATAGCTATTTTGGACAGAGTTTTGCCAAAAAGTGGAACCAGTTTATGGAGGGTCTTGGCCCTCAAAAAAAAGAGGTCTCACTGGAGACCTCTCATTCAATATCATTGTCTTTTTTAAACTACATGCGAGGGTTAATTCTCGTCATTTCGTCTAGGAAAACAAAGATTGCAAGTAAAGCTAAGAAGAAGAAAGAGGAACCAATAAGAACTCGATTCATAACACTATCCCACTTTAAATGCATAAAATACGCTAATACAAAATACGCTTTAACAGTTG
>JAYZXX010000149.1:0-3902 GCA_036140815.1 Bdellovibrionota bacterium | reverse complement strand
ATTCTTACCCTTACATAAATCCCGTCCTAAAAACCTTATATAATTCTGAGGATCTAATGGAAAGAAAAACGGGAATTAAATTTCTTTCAATGATTGACCCTGCCTATATAAAAGAGCAGTTTAAAGTCCTAAAAAATTTAACGGAACCACCTTTGTCAGAAATCGTTCTAGCAAGTCTTCCCTATGTTTGCCCTAAGGAAAAATGGTCCTACCTAGAAAAAATGCTAAAGAAAGATCTCAGTGGCAGTGAACTCCTAAGCATGGTTGGTAGCTTAAGCCGAATTGGTGGTGATCGCCCCTTACAAATACTTAAAAAGTTAGAAATATCCAGAAACATTAAAAACGAAAAGCTAATGATTCAAAATGCAATACTTGCTAGAAAGAAAACAACAAGGATAAATTGCCAATGAAAATTAAAATAGGTAATAATATACTTTCGCGAGTTGGCCTAGCTATCTTTTTAAGTGCCATAATTAGTAGTATTACAATGTTTGTTGTGTTTTTCCAAAAAAGTAGTGAAATGATTGTTGGACTAAAATTAGCGAACATTCTCAACCATAAAAACTATAAAGAAAAAACCGTTAACTACCAAGAGCTGTTAAATTACGGTATCGATGAGGACTGGCTTTTAAAAGCGCTCAATGATAGCGAAGAAGCAAAAACAGGCTACGTAAAAACGAATTACTTTGGTAACATTGAGGCCTTAGGAGTTTTACCTGCAAGTGAAGGTTTTTACACCATTCGCTCCTCCAGAGTGGATTTATTAGCTATTTTTAGAGACCACTTTATCGCTCTATTCGGTCTTTTAACAATATCAAGCCTAGTTTTATCTAGCATTGTTATACTAATTACTAAAAAAGTTCTAAGTCCACTTTCGACCCTCAGAACTGACATGGAAAACGTTTTAGTTGGAAACTACGCAATTAAATCAAATTATGGTGGTAGAGATGATCTTGGTATCATAATCAATGCTATGAAAAAACTAACCATTGAAATTGATCAAAAAGAAGAGGAATTAGCCACCATTTCAGAAATGGCCACAACCGATAGTCTCACCACAATGAATAACCACAGGGCTTTTAAAAACTTCTTTCATTCCATTTTAAGCAAAGGTATGGAAGCACAAAACTACGGACTATTCATTCTCGACATTGATAAGTTTAAAAACTTTAATGATACCTATGGGCATTTACAGGGAGATGAGGTTCTAAGAGTTGTGGGAGGCGTTATGAAGAAAACTGCGGCTGTGGAACAATTTGTAGGGCGTTATGGTGGTGAAGAGTTTGTAAGCCTATTTCCTTCAGATGACATAGAAATTGCGAAAGCAAAGGCAGAAATTATGAGAAAAGCCATCGAGGAAACAGAAGTAGACTATTTAAAAAAGCCTGGACAAAAACTAAGTGTTACGGCCTCTTTTGGAGTGGTACAGTTTAATCTTTCTCAAAGACCAGAAGGCTGCAAAAATGACGAATTTATAACTCAATTGATAGAAACAGCAGATAAAGGGCTTTATTCTGCCAAAGAAAATGGAAGAAATCGCTGTGAAGCAACTAATTTTGATTCTTAGCCTACTTTGTGCTCCTCAGACTTATGCAAAGCTTGAGCTAATCGAAGGAAAAGCCTACGAAAATGGTATATTAAGTATTACTCCTACCAAAGATAGCCTACTATATTGCCAGACTTCATGCCGAGTTAAGCTTGATAATAAAAAATTCTATGTCGGAAAAAGCATTTTTGGAAAGCTGTCCAAAATCGTTCAAGAATATGGAATTGAGTACTTCGACGAAAAACATTTAGAAAAGATCAAAGAAGAAAAGAAAGATAAACTCCCTGATATTCCAAGAATTGTTAAAGCAGATGGTCGAGGCCACATACAAGGTGGTAAATCTGCAAAGATTCTGACATATACCACGCAAGAAAAGACCGGTTTAGACCTGCCTTTTCCGAATCAGAATTCAGCGATCCTTACAAACTTAGATTTCGACCAATACTTAATAGCTGCGAAAGAATGCCCCGACGAATGCTTCATTCGTGTTTATACCAAAGAGACTCAAATGCATTTTCGTTTTTTAAAAGGGGAAGTGCCAGGAATTCAGCTTAAAATTCCTCAAACTCTTTTTGGAAATATAAAATGGTCTTATGTGACTGAAAAATCATCCAAAGACTTCTCTTTCTTCATAGACAAGTTCGCCGCTGAAACCATGAAAAAGCATGTTTCGGCTAAAAGAAATGTCTTAGTACTAGATGATAATTAAAAACTAGTCTGACTTAGATCAAAGCTTCCATCTTATCAAAAATTCTTATAGTCTAAGCCTGGATAGGGAATTTTAATGAAAACTTTTTTTAACTTATTACAATCTGGATTTATTGAAATACTAAAAAACCTTCGAGGCACCAAGAGACTGGCCAACTCGAGAAGCCTTCTCGCCTACACCTCCTATGGTAACACTAAACAGCTTCGGCTGATCGCCAGGTTGGTCGAAGCCCATCCACAGATAAACTTTGAAAATTCCCATTCCAAATTTCGACACTTTCTACAAGTAGCCAGACTTTTCTTGATGCATCCAGTGAAGAATTCCTTAATAAAAGTTAGGTTTCAACCAGGGCAAGACTTTGAAATTAAAACCAATGATTTCGGTTTTACCAATAAGTTACTCCTAGTAAACAATGCACAAAAAGATAGAATTCAAAAAGTAGACTATTTTTCTGAAGACCTACCCAATCGAATTTTAAGCTCACAAGCTAAAATCATCCAACCAACAGAAGACACACAGAAAATTTTTATTAGTGATGTAGATGATACGATATTAGTAAGCAAAGCAACAAGCTTCATTAGTTTAGCTTTCAAAACTCTTTTCTTGGCACCAGACAAGAGAAAAAGTTTTCCCGAAGCCGCCAAGGTCTACCAACGATTAAGACATGGTAAGAGTGGTTCTGAAAATAATTTATTTTTTTATGTATCTAGTAGTACCTGGGACATATACCCATTATTGAGAGAGTTTCTTAAATTAAACCGCTTTCCTGAAGGAGTTTTGTTACTTCAAAACGTAAAGCAAGAAAACAAAAAAAAGTCTAAGCAAAGTCATTCTCATAAACTAGAAAGAATCCAAGAAATTATCGAAATGTACCCTGAGTATAAAATTGAGTTGATCGGTGATGCTGGACAGGCTGACCCAATCATCTATCTAGAAATCGCCAATCGTTATCCCAAAATGGTGGATAAGATTTTGATTCGAAATCGATGGTGGGATCCAAACTTTAGTGACCAAGAGGCTTATTTAGCAAAGGCGGAGAAGATTGGTGTTGAAATGCACTTCTTCTCTAGCCTCGAAGAAATTTATGAGGAGTTTTAATCAGCAGCTGAAACCGAGCACCGGACCCTATCTAAGTCTGCAAAAGGAATTTCAAAACTCCCACTGGCACTACCCGCAACTAAAGAGTATTTCCCTTCCTTTTGAATAATTTCAAGGCTTACCACTTCATTTGGTTTCCGTTGAACTCGCCCTAAATACCTAACTAAGACCGTATCGATTTGGTTTTCTAAGCTTCTCACAAAGTTTCTTGCCCCTCGATCTAAAGGATTGTAGGCATCAGAAAAGCCCTCAAATACAGAGTCATTAAAAACCAGCTGAATATCCTTTTTAGACTCGTAGCGATAGCGAATCTTCTCATAAATAAGCTTTGATATATTCTTAGCAACTGCCTTCGTAATAATATTGGCCAAGCTAACCTTATCGATCCGATTTACGATGGAGTCCGGTAAGCTTTGATCGAGCAGCTCTCTTAGCTTTGAATCAGTCCAATAATCAAGAGTCTCTTGAATTTTTTTCTGATTCCAATCTTTCGCGTCTTCTGGAAAAATTTCCTTATCACCTTCATTAGATGTCAAGACGATAAGGTGT
>JAYZXX010000148.1:0-13302 GCA_036140815.1 Bdellovibrionota bacterium | reverse complement strand
TATTCAAAAATTCAACAACAGCAACTTTCAGATTATCCATTCAGACAAATTAAAAAATTGTGGGATAAATGCAAACACAATGATCTTTTTGTTGGGGTGCGCAATTCATTTAAGAGTTTCCAAACAGGGAATGATTCATTATGATTTAACATGCTTATTTAACTAGGAAATTATAGGATTTTAGATGGGTTTATTTGATAAGGTTGCTGAATATTTCACCAATGATATTGCTATCGACTTGGGAACCGCGAATACTCTTGTATATTCAAAAGGCAAGGGAATCATTCTCGACGAACCATCCGTGGTTGCGGTTCAAAAAAATTATAGAGGAATGCAAAACAGAGTACTTGCGGTTGGTACAGAAGCAAAAGAAATGCTTGGCCGTACACCGGGAAGTATCGTTGCAATTCGACCAATCAAAGATGGAGTAATTGCCAACTTTGAGGTTACACAGTCAATGTTGAAATACTTCATCACTAAGTCCATGGGAAATAAACGTTCTATTATCCCACCAAGAATTATCATTTGTGTTCCTTATGGAATTACTCAGGTGGAAAAACGTGCTGTTAAAGAATCAGCACACTCCGCGGGTGCTAGGGAAGTGTTTTTAATTGAAGAGCCAATGGCGGCTGCGATCGGTGCAGGTTTGCCAATCACTGAGCCGAGTGGAAATATGGTGGTTGATATTGGTGGTGGTACTACTGGTGTCGCTGTTATTTCATTGGGTGGTATCGTTTATTGTAAGTCAATCAAAGTGGCTGGTGATAAATTTGATGAAGCCATTGTTAACTATGTTCGTCGTCAATTTAACTTGTTGATCGGTGAAAGAACGGCTGAGTCTATTAAAGTAAACATCGGTAATGCTTACCCGTTCGAAGAAGAGCGTGTAATGGAAATTAAGGGGCGTGATTTGGTGGCTGGCGCTCCTAAGACCATCGAAATAACATCTAGCCAGGTTTATGATGCATTGATGGATCCTTTAGGCGAAGTTGTTGATGCGGTAAGAACGGCATTGGAAAAAACGCCTCCTGAACTTGCTTCTGATATTGTTGATAATGGTATCGTGTTAACTGGTGGTGGAGCATTAATGTATAACCTTGATGTATTGCTACGTGAAAGAACAGGATTACCGGTTAGTATCGCAGAAGACCCTTTAACTTGTGTTGTTATGGGCTCCGGAAAAGTTTTAGATCAAATCAATTTACTAAGACAGATCACAACGGACTAAATCGTGACAGAAGCTCAGGTACGTGCAATCGCAGTATTTTTCTACTATGTTTTGCCTCATGAGCTTTTGGCCATGGAAGCCACTGACCGAGCCATCAAAGAATTAAAATCAAGGGCTAAAAAGTCAGAAGAAATTTTTGAAATTATTCTGATTAAAACTTGTAGTAATATTGCTCGAAAAAAAAGGAAAGAATACCTTAGCGAGGCAAAAGATCTTGTCCAGCATAATTTTCCAAAAGCATATGATAATATTAAGGAGCCATTGATTCGCCCATCCGCTTTAAGTGTAGCGGCATGGCGACAAATTTTAAGGGATGAAGATCATGAGAGTTTATATCTTTTAGTTTGGGCCCATGTTCTAGAATTTCCAATTGATTATATAGTATTGGCATCAAACTGTAGTCACGGAACAGTCATGCACCGCCTATCTCAAAGTTTGAATCTTTTGGGAAGTTATTTACAGCCGGGTAGTCAAGCTTGGGGGCCAAATGCCTAAAGTGCACTTAACCAAATTTGTCTGTAAGGAATTGGTCTACGATTATTTGACCGGCTCCTTAGATCCCTCGAGGCGTGAAAAATTCCAAGAGTTTTTAAATGAAGATTTAGATTTAAAGAAAAAGTTAGATAGAAATAAACATGCTCTTCTATATGTTGGTGAGTTGAAAAAAATTGAATTGAGTGAGGCTTATCAGGCCTACCTTGCCGAAGCTCATAATTTGGGCTTAGTAGATCAAAAGCTAGAAACTCCTGCAATGGTTCATGAAGAAAAAGCACCACAGAATAATTTTTGGACTGATTTCTGGTCGGAACGGGCTGAGTTTTTAAAGTTGATGCGTAGAACCGGTGAGGCTCTTGCTCTGGCAGCCGTGGTATTTTTGGTAGTTAGTAATCTACCAAAAGAATTATTCGACTTTAAGTCTTCAGGCAAACCCACTGTATTGTTAACGGATAAAAACAAATCTAGCTCCGTAGAGTCACCAGCAAATACAGCGAGAGTTGAACACGAAGAAGAAGTAATAACTGATGAAATCATGGATGAGTCAGAAGAGCTAGTTAAGGCTAAATCAAGTAAGGAAGAAAAAGTAGCCAAAAAATCTGTGGATAAACAAGCGCAAAAGAATTCAAGTGGAGTTTTAAGTACACCAGCTAAGCTGACTAACTCAAGACCTGAAACTGCAGCTCGGAAAACAGTAGCTAGAGCAGATAAGGACGAGCCAGCAAAGCAAAACTTTTATCTGTATCGTTCTATAATATATGTGGAAAATTTAATTAGCGTTTCTGATGAGTTTCTATCTTACCTTGAGAAAAACGGGGCTAAAAAAGCGGGTAAGGTTAAAATGGGCTGGGAGAAAAACCGTTCCCGTTATTTTCATTTTCACATTGATGAATCAAAGCGTGAAGAAATGGAGGCAGTCCTAAGTAAATATGCTCCATTTCGTCTGAATCGCTATGATCATTGGCGAAAGACTCCAGACGGTAAGATGCGCGCCATTGTAGAAATTCGACAAAAGGCGAACTAATGTCTACCAAGCATTTACCCATTGACCCTCGAGAGAGCTATACGGCAAAAATTTTTTGGACATTGATGGCAGTAAGTTTTGTCTTCATGAGTTTGGTTGGATTTGGAAGTAATTATTTCTATCAAAAAATTTTGGAAGAAGAAAAAAATCAGAAGGCCCAAGAAGGGACCGTAGCCTATAAGCAAGAGCTTCAATCTATATTTAAATACATTCAGGATGCCCAAACGGGCCTTCTTGGAAGTAGCTTGGTTCAATCCGGTGTTTTAAATAATCAGCAAGAAGAATTACGAAAGCGTTTACAGGGTTTTCGATTTTATCAAATTAATTTTTATTCCATGGGTGGAACCCCATTGTTTTTGTTTGAGAGAACTAGGGAGAAAGAACTTAAAATTAAAAATAGTGATTCGGTGCAAAAGCTAAACTTTGATCTTCTACAAGAAGTTAAGAATAGCACTAAAAAATTATCAGTCGAGGATTTCGGAGAGTTAATATTATTAAGAAATTACCGCTATGTAAAAATTGGTGAAAAGAGCATCGTTTCAGAGGTCGCTCTTAGTATAAACAAAAAGTTCTTTCAAAAAATAAGTAACAATTTAAAAGCTTATTTTTTAATACAAAAAATCGAGTCTCCAAGTTTTATTTTTTCTTACCCAATAGAGCTGGGACAAGCCTTGACTGGCAAGGGGTTGGATCAAGAGGAAGTTTATTTTCAAGGCTTAAGCTATCGCATCATAGAAGACTCGCTAAAAGTAAATGATGAATATGTAGAGTTTTATGGACTTGTTGATGTAGATCGTCTTAACCAAAGTCTTTCAAAGTTACATACAAGAATATTTTTAATTGTTCTTGGATTATTTTTAATTCTTTCCCCCTTACTTTATTGGATTGCAATTCGATTGTCGAATAGTCTACGAGCATTAAATGAACGAATTGAGAGATTTCAAGATGGAAGCAATACCAATCTTTTACCTGTAGGGCGTAATGATGAGATTGGTAGTCTTACGCAAAAGTTTAACCTTCTTTTGGATCAGATTAATGAACAAAATCAAGATGTAGAGGCAAGGGTTTTAGAGAATGTGTTAAATCGCCAAAAGTTAAAAACCTTAGAGTCGGACTATTCACATTTGATTCGTGACTATTTAGTATCCAGAATTTTCCGAAGAATGATTGATAAGGTGATTACGGAAGCAAATTATTCGCAGAGCTTTAGTAATGAGGCGCAAAAATTATTCAGCCAAACTAACAATAGCCTTCAGCGCCTTGAGGGCTTACCAGAGATTAGAGCTGAGATTAGACGAGAAGACTTATTTTCTAGATTGAATTCCTTAAACTCGACGGCATCTAGTTTGTCGACCAGAAGTTTGAAGAACTCTGAAAGTTTGATAGAGCTTCTATGGTTTATGGATTCAAAAGAAAAGGCTGGAATGGAATCAGCTTTTCAAATGAGTCTCCATATGACCAGAATTATGAATAAACTTTTTCCACACATTAAGATTAGTACGGAGAATCTGGAAGAGTTAAATATTAAAGATGCCAATCAAAGTTTCCTGCTACTATTGATGTCGATTTGCTTTTATGCTTCCAAAAAATGTAGGGATGGAAATCATTTAGAAATTCAATTGAAGGACGCTAAGGATAAAAGTTTTAATGAATTACAAGTTCTTCAATTTAAATTTGAACTGCCAATAAACTTCGAACTATCTGATCAAGATTTCGAAGGTAAACAGTTGTTGAAGATGATAGAAATCTGTAGCAAAGATCTTTCTTGGATTTTAAGCTTCCCCAATAGATCTAGAGAAAAGGTTACGAGCTTTCATATTCAAATCTAGTTTCAATTTCCTAAGGGATTTTAGCTGTACTGAAAGCTAAGCAGTAGCGCAGATTATTAAAGAACAAATTGATCATAGGGCTGAATTTTATCTGATAATAGTGGCTGTGAAGGATAGGATATGCAAAGGCTAGTGAGTCCTACTCCGTAGAGGGTCATTTAAAATTTAAGTAGATTTTGAGACAGAGTCTATAGGTTGAGTAATGTAAATGACTTTGACGGCATTTCAGTTTGAAACAGTAAATATATCAATAGTTTTAGATACTTAGCTTTCGATCTCTGTGTTTTCTTTGGCCCCCTCTTTGCATATATAATGAGTATGAAAAATGGGGAAAAACTAATAGCAATTTTATTCGTAAGTAGCTTAGGCTTCACTGCTCAGGCTGATGATCGTGCTCAATGGGCAGATCAGAGGGTTAATCAACATATGATTGAAATAGAGACTAAGCGCTATCATTTAAACAAAGTAAACCAAATGCAAAATGATAATATCATGATGCGATCAGAGATTGAGAATCTTCAATTTGATAAAAAACAAGAAGATCTGGGAAGCATGGGTTTAGAGGAGCAATCTTATTCAGTAGATGGGCATTCGAACGATATCTATGTAGAGAGTCCAATTGATGAGGTAAGTGCCAGTGCCAAACGAAAATACGATGAGCAACAGAAGCGTGAACAGATGAAACGTGCCTACTACCAATACCTAGAGAAAAACCTAAAAGAAAGTGGCGTAGACTATGAATATGTCTATGGTGATGGTGAGTAAATCGCCTAGAAAAAGGTCTTTTTTTTCACAGAATTGGATCACATACTGTACTTATAAAAATGGATTTCGTTGACCCTCCTATTTACTTAGATACAATATCTAGGTGATTTTTAGGAGGCTTCAATGAAAAAATCTCTTCTCGTTTTACTACCTTTTCTTTTGGTATCTTGTGCGCCAAAGGCGTTCCAAAAAGGGCAGTATGAAAATGTAAACCAAGAAAATAACATGAATGACCGTTGGTCAGAAACAGATATGCAAAAGATCGTGAAGTCTTTGGTTGAGTCTATGGTTCAGCATCGCAGTGTTTCGGCTGCCCCGAAGCCACCTGTTGTTTTGGTGACTCGCTTACAAAACAAAACCAGCGAACATATCGACACTCAATCTATCATGGATATGGTAAAAATTGAGTTAATCAATTCGGGAAAAGTTCAATTCGTGGATAAAGAAGCTCGTGGTGATATTGCTGATGAGTATGAATACCAGAAAGAAAATGCTTCTGCTGAAACGGCAAAAGAAAAAGGAAGCCAAACGGGTGCGGATCTAATTTTAAATGGAAGATTAGACTCTATTGTACAACAGGTCGGTTCAGACAAGTCTGTCTACTATAAAGTTACTCTTAACCTTACGAATCTTAAATCTGGTTTAATCGTTTGGGGAGGACAAAAACAACTTCGTAAACGCTATGAAAAACAAAGTGTAGGTTGGTAATTTTCAGTATATGAAAAGACCTTTATACTTAACGGTATTTTTATTCCTTTTGTCAGCTTGCTCTACCTATCACATGCAAGTTCAAAAATCGGTGGAAGAAATGAGAGGGGGCAACTTTGAGGCCGCCTCTTCTTTTATTAAAGAGCGGGCGTTTTTAGAGAGTGGTGATCAAGTCGCATACCTATTAGATTATGCTTTACTCGAGCATTATGCTGGGAACTTTGAGGAAAGTAATCATGCGTTCCACCTAGCTGAAGAACTTACCGAGATTAAAGATTATATTTCCTTGTCAGATGAGGCTAGCTCAATGGTATTTTCTGAAAGTATGGTGGCTTATAAGGGGGATGACTATGAAAAGATCTTGATTAATATTTTCAAGGCCATTAATTATGTAGCCCTCAATGAAGATGAAGCGGCTTTGGTAGAAATCAGAAAGTTAAATGACAAATTAAACGCCTATCGAAATCAAGCAGGTAGAGAATATAGCGATAATCCCTTAGCCCACTATCTTGCGGCAATATTATGGGAAAAGCAAAAATCCTGGGACGACTCTTGTATTGAATATGAAAAGTTTTATGAATTGAGTCCAAATTTTCCTGGTATCGGGGATGACTTAATTTTTTGCTCCTTTGTCTCTCAGAGGTGGGAAAAACATCGAAAATGGAAAAAGCTTTTTAGAGTAGATAATTATTCAGCAAAACAAGCGAAAGAACGGAAAAAACAAAAAGATATTTTATACATTAGTTATCAGGGGATGGGGCCGGTAAAAGTTCCCAATCCAGCCTGGCCCCGTTTACCTATGTTAGTCCCTAGAGACTCAATTCACACTTACGAGTCTGCATATGCGCTTGGTAAAAGTAATTTGGCAAGTAGGACCATTTTAAATATTGATAAATTAGCGATAGATGCTTTTGAGGAGCAATTTGGGAAACTGTTGGCAAAACGTATCGCCGCCAGAGTGGCAAAAGATCAAATTCGCCAGAAGATAAAAGAAGATGACCAAGGGGCGGCCTTTTTGGCAATGATCATTATGGATGTAACGGATCAAGCTGATTTAAGGCAATGGACTATGCTTCCAAAGTTGATCCAACTTAGCAAAGTTCCATTAAATCATAGTGAAAATAAACTTGTGAATATTCAAACAAGAAGGGAAGTGATCGAGTTACATTCGAGCACCAAAAAGATAAAAGCATTTACAAATCCTTCTTCTGTCAATTTGCAGCCTACAAACCAAAAGCTTCAAATTGTTCTTAGTAAGGATCAATACTTAGTATTCCCCAAATTATTAAGGTCGTCAGAGATGACGTTAGAACCTGCGTCCTTAGATGAGAAATAAAAATAAAGCTATACCGCATCCCGCCTTTGAGGACATTTCCCTTTTTCCACTAATTCAATTAGCCTAAGCTTATATAAATCAAGGAGGAAATTTTGAGTAACATATTCTTAGTTCTAATGAGCTTTTTTTGTTTAAATGCAGTGGCTGATTCTTGTGAGCAACTTCAAATCCACGGAAAGATGGCTGTAGAGAAAATGGATTTGGTCAGCGATCTTGCTCAGTATAGCAAAAACTTTAGTGGAGACAGGCTTTGTAAAGAGCTAGAAAGTATCCAAGAACATGTTGAACATAGTATGGAGTCTGCTTTTGATTGTTATGCTGATTCCGCTAAAAAACTAAAAAGAGTGGAGCGCTTTGAAAAGAATTATCTAGAAACTGATGCTATTCTTTCCCTATGTGTTGAGAAGCCAGATCGATATAATACCGTTAAAAGTATTCATATTATTAAATCTGACTTTAAACTGCTCTTCTAAAAAAAAGAGGAGACTTAGTCTCTCCTCGAAAATTATCTCATATAGCAAATTCTCGCTCCGCGCATGAATACACATTGAGTACTGGGGCTTCTTGGTGCACTAGCCACGGATCTTGAAGATGATCCACCACCAGAACTTTTTGGGTAAACTTTTGCGGCGGTTTCCAGATCAATCTTGGATAAAACCATCGGTGGATTCCAACCTCGGTTATGGTTGCTTGCCATATTCATAACAGCATAAACATTACCACGAGAGTCGGCGGAATGAGAGCCATATAACATAATAGATTTAAAGTCGAATTCTTCGGAGATGGTTCCTGACCCACTGTACTTTGTATAAGCACTTTGTTGGCTTGTTGGGATGCGGTTCCAGTTTACGATAATATGTTTATCTCGATCTGGTCTTTGGTGTTCATGCATAAAACCCAAAATGTGTCCTATCTCATGCAATAAATGCCTTTCAGAAAAACAGTTGTGTTCATTCGGTAAGTAAATGGAAACTTTTTTACCACTGTATCCCAAATCTGCCATGCAAGCATTGCCTGAATTGGACTTTACAACGTGAAGGTAGGCCTTTTGATTACTTCGGTTTATACAGTTAACGGATGTGCTATCGCCCCATTTTTTACAGGCGGCAAAAAACTTCTTTTTTTCAGCAGACGTAACTTTTTTGTGAAATTTGACAGGAATTGTTCCATTTGGCCAAGCCTTCACACCAGGGTATTGAGCAAGACTTGTGTCTAAACTGGAGTCAAAGAGGCTGTCTTCTTCTTCAATGTGTTGTTCACCTGAAAAGGTAGACTCATAAACACTTTTAGACATTAACATATCCCCGAGCTGAACCATTTCCTCGGTAGTTTCTAAGCTAGAAGAAAGGTTATTTTCCTCTACCGCATTAAAATCCAAATTATTCGCACATGAAATTTGTAGTAACATTAAACTGATCGATGTGATTCCTAAGACTGCTCTCATACTTCCCCCTCGCTTTAAGCCTTTTGCTTATTACATAAGCAAAGCATATACCACATGAAAGCTTCCTTATTTGCTATATTAGGTAAAAAACTGTCTAAAGTGTTAACACTTGTGAGGAAATATTGAGTAAAATCAGGCTCTTGTAAAACAGGCTACTTTATATTTATTAGCGAGTAAATTTGGTAGGCTTTGGTTCATCAAGTTAGGCTAGTTGTA
Organism: Bdellovibrionota bacterium; assembly: GCA_036140815.1. GTDB lineage: Bacteria > Bdellovibrionota > Bdellovibrionia > Bdellovibrionales > UBA840 > UBA6502. The sequence goes on along the minus strand of JAYZXX010000148.1, from coordinate 4,257 downwards.
GATATAGGCCAATGTTTGGTATCCCATGCTTCCCAAAAACAAAAAGCCCTGGTAATTACCAAGGCTTTTTTGATTTAGATTTCCATACCCCTATATAGAATTATAATCCAAAAGTCTTATTCGAATTAGGTAACTCAGGTGTAAAGTCATCGCTGTCTGTGTAAGAATCAACACCGGTGCTTGCACTTGCGTTGCTAATTCTTTGGTCAAGACCAGCTTTCAGATCATCATATGAAGCTTTGCTTTGATCAGCAGATACTTGCTCAATCGCAGGAGTTTCTGCAGGTTTGATCTTCTCAGAGGCATCGAATGCACCCAATTTAGCCAAGTATGCAGACATGCTACCGTCTTGGTTTTGGATAATGTCTCTAAGAGTTGCCAAAGGAGCATAGGCACCAGCTTTTTTCTCAGATTCAAAAATGATCTGAGTTAAAGTTGCTGCAGTAATGTCTCTTTTGGTTTTGTTATCAATAACCATTACTTCTTCGCTTGCGCGAATCATTTTTGCAATGTCATCTAGTGTGACATAGCAGCTTTGTTGTGTGTCATATAGCTTTCTATTCTGGTATCTCTTGATGATTTTTACTTTGCTGCTGGCCTTTGAAGAAGAAGCTATGGGACTGTTTGCTGGGTTAAGCGTATTCAACTGATACCTCCCCTTGATTACGTTAAGAACCCCAAGTTCAGTTTAGCCCACGGACCCCCCAATGGAGTGCTGCAAGCCGACATGACGGACAGTATTACCGCCGCCACATCTTGTCAAGAAAGCAAATTAGCTTAGCTTAGTAGCATTGCGCGATGAGCCATGTCTCAATCTCAATATAGACTTGTTAAAAACGTGAAAAGGTTAGTTTCTTAGTTAAGTTATCAGTAAATCGCGCCGAAAGTTTAGGCATGATAGAAGCCAACGAAAGTCTAGGTAGTTCCGTAAAAAATAAGTTAAAACAGGGGTTTAGCTTATTTGATTTGTTCACAACCATTTTGGCAGTATTTATCGTTGGTGCTATATCTTTACCCATTTTATTTAAAACAGACAAAACGAATGAACTTTCAAAAGCCAAGTTTGAAGTGATGGAGTTGAGTGAAAAACTGACAAAACAACTTGTTGGGAATACAGGAATTTCTTCAAAAGAAGGCAGTCGAGAACCAGCCTCTGTGCGCATTCATAGTGCAAATAAATGGGAAGGATTAGCGGGAACAGACCCCTGGGGGCAAAGCTATAACTACAAGGTTTTAAGAGATGCTTACGGTTTACCAACTCATTTAATTGTTTGGTCTAAAGGTCCTAACGGAGTTCAAGATACTCCTGATTCCGAGCTAATTATGTCAGGGAACAAAGTTAGTTTTAGTTTGGATGATCTTGGCCACTTAAAAGAAATCTACTAATCTCCGCAACGATCAGTTTCTGTTTAGTTATGACTTAAGTGATATCTAGTTAACGAGACAGTCAGCTTGGCCTACTTTTGTCCAAAAGTTTTACAACAAAAATTACTTACTAAAAACTAAGATGTGGGTGAAATGTTAATTATAGCCTACAGGGCCCCACCTAGGTCCGAAATCACTGTTCTAAAGGTGCATTAAATCAAGATTATTACAGCAATTTCCGAAGAGTTAGCAAAGAACTCCAAGGGGGATTTGTTGGTAATTTCAAAATTATTGCTTTTGATTGGGATGGTTTCGATGGTGGCTTGTACATCTATGGGACCAAAGCAAGACGAAGCCCCGTTAAACATGAAAGTATTTGATCAACGAGCACCAGCATCTATGTCACCACCCGTTCAGGCCGATAGCGCATTAATTGATAATGTAAGTTTGAGAAGTAAAGCAGACTATCATTTCACGATGGGCGAGGCCCATTCTTTAAACGGAAAAGTGAATGAAGCCATCGAGGAATTTCGTCTGGTTTTGGTTTATGACCCAGAGTCTCCACAAGTGAGATATCGCTTAGCTAGTGAATACCTTAAAAAAGGCTTTGTCAGTGAAGCGATAGAGCAGGCAGAGCTTGCAATTCAGTACCAACCCCAATTAACAGAAGCTCACATTCTTTTAGGTGGTTTATATTCTACCCTTCGTATGTTCGATCGAGCGGAAGAAGAGTATCAAAAAGTATTAGCCTATGAACCAAAAAATGAAGAGGCGGCTCTTTACGTTGGTGCTATTTACGTTGAACAAGGTGAAAACACTAAAGCCATCCGTCATTTCAAGAAAATTGCTTCGCGCAAAGGTAGTGAAGTTGGGCATTTAGCATATTATTACATTGGCCGAATTCATTTAGACGATAAAAAAGTAAATTCAGCTAAGAAGGCCTATGAAAAGTCCTTAGAAATTAAACCAAGTTTTGTAGACTCTATTACGGCATTGGGAAAAATCTATGATCGACAAGGGCAAACAGAAAAGGCAATAAATCTTTATCAGTCTTTCCAGGATCGATTTGGTGCTGACGAGAAAGTGGCCGAAGTTCTAGGGCGCATGTTTATGGAGCAAGAGCGCTATGATGAGGCCTTAAGACAATTTCAAATTTTAGAAAGAGCAGCAGCTGATTCCATTGGTGTGAAAGTGAAGATTGCTCTTTTGTTGATTGAGCAAAAAAAGTTTAGAGAAGCCTCTGTAAAACTGCAGGAAGTTTTAAGAGAAGTTCCTGAGTCGGATAAGATTCGTTTTTACTTAGCGGCTGTTTATGAAGAGATGAAAGACTACAACAATGCCATTCATCAGTTTAAACAAATTACTGCAGCAAGTGGGTTTTATGTAGAGGCTGTGGTTCATGGAGTTTATCTTTATAAGGTGCAGGGTAAGTACACTGAAGCTGTAAACTGGCTTGAGGCCTCATTGAAAATTCGAGAGGATGTAGCTCAGTTTTATACATTATATGTGTCTTTATTGGATGATAAACGTCAATGGAAAAAGGCATTAGCTGTTTTAGAAAAAGCAGCACCTCGTTTTCCAGAAAATCCTCAAATTCACTTTTTCTTAGGTTCCCTACATGACAAGACAGGTAACAAAGAGAAAACAATACTTAGTATGCAAACGGTTTTGCAAATTGATTCTGAGCACGTCCAGGCTTTGAATTATCTTGCTTATACCTTTGCAGAAATGAACGAAAATTTAGAAAAAGCCTTAGAACTTGCTGAAAGAGCAAGAGATATTAGACCAGATGACGCATATATTGCTGACACGCTTGGATGGGTTTTGTATAAAAAGGGTAGATATGGCGACGCGGTTAAACAGCTGGAGCATGCTCACTCTTTAAAACCTGGAGAGGCGATCATTGCTGAGCACTTAGGAGATGCCTATCTTCGCAACCAGCTGCAGACCAAAGCCATGTGGATGTACCAAAAAGCCATGGAGTTGACAGCAAATGATCAAGAAAAGCGTAAAATCGGTGAAAAAATACTTAACCTGGAAAAAGCAACAATGGAAGCGCAAGCAATTACCGAACCCCAACCTCAGCGTAGCATTTCTTCTGAAAAGTAGTCTGCTGCTATCAGCAGTGGCTTTACAAACTTCCTGTGCAACCGGCCCGAAAAGATTTGATTCTTACCAAGAGGGTCGTTGGCAGGCAAAAACCCTAATCCAAGATTTGAAACAAAACAAAAGTTACGTAGTATACATTGATGTAAATGCAATCAGACCCGATCGAGTTCGTCTAGATGTAGAAACGAGCCTTGGGATCCATGTTGCCTCTTTAAATTATAATCGTGATCAGGTACAGGTAATCGTACCTGATCAGAGAAAGTATTATTACGGAAAGGCCTCGAAAAAAGCATTTTCAAAATTGGTTCCTTTGGAGGTGGACCCAAAATGGTTGAGTGCTATTTTGTTTGATGAAGATCTTAAGAAATATGATTGGAAGTGTGAGTATTCTAATGAGGGCCTTGCTAAAAAGTGTGAAACCAAAGGTCTGACCGCTGAATGGCTAAAGCGGGAAGGTGGGGTGCGAGTGGTATCTCTTGAAAGTAAATCAGCCAAAGTACAAATGCAGTTGAAGAACTTTAGAGAGTCTGCAAAACAAGCAGAGTTTTATGAAATCCCAAAACCAGCTGGGTTCAAAAGCATTAAACTATAATAGAAACTTAACAAATATTAAGAGGAGTTTTTTAAATTCGGTGAATTAAACCGGTTTGGAAAATTTAATAAAAGATTAAATGAATTCTACCGAGAAATATTCTAAAAATCATAAGATAAGATTCAATGCATAATGGGATACAAAAAAAGCTACACAAAGGATGTAGCTTTTTTATTCTTCAAAAATTAAAA
>JAYZXX010000147.1:0-3816 GCA_036140815.1 Bdellovibrionota bacterium | reverse complement strand
TAAATAATTCTGGGTCATATGATTTTTCGTTGTGAGAATAGGTATATTGAACTTTATTTGCCTTTACCGTAAGTTTCAGGTCTGTTGGGAGACTTTCTAAAGGGGTTTTTGAGCTAACATAGAATTTAAATTCTTCAAGACCATGGTACGAGGGGATAAAGAGTGTTGATTGTGAAAGGAAGTTAGACACTTTTTGGATACTTATATATTTCTCATAATCCTCTCTTAGATTTTCTAGCTTCATATTTAGTACAAAGTGAAGTTCTGGGGGCAATTTGTTTTTTAGTTTATTTTGCTGGATAAGTCTTTGATCAAAGCTTAAACTTTTCAAAAGCCTAAAGTTTAGCTGTAAAAGGTCAACGATTTGATGATATCCATCGTAAATAGGGGCCAGATCAGCGTAGGTATTTAGAATTTCATCGATAATTTCTTCATTGCCAGGGAAGTTCTTTTTAATATGGAATATGATTCTTTTTTTTATTTGTACGATTCGATTGTCTGTATCTAGACTTCGAAGTTTAGAAAAAATTAAATCAAATCTAAGCCTATAAAATTCGATATTACTATCCATAGCAATGCTTTTTTCTTTAGGGTCGTAGATTCGACTATTGATTGGCATTTCAAAAGAGATTGGATTAGCGCTTTGAAAACACCTGTTCGTTGTTTTGGAAGGGGAGCTCTCGTTGGCCCCCAAAAAAAGGCTAAAGGAAAGCGATAATAGAAGAGTAAATATTAGAGATCTCATATGGTTAATACCTAAACTGAAGTTTATCATGGCTCCATAATCTAAACGAGACTCAAAAAAACTTGCTGCAAAAAATATATATTGAGCTGTCAAAGTTTTTATCGTTTCTAAACTTCTCCGTCAGATTTGTGGAAGTCATTGGAAATAAATTGTTAAATCTATAGAGTATAAACTAGCATCAGTCTGTTTTTCGTAAAAATTGAGTTGATTAGGAACTATTTTTTGCTCTTGGTAAGAATTATCTGAGCGTTTTTGTGAGAATGAATCCACTTCAAAGAAATACTAGAACACTATGTTTTCTTCGGACTATAGGTGCTTTAGTTATGACTTAAAATCGATCATTTTTTTAAGCTATAATTCGAGTGCCCTCATCCGTAATCTCAACCAAACGATTTTTATACAGAAAGCCAAGAGCCATTTTAAATTTATTGCGGCTTATTAAAAAGTGGTAATGAACTTCTTTAGCGCTAGATTTGGCATTAACGGGGATGTAGCCCCCTTCCTCTTTTATGTACTGATAGATTTCATCGGCCAATTCTTTGGTTCCAAGGTAGCCGAGGTTTTGCAAAATTAGGTCAATGGCATTGTCGTCTCTAATTTTTTTAATATATCCGGGGAGCTTTTGTCTTGGCTCTAACAATTCAAAGACTTCTTCATGATAAAGAAGGCCCTCATCTTCTTGATTGATGGAGGCAACGAAACCAAGGTCTGTTTCCCGTAAAATTTCTAAGTCTACTTTTTGACCTACTTTGTATTTTTCTTTCATTCTAGCTTTATAACAGCTTTGGATCTTGAAAGGTAATTTTAAGATCTTAGGCCCTATCAAGTAGAATCAGAATGTGGTTCTTTCCTGGTGGGCTTTTTTATTTTGAGTGATTTAGGTTTATTCTCCTAATTGAAATGCTTTATCCGATAGGCTCTAACAAATGACCTCATATTAAAGCTATCTAAGTAAAAACACCGGGATTATTAAGGATTTCATTAAAAAATATTTAAAATAAAGGCCTTAGAACGGCTCTGGCTTGAATTGATGGCAAAAACTGGGTATTTGTGCTAAAATATAAGTTAGATATAAATGAACTTCGTTGAGGAAAATATGGCGAAATTAGAGATAATTACATACCCAAATCCGATCTTAAAAAAGATGTCTACCAAGCTAGATGAGGTGACTGATGAGATCGCTACATTGGGACAAGATATGTTAGAAACTATGTACGATGCACCAGGGGTTGGTTTAGCGGCTCCACAAATCGGAAAAAACATTCGTATGTTAGTGATTGATACTAGATCAAAAGATGATCAAGGTAATTTCACTACAGAAGATATGACTGATCTTGAACAAGATATTCAATTTCCATTAATTTTAATCAATCCTGTAATCACAAAAAAAGAAGGAAAGATTAAATGGGAAGAAGGTTGTTTAAGTGTTCCTGGTTATACCGAGCAGGTAGAAAGATTTGCTTATGTAGAAGTGGAAGCTTTGAATGAAAAAGGCGAACAAATTTTTATTAAGGCTGACTCCTTGACGGGAGTTTGCATTCAACATGAGATCGACCATTTAGACGGAAAGATTTTTATCGAACGTCTTTCTATGGTTCGCAGAAACCGAATCACAAAACAAATTAAAAAATACGGTTACGAAGATACACCAGCTGAGGCATAAAACATGAGCGTAGTTCCAGTGGTATTCATGGGCACCGCAGACTTTGCGGTGACAGCCCTTGATGCATTAATTCAAGATGAACATTATGAAGTTCTATTAGTAGTGACCCAACCAGATCGTCCCGCTGGCAGAAAAATGCAACTAAAAGCTAGTCCAGTAAAAGAACTGGCTTTAAAGCATGATTTAGAAGTTTTTACTCCAGAGTCGAGTAATAATCCAGAAAGCAATGATAAGCTACGCGCTTGTAATGCAGAAATCGGTGTTGTTGTGGCCTACGGTCAAATTTTAAAACAAGATGTAATGGATAGCTTTCATCGTGGATGTGTAAATATCCATGGAAGCCTATTACCTAGGTGGCGTGGAGCTGCACCAATTCAAAGGGCCTTGATGGAAGGTGATACTGAGTCGGGAGTGACTTTGCAAAAAATCGATTTGGCATTGGATGCAGGAAATGTGATCGGTGTACGCAAAGTGGAACTGACTGATGATGTGGATGCTGTGGTGTTATACGACCGCTTAAAGCACCTTGGTGCCGATTTAATCCGAGTGGACTTAATGGACTACATTCGTGGAAATTTATCTAGTGAGCAACAAGATACTTCTAAGGTGACCATTGCTAAAAAACTAAAAAAAGAAGACGCAGAAATTGACTGGTCCTTGCCCGCCCGAGAAATTTTCAATCGCTATCGAGGCATGAAAATTTGGCCAGGTTCATTGACTTACCGTGATGGAAAAATGCTGAAAATTCATAAAATGCTTATTTCTGATCAAAAAGGGGAGCCTGGAAAGGTAGTGGCGGTGGAAAAAAAGTCTTTTACCGTTGCTTGCGGTGAAGCATCCCTTGAGATTTTAGAAATTCAACCGCAAAATAAGCCAAAAATGGAAGTGGGTGCGTTCCTTACCGGTACCGACTTAAAAATAGGAGACAAACTTGGCTAAAACATTAATATCCCCATCGATTCTATCTGCTGATTTCTCTAAATTAGGTGTTGAAGTTGAGGCGGTCATTGCCGCGGGTGCAGACTGGGTTCATGTGGATGTTATGGATGGTCATTTTGTTCCTAACTTAACCATTGGTGCTCCTGTGGTTAAATCCCTTCGACAAATCGATGATGCCTTTTTAGACGTACATTTGATGATTGATAAGCCAGAGAAATGGGTGGGTGATTATTTAAAGGCTGGTGCTGATCTTGTAACTTGTCACTGGGAAGCTTGCGAAGACTTTGACTCCTTTGTAAGCCAAGTTAAAGAGGCTGGTAAGAAAGTGGGTTTGAGCATTAAACCTAATACTCCGGTTTCTGAGATTGAAGATGTCTTAGGTAAAGTGGATCTGGTTTTAGTTATGACAGTGGAGCCAGGTTTTGGTGGTCAAAGCTTTATGGCTGATCAAATCGAAAAAATTCTTCAA
>JAYZXX010000146.1:0-10442 GCA_036140815.1 Bdellovibrionota bacterium | reverse complement strand
ATTTCCAGAAGCAACATTAGACATCGGTATTGCCGAGTCTAATATGGTTAGCTTGGGATGTGGTTTTTCTCTAACTGGTTTTATTCCTGTAGTTGATACCTTTGCACAATTTGGAACAACCAAAGGGGCTTTACCGTTTATCATGTCGAGCCTATCTGAAGCACCAATGATTGCTGTGTTTAGCCACATTGGATTTCAAGATGCCGCTGATGGTGCCTCTCACCAAAGTTTAACTTATATGGCAATGTTAAATGCCATTCCAAATGTAAAAACCATCGCTCTAAGCTGTAGCTCAGAAGCAGAAGCTTTAGTTTATGAAGCTGTAAGTGAGTTTCAGTCAGCGAAAGAAAAAGGCGAAACTCCAATGAGTTATGTGTTTTTCTTGGGCCGTGAAAACTTCCCACAATACTACCAAGAGTCAGTTTCATACAAAATTGATCAAGTTAGTTTCGTCCGTAAAGCACAGGATAGCTCTAAAAAAGTTTGCCTAATCCCAATTGGATCAATGGTTCCTCAAGCAATCAAAGCCGCGGAATCTTTAAGCGCTCAAAACATTGAGTGTACAATTGCTCACCCAGCAACTCTAAACAAAATATCCAGTGAGTTACTTAAAGAAATCGAGGCTTGTGGTAGTAAAGCAATCGTAATTGAAGAGCACCAAGCTTTGGGTGGTTACCACTCCGTTCTATCCAGTGAGTTAACTGCTACTGGCTCTAGTGCTACCGTGAAGAGTTTAGCCGTTCAAGCAAAGTTTGGACAAAGTGCTTACACTGCCAATGAGCTTTACAAAATGCATGGTCTTGACTCTGTTGCAATTGAAAAAGCAGCACTTTCATTTTTTAATTAATTTAAATAAAAAAAGCTCGAGATTATTAAACTCGAGCTTTTTTTTTACTTCTTAAATATCTAGCCAAAAAAACATTAGGCTCAAATCATTGGAAAAGTGAAAGACAAATCTAATTGTTAAAAAAAACTACTGGTAGGCCTAATTTTCTAGCCCAAAAATAATGTATTGCCGCCCTCAGAAGGTTGTCGCTGTAGCTAGTATTCTCATCTAAATTAAAAGTAATCTTTTTCTTCTTCAAGCTTTCTAAAAACTCGCTTTCACGCATGGATATAAAGAGCCCTACTATTTCTACTGTTTCCATATTTGGGTTAAGCCCAGGAAAATATTTACCTTCGTTGTGTTTGTTAGCAACTGTTAAAACGCCATTCGTCCTTGTTCTATTACGATTAGGGTCCACACTTACCATTTCTGAAGGAGAAAGAATCCCCGCCTCATCTCTATACTCTGGATAGTCCATTTGGTTTTTCAGAGCTATTGCTCTATACATATCATTCACTCTACCAGAATAGACATTGGGCCCCTGAGATTTTTGAATTTTGGGTTTGGATTTATATGGGATTCCTTTGGGCATTCCTCCATAATCACTTATCGACGTACTTATAATCAATTCGTGAGGCACCTTCAAAATTAAAGAACTCAACATCCCTCGAAAGCTCTGATTAAACTCTGGTGTAACAACTGAGAAAGAGCGAGAACTAAAATAGTGTTGATGATTTTCTTTTAACCCCTGCTCAAAACTAGGAAACATCAACCTAGTCAAAGCCCGATCCATATCTAAACCCAAAGCCGGCTCATAGGCTTTATCCCCTGGAAAGCTCCTTTTATAGAACAGCTGAATTGCTTTTATAATATAAAGGTAGTTTTTAGGCTTTTCTGAGGGCTTTGAAAACTGTGTAGCTTCAAATAAGGTATTCCTAGATTTGGAAAGTTCTGTGGAGTCAAAAACTCCTGCAGTTTCTAAAATTTGATTTTTCAATTTACTGCTTGGCTTTAAGACCTGGCTTTGCCCATCAAACTCCCAAAGCTTACCGCCTATTAGTTTTTGAGAAAACCCCCTGAGGTCTTTCAAGTCTAAAGCCTTTCTCAGGAAGCCTTCGACTTTTTCATCTATTTCACTAGATTTCGTTACACTAGACCTAGCACAATTGGCTTCCACTTCTATAAATAAAAGAGGAAGTAAAATCGTTATCACAATTGCTTTAAAGATGCTAGGCAAGTTATTTACCCTATTGCTTCACCAGCTCAGGAAAAATTAAAAGCCCCTCGGTTAAGCTAAGATTGGCGTACTGCACTTGTGCACTACTACTTTGGGCAAAAGTATTTAGATAAGCCATTACTAATAAAACATTACTAACATCAGTCTGCACATAAGGTCCACCACCTAATTCATCACTAGACTTATTAATTAAACCCTCTAAACCTTCATTCAAACTCTGCAATGATAAAGTCCCGTAAGTTTCACCAGTCAGTGTTCTTCCAACCCCTTTTGCAATTACACCACCAATACCAACTAATTTTGTATCTGGCTGTAGCAACTGGTAATGTAATTTAACACTAGAAAAATCAAGGTATTTTGATTCGTTGAATTCATTAAATAAAATCTTAGAGTAGAAAGAGAATAGTTTTTGCGCTTCATCCTTACTAATAGGATTCGGGTCCCATTGATCTTTTCTAAGACTGGTGTCTCTTTTTTGAATCACTTTATATAAAAAGTTTTTAGCATGTCGTGATGATAATTCGTTGGTATAGGATTTCACTTTTTTTGCTGTTTTATCATAAAAAGAAATTTGAGCGGAACCTCCACCAAGGTCCATTACCACCAGCTTTTCTTTCGGCGTATCGGCAATAGATAGAGCTCCATAAAATCCAATCTCTGCCTCCAATTTATCATCAATGATTGCAATATTAAGTCTCGTTAAGATTTGTAGCTTTTCATTAGATTCTTTTGCATTACTCGCTTTTCGAAAAGCAGATGTAACAACAGCTGTCCATTCCTGTACCTGGTATTCTTCGCCTAAAGATTTCATCTCATTGATTTCACTGGCAGCTTGCAAAAGAAACTCAAGAGTAAATTCGTTCTTGGGCTCAGCAATCACATTTCCCAAAAAATTAATTGGACGACGTTCCTCCACTAAAATCTCTTTAATCTTGTTTTTACACGTATCTACTACAGCAATTTTTAACTTGGTTTCTTCTGAACCAATATCAAAAGCACCACGAGTTTTTAAACAATCAGAAGCAAAGGAATGCTGACCAATAAACAATAGAAATAGGACGGTGAACTTTAAACTCATAGGGTCTCCTCAAAAAGGGCTATCAATAGCTAATATCATAAGACAAAAAACTATAGGAAAATCATTGAATACTCTGAACTTTTTCTAGGATTGTCAGAAATTTTGACAAAGTAAAGAGAGGCTTATAGCCCATAAAAAAGGGAAGTCAACGACTTCCCTGTATTCAGTAGCAAATTGTAGAAATTGGCTCTTTTAGTTCTCCAGAAACTTTCCATGAAGCTTTTGTAAAACCCTCTCCCCGTCTTCTTTGTTTACAAGAAAACAGATATTGTGCTCAGAGGCTCCTACACAAATCATTCTTACATTTACATCAGAAATTTCAGAAAAAATATCTCTGGACAATCCAGCGGTAGATTGAATGTTATTACCGATCAATGAAATTAAACTTAAATCATGATCCACTTTTACCGCCGCAAATTGCTGAAGGTCTTCCATCAAGTCTCCATCAACAATCTCTGAATTATCCAAAGTGATGGCGATGGAAATCTCAGAAGTTGTAATTAGATCTACCGACAATTGGTGCTTTTTAAAAACTTCGAACACATTGGCTAGAAAACCATAGGTATGTAACATTCGAGGTGTGGTTAGAGTCAATAGACTCTGATTTTTACGAATGGCCATTGCTCTTAATAAGGGCTGCACATCCGCAGCTGATTTGATCCAAGTTCCTGGATCATTTGGAGCCATACTGTTTCCTACGAAAACGGGTATGTCTTTACGCATAGCTGGCCATAAAGTGGTTGGATGTAAAACCTTTGCTCCAAAGGTTGCAAGCTCGGCCGCTTCTTCAAAGCTAATTTCACGAATAGGCTTTGCCGCAGGACAGATTCTAGGGTCTGTCGTGGCAACTCCACTAACATCCGTCCAAATTTGGATATCTTTGGCGTGAACGGCTTCTCCAAAAAGAGCCGCACTATAATCGCTACCGCCTCTACCTAAAGTGGTAGTAAAACCATCTTTCGTGCTACCAATAAAACCTTGAGTTACAAAAAGAGATCCTTGTTTTAGTTCAGGTACCAATTTCTCATTAGCGATTTTTTCAATGCTATTAATATCAGGGAGAGCTTTTCCAAAATGATCGTTTGTACGAATGATGTCTCGAGCATCTAAGTAGTTCACTTTTCTATAACCTAGATCTAGAAGCGCCTTCCTCATAAAGTGGGATGAAAGCCTTTCCCCAATGCTTTGAATTCGATCGATCGCTTTTGGAGAAGGGTCCTTTAATAAAAACATTCCTCTGGCAATGGTCTCTAACTCTTTTAGTAGTTTATCCACGGCTTTTTGGGTTTCATCATCACACTCCATCGCACGTGCAATTTTCAAATGTTTAATACGAACAGCCTCAATCACCTGTTGGCAAACTTCCCATTTTACAGTTTGGGTTTTTTCCACAAGATCTAATAATTGATTGGTAGTCCCTGAAGTAGCTGATACCACCACCATTTGGATATCACCTTTGCTTTTTACTACTGAGGCGCTTCTACGAATTGCCTCTTCGTTTGCCATTGATGTTCCACCGAATTTTGCCACTGCCCATGGATTTGCCATGCTACTCGCTCCTTAAATAAAAAATGCACCCATATACTAAGCCTTGGGTGCATTCTTACTAATTTTTTAAATGAAATCACTAAAAGAATGAAAGAAAATCTATTCTTTGTCTTTGTTCTCGTCGATTTTAGACTTCTCAGTAACGTCAATTTCGTCTTCATGAAGTCCTTTTTTAAAACCGCGAATTGCCTCACCTAGTGACTTTCCTAATCCTGGAATCTTACTTGGACCAAAAATAATTAAAACGATTCCTAAAACTAATAATACCTGCCAAGGACCAACACTCATTTCATACCTCTTTTAAATAGGCCAAATTTATTATGACTTAAGCTAGTTTAATCTTTGAGAGCTTACTTGGCAATGCTCTGCCCATGCTTTTTTCTAGCTTACGGGTGGTTTTCACCAATTGCTCTAAATCTAAACCTGTTTTAACACCCATTTGGTGTAACATATTCACAACATCCTCGGTAGCCACATTGCCAGTAGCACCCTCGGCGTAAGGACAGCCACCAAGGCCACCAATGCTCGAATCAAAGTTTTTAATGCCACAGTCTAAAGAAGCTAGGATATTTGCTAAAGCCATACCCCTAGTGTCGTGAAAGTGCATCACAATTTTTTCGTTGGGAATTAGCTTCTGCAGCTTCTTAGTTAGACCTCTGACCTGTTTTGGATTGGCCACGCCAATGGTATCACCAAAAGAAAGTTCATAAACTCCAAAATCATACATTTTTTCAGCAACTTTCAAGACCTTGCTCTCTGAAACTTTTCCTTCGTAGGGGCATCCAAAAACTGTGCTCAAGTATCCTCGGACTTTGATTTTATTCTTTTTAGCCATACTTACTACTTCCGTCATTCGCTCAAAGCTTTCTGCAATACTGCAGTTGGTATTTCTTTGCGCAAAAGCCTCTGTACTAGAAGCGAAAATGGCTACATCCTTAACACCAGCATCAATCGCTGCCTGCATGCCAATGGCATTAGGTACTAGATAAGTAGCTCGAATATTTTTATACTTAGGAAAAACCGATTTACTTAACTGCTTATGAAGCTTATCCGAACCTGCCATCCTAGGCACCCAAACTGGAGAAACAAAGGCACCTGGCTCAATATGCTTAACTCCAGCTTTTAATAAATCATTCATTAAAGATTTTCTTTGCGCAATCGTAAATACTGATTTTTCATTTTGAAGTCCATCTCTTGGCCCAACTTCCGTGATCTTAACTTTCATATCAGCCTTCTTGCTTTTCAATTTGCACTAGTAAATCACCTAAAGAAACTTGGTCACCGGCGGAATGATTTAGTTCGATAACCTTACCATCAAAACTTGCTTCCATAGCATATTCCATTTTCATCGCTTCCATTACCATTAGAACCTGACCCTGTTTTATTTCTTGGCCCTTCTCCACAAAAACCTTCATAATTTTACCAGGCATGCTAGCTTTGAAAATCCCCTTTGCCGCCTCGGCATTTTCTTGATCGCCACTGGCACGATTTGGAATTTCATAACAGTGATTTTTACCTTTAAAGTGAAACCAAAGTTTTGAGCCATGTCTATGAACAGGAATGCGAGTACTTAACTGATCTAGTCTAATTCCTAAGTGTTTCATTTACACATTCCTCCAAGCGTTTTGCCAAGCAGCTAAGGTCTTTTCTTTTGGCTGGTTATATTGATTTGCAAGCTGGATCATTAACTGCTCTACCACTTGCATTTCTTCTTCGGACCATTTCTTCTCACCCAAAGCATTGGAAAAATATTCTTCAATAAAACCGGTAGTCATCACACCAGTAAAAAAGTCTGGATGATTAATGATTTCTACCAAGAAATCTATGTTGGTTTGAATGCCAAATATTTCCGTCTCCTGTAGGACTTGAATCATTTTTTTACAGGCTAATTCGCGATTTTCAGCATGAACAATTAGCTTGCCGATCATTGGGTCATAAAAACTTGTTACGCTATCCCCTGGATCAAATGCGTAATCAAACCTACGACCTTCGCCTTTTGGAAATTTTTGATGAAAGATTTCTCCCGTACTTGGAATGCCTTTTTTATATGGATCTTCAGCATAAAGGCGACATTCAATGCTGTGACCATTTTTCTCAATTTGTGATTGTAGAAAAGGTAAGGGGGAACCCATGGCCACTTTTATCTGCGTTTGAACCAAATCTTTGCCAGTAATGTACTCCGTTACAGGATGCTCTACCTGCAAGCGCGTGTTCATTTCTAAAAAATAAAAGTCTTGGCCAGCCAAAAGAAACTCTACCGTGCCGGCGCCTATGTAATTTACTTTTTCAGCCGCACGAACAGCTGCCTCAGCCATAAGTTTTCTTGTTTCATCATTTAAAGAAGGACTAGGTGCTTCTTCAATGATTTTTTGGTGACGCCTTTGAACACTACATTCTCTTTCAAACAGATGAACGTAGTTTCCATATTGATCGCCAAAGATTTGAAATTCAATGTGCTTTGTGTTTTCAAGGTACTTCTCTAAGAAAACTTGGTCCGACCCAAAAGCCGCTAAAGATTCTCGCTTCGCCGAATCCAATTGCTCTGCAAAATCCGCTTTCGATCGTGAAACTTTCATCCCTCTTCCACCACCACCGGCAGCGGCTTTGATTAAAACAGGGAAGCCAATTTTTGAGGCTTCAGATTTCAAACGCTCAAGACTTTGATCTTCCCCTTTGTAGCCTGGTATGCAGGGCACTCTCGCTTCTTCCATCAGTTTTTTGGCCGAGATTTTATCTCCCATATTGCGAATCGAGTCTGGCATTGGCCCTATAAAAGTCAAACCCGCCCCAATCACGGCCTCAGCGAAATCGGCGTTTTCTGATAAAAAACCAAAACCAGGATGGACCGCATCGGCCATAGCATTTTTTGCGGCCTCAGCATTTTGCTTAATATCAAGATAAGGAGAGTCACCTGTTAACAAAACACAATCATTCGCCATGCGGTAGGCACGGGTGCCAATGTCTGGCTCTGAATGCAATAAAACGGCTTCCATACCTAATTGATGACATGCCTCAATGATTCGGACTGCCACTTCACCACGATTACATACTGCGATTCTTTTAAAGTTTTTAACCTCTGCCATTATTTCGCCTTCCACTTTGGAATCTCTTTGGTTAAAAAGAAATTCAAGCCCTCTTGCCCCTCATCATTCACTCGACAATCTGCAATTACTTCTGCTGTAAACTCTTTGTTTTTTTCAACGGATTTTTCTCGGAAAGAACTAAAAAGCTCTTTGGTTTTTCGCATGGCCTGAGGACCATTTTCTACCAAAGCTTCTACCGTTGCTGTGAGGTAGTCTTCCACTTCATCCTCGTGACCAATGAAGCGAACAAGGCCAGATTCCTTTGCCTCTAATGCAGAGAATCTTTTTGCTGTTAACATAAATTCACGGGCAGCTGAGGCATTCATTTTTTCTAAAACAAAAGGACTAATGGTTGCTGGGCTTAAACCCCATTTCACTTCTGAAAAGCAAAACTTAGTGTGTTTCTCAGCAACAACAATATCACTGGCAGCGAGTAAGCCTAAGCCACCGCCATAAACATTTCCGTGGGCTTTGGTAACAACTGTAACGGGGCATCTATAAATCGCCTCAAACATTTCATACAATTTGATGGCATCTTCTTGATTCTCTTCTTTAGAATAAGAAGCCATTTCCTTCATCCAATTCAAATCCGCTCCGGCACAAAAACTCTTACCATTTGCTTTCAAAACAATGGCTCGTAGTTCCGGATCTTTTGCTGCGTCTTGGAAAAAAGCGGTAATGCCTTCAATCATCTCTGGGTGAAAGGCATTGTGTAGATCTGGACGATTTAAAGTAATTTGATGAACGTATTTTTGCTTTTGAATTTCTAACATAAATCCCCTCTACATTCTAAAGACGCCAAAACCAGTCTTTTTCCATTCTGCATTTAAACTTGCGCTAATTCCTAGCCCTAAAACTTTTCTAGTGTCTTTCGGGTCAATGATTCCATCATCCCACAGCCTTGCTGTAGAGTAATAAGCAGAACTTTCTTGTTCATATTTTTTCAAGATAGGAGCTTTGAAGGCTTCTTGCTCCTCAGGGCTCATGCTTTTTCCTTCTCGTGCAAGTTGATCCATTTTTACAGTCAGTAGAACATTGGCTGCTTGTTCGCCACCCATCACGGATATTTTAGCGTTTGGCCACATCCACAACTGACGAGCACCATAGGCGCGGCCACACATACCGTAGTTTCCGGCCCCATAACTTCCACCTATAACAACCGTAAACTTAGGAACATGAGTCGTACTTACCGCTGTTACAAGCTTAGCCCCATGTTTGGCGATTCCTTCGTTTTCATATTTTTTACCAACCATAAAGCCAGTGATGTTTTGCAAAAACACCAAAGGAATATTTCTTTGCGTACACAACTCAACAAAATGTGCTGCCTTCAATGCACTCTCACTGAAAAGAACACCATTATTAGCAATAATCCCAACCGGGTAACCGTAAATACTAGCAAAGCCAGTTACAATGGTGTTTCCGTATCTTGGTTTAAATTCATGAAAGTGAGAATTATCCACTAATCTAGAAATCACTTCTCTGACGTCAAAAGGAGTCTTTGGATCTTTTGGAATCACTCCATAAATATCGTCTTCTTTATAAAGTGGTGGATGAATTTCTTTTTGGTGTAAGACAGTGCTTTTCTTTCGATTCAAATGAGACACTATGCTTCGAGTAATCTCCAGAGCATGTTCGTCGTCTTCAGCGAAATGATCGGTCACTCCACTGATATCACAATGAACCGCAGCACCACCTAAACTTTGCGCGTCCACCTCTTCACCAGTTGCCGCCTTCACCAATGGAGGCCCACCAAGAAAGATACTACCGTTGTCTTTAACAATTACATTCTCATCGCTCATAGCAGGAACATATGCTCCTCCCGCCGTACAACTCCCCATCACCACAGAGATTTGTGGAATTCCCATGGCAGACATATTTGCTTGGTTATAAAAAATTCTCCCAAAATGGTCTTTATCAGGGAACACTTCATCTTGCATAGGTAAGAAGGCTCCACCGCTATCTACCAAATAGATGCAAGGCAGATTGTTTTCCATAGCAACTTCTTGTGCTCGTAAATGTTTTTTAACAGAAAGAGGAAAATAGGTTCCCCCCTTAACCGTAGAATCATTGGCAACGATCACACATTCATAACCAGAAACAACACCAATTCCTGTCACAACTCCGGCCCCTGGAGCGGCGTCATTATACATTCCATTCGCTGCCAAAGTTGAAAACTCTAAAAAAGAGCTTTGTGGATCGATTAATCCTTCGACCCTTTCACGTGCCGTTAATTTATTTTTTTTACGAAGTCGTTCGATGGCTTTCTCACCGCCACCCAACTTTGCAATTTCAATTTTCTTTCGCCAGTCTTCGACCAAAGATTTCATATGATTGTAGTTTTCTGTAAATTCAGAAGACTGAGAGTTCAGTTTGCTTGGGATGGCTTTAATTTGCTCTAGCATTTTTCCCCTCTTAATAGTGCTAAGACGTTGATTATGCTGGCATTTTGTTAAACTAATTAGGAAATTGCAAGATATAACCAGAGCGTAAAAAGCTGAAAATATAAGCTAAACTTATTTTTTGCTAACTTTTAAGGCTAGCCATACTAGGTGATCAATGCTAGTTCCTCAGTTATGGATTTAAAGCGTATTCAGCATAAAAAAATTAAGGAAAAAACCCTACTTGCTGACTATTTAGCTAGCACCTTCCTATTAAGTGATTTGCATGCAA
>JAYZXX010000145.1:0-11710 GCA_036140815.1 Bdellovibrionota bacterium | reverse complement strand
GCTTCTGGAAATTCTTTTTGGAAAGAAGCAACTCCGGTAGAGCCAGCAAGGTCAGAGCTGATACTAACTACAGGCAATCCTTCTTTACGGGCTTTAATCAATGCATTTGCAACACCGACTTGAATTTTTTCCTTTTTAATCGCTGGAGCACTAGAGCTTGAAGAATCAGTAGAGGCATTTTCTAGGTCATCAATCCAGTGGTTGATTTCTGTTGGCATTTTTTTGCCATTTAAAATCTCTTCAACGAAAGGACGAAGATCATCAGCAGATTTTAAAGGAAAACCATGAGCTCCACTGGCGCTTTCTGCCGTTTTCTTTGTGCCAATCCCTTTAAGCGTTTTTGTTAAAAGAAGAATTGGTTTACTAGGATTAGTTAAAGCATCATCAACTGCTTTTTCATATGCCGCCAATACACTTTCAAGGTCGTTTCCTTTTTCCACAACTCGGTAATCCCAACCCTGTTGCTCTAAACTAGCAAAATAGCCTTGCATAGAAAAGGAATCTTGATCAATGCGTCCAGAAAGCTTGGTGTTGTTGTCACTGATAATACAGATGAAAGGGGCTAACTTTTTTCTTTGTGCTAAACCAGGGATTGAAGTTAAAGCTTCTTTAGCTTCTCCTTCCATTGCTCCACCATCAGAAAGACTTAAAACTGTAACACGATTTTTATTATCAGCAAATGCGTCGGCTGCAGCCAATCCTTGTGCTTGTGCTACTCCAGAGCCTAAAGGTCCGTTAGAAATCAAAACACCTTGTGGAAACATATGAGCTTCACCATGACCAGTCAGAGGGCTTTCCATAGAGCGAAATTTTTTAAGAGCTTCAAAGTCTAGCTCAGCAAAATTATAATTGGCTTTGATTGCATAGATGCCGTTTTCACAGTGGCCAGCATCATTTACAAAATGAAAAAGTTCAGACCAATCTTTGTTTTCTTGTTTGGCTTTATGAAAAGCGTAGCCATAAATTACAGAGTTAATCTCAGCAAAAGCAGCAGGTCCACCGTAATGAGAAGCGGCTCCACCTAAAACGGCAGACATATCCATACAAGCCACGAAAGCTCGGTTTACATCAGGATCACTCAACTGGATCGTGTCACCAGACTTAAGTTTTAGCTCTTGATTATAAATTGCACAAGATTTTGGATTTTTAGCCAGGCGGCCAAAAGAAGGCTGTAATTTCATATTCATCGTCCTTTCTCAATTTGGGATGGAATATATACGATCTAATGGCAAACTTGTACGAAAACCCATCTAAAAGTCGATTTACGCAATGCATTTATAGCCTTGTTTGAGTCATGTTGGCTCTACTGAAAAAAGTAAAAAATTGGACCTAAATACCTAGAATCTTTAACCGATAAACTACTGAAAGGCGTTTCTTTGTATGGCAAATAACGAGATAGATTTTGCAGATTATCATGTTTTGGTGGTATCCAATGCCCCAAAAAAATACCGGCTTGTGATGCGCCAGATCTCCAATGCTGGTATGACTGCTTCGGCGATGAGTAGTATTAAAAAGGCTCTGACCTATGTTGTAGCTAAAAAGCCTACGCATCTTTTTATGTCGGCGAATATGCCAAAAATGAACGCTGTAAAAGTAGCGAAACTTTTATCTACTACTTTTAATATTCCCGTAATTATATATCCAGAAGACTTTGGCTATAAGACAACCAAATTTTTGAAAGATTGTGGTTGGCCCAATGTGATGACTAGTACTTTAAGTGGTGCTTCTGTGATGAATATGTTGCGGATCATGGCTCATAGGGAACAGCAGACTGAAGAAGGGATTCAGCCTGACAATGCTCCTGTAGATGCTTCTTCAAATCATCAAAGTAATGAAGATGATTCTGAGAATCTATATGCCAAAAAGGCTCGAAAGAAACATCGTGAAGAGGACGAATCCGGGGAAAGTCTTTACGCACGTAAGAAAAAGAAGCCACAGAATATGACTCAGGAAGAGGAGCAAGAATACTATGCGGAGCAGGCTAGGAGAAAGCGGCCTGAGTTCTTTGATGTTGACGACGAAGATGAAGACTTTTCTGGTAGAAAGAAAAGGCCTAGGAGAGCTTCGACGGATGAAGATTATTATGATGATGAGTTTGTTGATGAGTCGAGTGAATATGAGGATGAGGATTACGATGACGAAGATTTTGCCTCTGTTGGAACTAGAGGAAGATCAAGAAAAAGTAATAAAAGCAATAATCTAGATGGCTATGAAGATGAAAGCTTAGACGGGGAAGTCAGCGCTAAAAAAAGATCTAGTAAATCTCGAAAGAAACAGTCTGGAGAATTTGACGATGACTATGAATTTGAGGATGAATACGAAGAAGTAGATTATGACTCTGAAGAAGATGAAGGCTACGACTACGAAGATTATGAAGAAGAATATGAAGATGAAAGTGGAGACCTGAAAACTCGCAAAAGGAAAAGAAGGCGCAAGAAAAAAAGACTATCGACTAAAGCTGAGTATTCAGAAGATGATGAGTATGTTGATGAGGACGATGATTTCTTCATTGATGATGAGGATGAAGATGATGAGGATCTTGATCTTGCATCTTTGATGAAAAATGCTTTGAAGCAAAAAAGTAAGCAAGAACAGAATGAATCTCAGGAAACAAATTTAAAAAAGAAGTCTGCGGATGAAGGGGAGTATGAAGGTGAGGAACTTCAGGGTTTAACTAGCAATAAGCCTTCGAAGCCTGTAAAAGCAATTGCTGAATCAGACGATGATGAATATGAAGAGTATGAGGACGAAGATTACGAAGATGATGATGCCTCAGGGGAAAAAGTTTCCAATTTCAGAAAGAAAAGGAAAAAAAGAAGGAAGGCTTCAAGAGAGGCTAGATCTAGCTCGAATGATGAAGACTATGAGGATGAAGATTCAGATCTTCCAGATGATTTAGCTGAATTTAGAAGGAAAAGGAAGCGAAGGAAAAAGAAATCTGGCCAGGATATTGATGAGGCAGTTGATGATCAGCTTGAAGCTAGCCAAGAGGGTTTTTATAATGAATCTGATGAGGACTACGATCAAGATGAATATGAAGATGATGAATTCTTTGACGATGAAGACTCTGAGGGAAGAGTCGTTTCTCGTAAAAAGAAATCTAGAAGGAGAAAACCTTCAAAGGCAAATGGGAAAAATAGGACGGGTAAACAAGCAGCCGACGATGAAGAAGATTATGATGAATATGATGATCTGATTCGAAAAACGGAAGACCCCGATGCTTTAAAAGAGAGTTTCAATGAAGAACAGTTATTAGATCGTTCTAATCAGCGAGAGTCGAAGTATGAGGAGCCAGAGTATTCAAAATTAAAACCAAAAAAGTCTTATGCCATCGAACATGGTGAGAAGAAAGCTGTAAAGTCTAAATCCTCTGAGCAGGACTTAGAAGAGATGTTAGATCCTTCTAAAGTTAAGGACACAAGTGATTGGGATGAACTTAGCTCAGAAGAAAAGAAAGCAAGAGACCTTGAGACCTTTGAAGGGGCTATAGCAAATGCCATTGAAAGCCTTTCTACAGAGGGAGACTCTATGAGGGTGGACACTAGCTCAACAAGAAGTCTTGTGATTTTTGCAGCTACCTCTGAACACTTCAATGGTTACCTTGCTCTCGCCGCTGGAAAAAATAATATAGTTAGTACGGAGTTATCGGGGCCATTTAGAAAACGTCTTCTTCAAGCCTTAAGAAAAGAGGGCTTGTATCTAGAATTATTAGATCCATTTTATATTCTTACAGATACAATGAGCTATACGGCTATGATGAAGAAATCTGCCAAGATCACTCATATAACATCTCATATGGGCGAAGAGGTCGGAGTATCATTTCTTGAAGTTGCGCCGAGTTTCTTTGAAGCAAAGTATACAAAATCCGAAGATCAAGGAATGTATAAAGTGAATATTGATAGTATCACTGCCGGCCAACCTGTGAGTATTGATTACTATATCCAATTAAAACATAATAAAAAATTTATTAAATACGTACCACAAGGTGGAATTTTCGATTCGGAGCAACTAGAGCGTCTAAAGAAACACAATGTAGAAAATCTATGTATCGAAGATGATAAAGTTAGAAAGTGGCGTGAAGCTACTGCTAGTAACTTTTTTAATTCACAGATCAAAAAGAAAGCAAACTGACTACCAAAGCCATCCGCGCATTTTTTTATAAAAATAGTAGTCGATCCCAAAACACCGTCCCGCACCTAGCCAACAAAGACTTAAATTGATTGCCATCAATGTTTTGTAGAGAAGAGACTGGTCAGGACTGGAAATCCATAAAAAATGCATAGCTACAAATGCAGCTAAGACAGTAAAAGGTCTTACTAAATACCCAAGTACTAAAGATAGACCAATTAAAAACTCAGTGACAGAAATAGCAGAGCTAAAAAATTGCCATTGCTCGGCAACAATTTGGATTAAGAAGTCTTGGTACCAACCAGGAGCGCCACTACTTGGAGCCCATTGATTGATCATTTCACTCAATTGCGGTTGGATCGAGAAATCTCCGTTGTAATGAAAGCTGGCCTGCTCTAGGTAAAAATACCCAAGGTACACTCTTAAAAAAGCGATTGGATAGAAGTGGCCAATGTATTTAAAACTCTCTAGAAATGAAACGATCATAGTATGAATCATCACGACTTATGGGGCATTTGTCAACAAAGGGGCGAAATCCTAAGAAAATGAAGTGGAACTTGAAAGTATTTTAGACCAAGGTATTTCTTTGTTTTGACTTTCGAATGGACTAGGACGAAAGTCAGCAGACTCCGAATCACGGGCCCAGTCTAGTAGTTTTAAAAAATGAAAAAGCTCATAGAATTGCTAGGAAAGATTTTAGATAATATCGATTATGAAGCACGCACTAATTTACATTTTATTTTCGTTTAGTTTGTTCAGTGAACTATTTGCTGAGTCAGAAAAACAAATGAAAGCGACACAAGTTGAAAATAGAGATTCAATGGTAAAAGGTCTAATGTCTAAAATCCACGATAGGATTTCTAAATACCATTGGGATTATAGTCTATTCCCTGAAACCGGTTGGGAAGTCTACGCAAATACAGTGGATAAGAACCCTTTGATCTACTATCAATGTGGTGATCCAGAGTCGACCAATCGATCATTGATTTTATCAGCAGTTCATGGTGATGAAATTACTCCGGTATATTATGGTTTTCGTTTGGTAGAATGGATTAAGGCTCGTCCTGAGATCTGTGAGAATAATTTTGTGGTTATCGCGCCAATTGTAAATCCTGATGGTTTTTTGCGATACACTACAGGTACTAGAACCAATTACAATAAAGTGGATTTGAATAGAAACTTTTCTACTCCTGAGTGGAAAGCCTCGGCACAGCAGCTATGGAAAAGTAAATACAGTGGGCGAAGAAGGTATTTCCCAGGAGAGAATCCAGATTCTGAACCAGAAACTCTATTTCAAAAGTGGTTAATCTATAATTTTAAACCGCAAAAGATTTTGTCGGTTCACGCTCCTCTGAATTTTTTAGATTATGACGGACCTAAAGAGAAAATTGAGCAAGAATTTAGTGAAGCCTATTTGGATTCTTGTAAAGATCTAAAATACACAATGATGAAGGCAACACCTGATTTGCGCTATCACGCTTATGGTACCTTCCCAGGGAGTTTAGGCAATTACGCAGGAAAGTGGCTGGGAATACCCACACTAACTGCAGAGTTACCCACAACCCACGGTTCAAGAGCGGGTGCTTATTTTGGATTGTTAGAAAAAGCGACTAAGAAGTTTATTGAATTTAAGATTGATGGAAGTCCAAAATCTTTAGATGAGAAAATTGCTTCAGGAACTAAGTTACTAGAAGCAAAAGCAGAGGAGACGACGATTAATTCCCGTCGTCACCAATAGCTTCTACTGGACAGCCTTCTAAAGCTTCGATGCACTGCTCTTCTTCTTCAGGGGAGTTTGGTTGGCGAGAAACGTAAGCATGTCCCTCGTCTTCATCCATAATAAAATTATCTGGCGCAGATGTAACACAGGCGTCGCAAGCAATACACGCTTGGTCTACATAAAACTTGCCTGGTTTGTTTTCTGGCCATTTTTCTTCGATTTCTGCCATATTAAAAACCTCGTTGGGTTAGATAAATTGATCTTCTTCCTCCGGTTTTACAGACTTTTGCCCAGCTTGAAAAGGAAAAAATAATGCAGTGAATTGTTTTGGCTCACCGTATGTCTTGAATTTCTTATAAAGCCCCAAAAATGGTTCATTTCTAGATATAATAGGGTGTGATCAATCCAATTCTTCAAGGAGGAAGGATGGAAGGACCTAGAGTTCCTAAAGAGACAGAATATAGTGATATTATTTCATTTCTAAACAAGAAACTTCGACCTGATACTGAGTGGTCCATTCTTCAAGAGTACCCAATGGCGCTAGCGCAAACCAACCAGCGTAATGCTCGGGTGATTTATAATCATAATAAGGAAGTGGTTTCCCATGCGGTTTGGGCACCCATATTAATCAAAAGCCCTCAGGCCATATATAAATTTGCTGCCATTGGTTCTGTGGTTACTCATGAGCAGCATCGAAACCAAGGTCTTTCTAGTCAAATCATCAAAGATTGCATTGAATCGGCTAAGTCTGAGGACTGTGACTTTGCAATTTTGTGGACCAACCTATTTGATTTTTATCGAAAAATTGGCTTTGAACTAGCAGGTTCAGAACTAACAGCTCAAATCGATCAGGTTCTGGTGGATGCTCCTAGTGGAAAATACAAAATCCGTGAAGGTAATAAAATCGACCCAAAGGCAATTTCAAGAGTTTTTCAAAAGCACACGGTTTCTAGTGTTCGTACTGAAAACCAAGTAAGAGAGTATTTAAAAATTCCAAATCAAAGAGTTTATACAGCTTGGGATCATGCAGGCCAATTGGTTGCCTATATGGCTGAAGGTAAAGGAGCTGATCTACAAGACTACATTCATGAATGGGGTGGGGCAATGGATGCCTTGTTTGAATTAGCCACTTACATTCATAAAACTCAAAAGAAGACCTTGCATTGGATGATCCCTTATCATTCAATGAATTTAATTCGAACATTAACGGCAAAAAATGTGACCATTCATCATGGTATGTTGGGAATGATTAAGCTGTTGAATGCTCCGAGGTTTGCTGAGAAAGTTCAAAAGTATTTGCAAGGCGCACTAAAAAGAACTGATATTGAAATTAAAAGTTCTGAAACTGGAATAGAGTTTTCTAGCCAACACTCTAAAGTGAAGTTTACAGAGTCTGAATTTGTGCAATACGTGTTTGGCCCGAAAGTTCCTTTCGTAGCAACGCAAATGGACTCAAAAGACTTTGACCTTGTTTCTAGTTGTCTGCCTCTGCCATTGTGGATTTGGGGTTGGGATTCTATATGAGAAATGTTTTTTATGAAAAAAGGCTCGTTTGGGTAATGCTTCTTTGTGGTCTTTTCTTCGTACTAAGTTCTTGTACAAAAGATTTGGAAGATGATGGTTTAGGGCAAGCCTATACGATTTCAGATGTGGCAAAAAAGTTTGAAGACATTGTTTTGAAAATGAACCCCAATCTAAGTACAGGTGATTTTGTGGTTCAAGTTCAAAATGGTAGTATTGCTGGAAATGATTTGGATGCTGAAATCGTCACTCGTTTAGATGTTTATGAAACTCAAACGGCGGATTGCTATGGCGATGGCTCTGAAGGATTACAGTTCTACTACCTTCAGACGCAGCAGCAAAAAATTAACGGCAAGTTAGAAAAATTTAAGACCGATTTAAATGCATGCCTTGGTGATATGTTAAGTGATACTTATGCAATCTTTTTAGCGGATATCAATTATCCATCTTCTTACTCCAATACTTTTTATAATATTAACTATTCGGTTGCAGTAGAAGACGCACCACAAGTGATTCAAGATGCAGGTTGCCCTGGAATGACTAGTTGTAAGATGAGAGTTTATTCTTTGGATTTCCAACAAAAAGTGATTACACCAGAAGGAGAGGAAGGTCTGTATCATCATCAATATAAAATTAGTCCCGATGTGCCATGGTTGGCTCGAACCTTAGAATACTGTATTTCGGTGAAAATTGAGCTAGATGGGACTGAATATCCACTACAACAATGTGTTCATTCTACAAATTTTGGCAATAGCTCTAGCGCAGACTAAAAGCATTTCCATTTTGTGACCTAGGCTTGCCTAAATTCAATCTCTCTATTAGGATAAATAAAACCAAAAAACCAGTGTCATAAAAGCTTTTTGGTTTTATTTGTTTTTTTGTAAATCAATTGAGGATTCAAATTTCTAAGTAATTTATTACGGAGTTTTATATGGAAAGAAAAGTAGCTGTTGTATTGAGTGGCTGTGGGTATTTAGATGGAGCAGAAATCACTGAAGCAGTTAGTAGTTTAATTGCTCTAAGCGAAGAAGGTGCCACGATTGAAGTATTTGCTCCGAAGTCGACCCAAAAAGAAGTGGACCACAATAGTGGCGAAGAAACCGGTAATGAGCGAAATCTTTTTGAAGATGTAGCAAGAATTTCTCGTGGAAAAGTTACCGATCTTGAAAGTTTAAAAGAAGAAAATTTTGATGCCATGGTAATTCCAGGTGGCTTTGGCGCAGCGAAGAATTTAAGTGATTTTGCAGTCAATGGCTCTAAGGGAAAAGTTTTACCTGTTTTAGAGAAAGCCATTAAGGATTTCCACGCCGCGAGTAAACCCATCGCCGTATTTTGTATTGCTCCAGCCATGCTGTCTTTAGTTTTGGGAAAAGAAGGCGTTGCACTTAGTATTGGAAACGATGAGGCAACTGCTGCGGAAATCGAAAAAACAGGAGCCGAGCATATTGATTGCAATGTGGATGATTTTGTAACTGACCGTGAACATAAAGTGATTAGCGCTCCGGCCTATATGTACGATGCAAAACCTCATGAAGTCTACACAGGGATTCGTAAAGCCATTCATGAATTAATAGAAATGGCTTAAGCTGCAAGTAACTATGTTTAGCGCCGGATAAATCTTTGTCTTTTTCTAGTTCTGGTACACTAAACGATCAAATCACCGATGGGAAACTAAACTTTCAGTCCATTTATTGATTTTACCATCATTCAGATGGCTTAGAACTTACATTACTTAAGGCAATGAGGCGGCGTAGGCATGAATTTGAATTCGCATCCAAGAATTTCCCGAAATTCAGGATTGGATAGTAAAAGCTCAAAAACTCGGTTTTGGTTTAATTTCTTTGCTCCAATTTTATTCATAAGGCGCTCAGTCTCTCCAGTGTATGGATGTGGGGGCAGAGAGAACAAGATTGCTTGAGCTGCTTTACGTTTATCTTCTGCACTCATGGAAGAATTCTTAAGAGATTTAACTGCTAGCTTTATGGCTCTTAAGTCACAGAGTGCTTCTTCAGTTTGACTGGGGTAGCTGTTATATGTTTTTAAGCGTTTAGAATATTTAGATATACGCTCAGAATTATTATTAGATTCCCACTCATCAATCATTTTTTTTATTTTTCCTGCTTCACCAAACTCAAAACCACCTCCAGACGATTCATTACCGCTTTGAGCGATTGTCTTAAGTTGATTGGCTAAATCGGGAGATTTATCATCTATTAATTTTGATAGCTCATTTAAAGGCAAGTGTTTGATAGTGGTAAAAACTCTTTCAATGGGAAAAGGATTCTCTCTAGAATCTTTAAGCTTATTCCAACTTCGTTTTATTTCTTTGGCGTTAAATTCAAGGGCTATAATGGATCGAGCATAATCTTGAAATATTTGTTCTTTTAGATCTGAATTCCTTATTTCTTTGATTTGATCAAGATTTTCAAGTCTATTATTGTAAGTCACGAGCCATTTGACCATTTGTCTGGTTGATAATTTCGTAGACTTTTCTAGTCTTTCATAATCAAAAATACGTTCATAAATTAGACCTTCAGTTGATCTGTCTTTGAGCGGGGGAGTAAAACCTTGATTGATCAAACATTGCTTTGTTAGCTTATTAGGTTGATCAGCCATATGTGATAACTCATGGCCTAACCAAAACATTCTTGTTATCTGACTCCCATTTGTCTTTATCCAAGGTTTGGGAAAAACAATATTTGGCTCTTTAACACCACTAAGGGCATATATTGAATAATCTTTCTCAGGGCTCTTTTCGTTCGCTTCGGGTGTTTCTAATTTCATGTTTTGAAAAGCTTGAATGAAGGTCTTCTTTGTTCCTTGAGCAGAATCAGGCATGTTTTTTACTATTTCATTTGTAAATAATTTTTTTGCTGACTCAAATGTGTTTTGAAAACCAGCTAGGTCACGAGTGATATCGAGTAGTTCCACTTTATTTCTATTCTTATTCTCGAGCTCGCTTTGCAAGCATTTAAAGCAAAGTTGTCCTTCGGTAAAAAAATGCTCATTTAGGCTTTGTCTCGGTAATGTGTTGACCCCATCCGTACTTTGAAAACTAACTTTAGAAGAATCTCTAAATAAATCATAATACATTGCCTCGCAACTTTGTGGATGGGATGCGTAGTCTGAATATTTTGAAGCCGCGAACTGGTGTAAATCAGTGGCAAATGCTATTTGGTGAAAAAGAAGAATAATAATTAATTTCATTAAAAACCAATCGGTATTCATAGATGCAACTACAATTTTTGACCTTAATTTATGTAGCTATTTTCTAAACACTACTTAAAAGATGGTTATAAACTTCATCATTAGGAATAAATTCTACACCAACTTCGTTGTCGCTTTCTAAGTCTTCTACCCAAACTACCTTTGCGTGAACACTGTGACTTTTTCTAATTTTATTTAAAGGGATGTCTAGTTTAACTAAATCTCCTTCTTTCCATGCAGAATGAGCATTGAGTTTAATTTTTGCTCCACTGATGCTTAAATTGGTAATACTACCTTCCATATTTAAATCTGAATCAAGACCACTTAAGCTCGTGAATTGATTTGTCATATATCTTCTGTGTAATTGTTGCTCAGGCATTTCGTTGTGTACCATTTTAAAAGCGATCCCTAAAACATCGCGAGAAAGGTAAGGTCTTCCAAGGATATAGTAGTGCTTCATTTCTTTGATCTTAATTATATCCGCTTCTGTAATGGTATTGGTGAAAAGTATCACCGGTAAGTCGAAGGGGCTTCTAATCTGCTCAATTCCCTTTAAACTAGTGTGACTGATTTTTGAAATATGGACCATTAAAACCTGAGGACGATTGTAGTGAATCTTCGCTTTCGCGGAATCAATATTATCTACGATGGTGTGGTGAACACCTTCTAGACTTTTTACGAAATTTCTGAACTCTTTTTGATACGGGTTTTGTGGTGAAATCACAAGAAAGTTAAGCATCCGGTTGTTCTCCTTACCCTAGCTTTTTCGGAGTTGAATTGTTTTAGTTTATCTTAAAATAGTCCTGTAAATTTGTTTGTCGAGATTTTGAGATTTAGAGAAAACTAGTGGACTTGGTGGGGATTTGTTTGTGGGTCTCATTTTGGGATTTTGGTTTTTTGTGGAAGTTTTTTACAGATGGGTTTTGGTTTTTTTATGAAGGTGGCTTTAACTTCTCGGTTTTGTTCTTCGAATGAGCCGGCCTTCTGAGAAATGTATTTTTTCAGAGGTGTTTTTGGCCTTCGGCCGGGGCTTCTTTGTGGTTTTTTGGAAGTTTGTTCTGACTTCTCGGTTTTGTTCTTCGAATGAGCCGGCTTCCTGAAACAAAAGTATTTTGCTCAGACGCGTTTTCCGGT
>JAYZXX010000144.1:0-18404 GCA_036140815.1 Bdellovibrionota bacterium | reverse complement strand
AGACCTAAATGTTCAGTGCGAAATACAATTTCGGTAGGGTGGTTCTCTTTATAATCACTGAGATAGTCCATGTCTCGCATGCGGTCTAAGGTTTCACAGGAGGACTTTAAGCTACCATCAAAAAAATTATTTTCACTGCTTTCAGTACTAGCAATAGCGACTTGGCTTATGGAAGCAATCATTGATAAAAAAAGACCCAAAACAAACGTAGTTTTCAGTAGATACACCTATTCTCTCCTATTTTCCTTGCATGCAACATACAAAAAAAAGACTAGCTTGGGGAAATAAAGCCTGTTTCTGGAAAAACTTTTAGGCTGCTGTCTAATGTATATACATCTGCTTTACAATTTCGGGCATTAGGTCTGTGTTAGGATAGATAGTCGGTTTAAGGCTTATTCAAATGGAAGTTATTCCTTTTGGCTCTTGATTTTTGGCATAGAGATTGGAATAGATAAGTCTGTGAAAATAAAAACACTTCCACAAATTTTGGCTATGCTTATGAGTCTGTTTTCGCTAAGCTTAAATGCGAATATGGATTCTTGTGCGCAATCTACTTCAGAGAATGCATTTGTATACCTTACTCGAGAAATGCAAAAAATGAATGCTCTTAAATATTCTCCAGAGCAAATAAAAGTAAAGAAATTTATTGAGAAGGTTTACTTTGTTCCAGAGGCTATATTGGGAAGAGCAAAAGAAGCCTTTTCGGCAAAAATGAATCAAGTCGGTTTGGGACTTAAGCCCAATCAAGTGTTTGCAAAGGAAGACAAAATACTATTTCCTGAGGAAAAAATTTCAGATAAAAAGTTATACCATGAAGAAAGAAGATACAATGTTCGAGATGAATTGAATGAATACATTGATCTTGTTCTGGCTCCAGATTTAGCTCCCATAGCCAAGGCCATCCTTCCCGCTTACGAAAATAAAGAAACCTTCGTAAAATTTGTGATACAACTAAGAAAGCGATGCATTGATTTGATGGAAAAAGATGGTATCGATGCGCCAAATGCCTACATAAATACAGCTTTGATAAAAAGGTATTATTCATCTGTATTGACCGAAATTTTGCAAGAGCATTCCTTTCTGGCAAATCAATCGAAAGCCTTTTCCATGACCCGAGTAATGCCAGAGACGTTTTTTCAGTTTCTTGCAGATAAAAAAGCTTTTATGGATTGGAACGGGATTAGTCTTTTGGGAGGAGAGAATCAGCTTTACCATGGTGTGAGAGGGCATTTATTTATTATGGCCTATCTATCTACTCAGATTCCAAACTTTTCTAAATTGATTGAATATATTGGAACAAGTAAAGATAAAGATCTATTGTGGTCCTATTTGTTTGATAATACCTCTATGCTTGATGCTTTTACTTGGAATGGAAATGTTCAAAGGTATTTTGGTGAATATTTAGGTGTGGAAAACTTTTAGTATATGGCTAGAATGTATTACTAGTGTATTAAAATGTGATATAGCAGTTACGATAAATTGTTTTCAAAGCTAGGGGCTTAATGAAAAAAGCATTATACTACTTTTTGTTGATGTTACTTGTGTCAGGAAACGCCCTAGCGACTTCTTCGAAGTGTAAGCTTTCAGCCAGTGACAACTATTTTTTCCAAAAATATTCTCCAGAAAATAAACTTTTAGTCTTCAATCGTTCCCAGCGTGGATTTGATAAGTGGATTAATGATCTTACATTGAAGAGCCTTAGTAATGTTGAAGAAAAGTGGCATAAGACGAAAGCTTGGCTAAGTGGAAGAGGCCACATAAATTTGAGCTATAGAGAATTTGTGTCTGAGGATGCCATTGAGTTTCCAAAAAAGAAATTTAGAGACATTTGGTTTTCTTTCAGGGGAAAATCAAGAAATTTAAAAAGTGAATTGGATGAGTATTTCCAATTGGTTTTACCAACAAAGTTGGCGAAAATGGCCATGCAAATCAATGAACTACACGAAAATCAAAGTCTCTTAACAACATTTTTAGTTAAATTACGTTCGGAAGTCATTCGTGAAATGAAAAACGACGGCTATTCTCGGCCTGAGATCTACATAGGGAGTTCACTACTGAACCGTTATTATGAAAGAGTTGTGTCTAGAATTTTAGAGGAAAAAGGGTTTGTCACGAACAAAGGAATGCCTTTTGACCTAAAGTTATTTGATGAAAAGACTTTTTTTAAGATCTTAGAACAAAGAAAAGTGTTTGTGGATTGGACAGGGCTCTATTTGCAAGGAGCTCCTAATCAACTTCCGCATGGGGCAAGGCCGCATATTCTCATGATTGCTTATCTTGCTATTGAGATCCCACATTTTTCAGAGCTAATTCACTATATTGGTAAGACAAATGACGCCGCAAAGGTTTGGAGGCTCCTTTTTGATAACTTTGATTATGGTTCTCAGTTAAGTTGGAATGGTAGTATCATCCGATACTTCGGGCCCTATTTAGGTGTATCTAATTTTTAGGCTAGACACTGGTGTTCTTCGAGCCTCATTAAATAGCTTTTAAGCCAAAGTATTTATCACTGTATGGATACTTAACAACCTATAAATAAATTACAAAGGTGATGCTTTCCTCCAGGGAAACTCTAGAAGAAATTCAAATTTGTGGTTTTCTCGAAGCATGTGTTTTAAAACTAGAGCTAGTCGGGAGAATGTCTTTGAAATCTAGTTTTTGGTATTTGTGTCTGATCGTTCTATTTTGGTCTAAAGCTACTTGGGCTATTTTTGATATGAAAGAGACTGCCCAAGAAAAAATCGATGCTATGGCACCTTACTGTTCCTATTATCGAAATATCAACGATGAATATGTCGTAAAAGAAACTAATAGAAAAATTGAAGAATCCGGTGAGTCTGATCTAAAGATCTACCAATTTTCAGATTCTGAAGCAGTAGTAAATTATAGTGACTTAGAAAAGTATAGCTTTGCCGCTAAATCTTATCGCCTTAAAGTTCATAGTGAACACTTTAAAAAGAAACTATTAACCTGGGTAAGCTATTTAAATATTGAATCAAAAAGACAATTCTATTCGGCATTTTCGTTTCCCAGTCTAAATAAAAAAGAACAAAAACTTAATTCTTGTCTTAGCCAAAGAGTTTCAGGAACATTAGCTACGAGAAACAAGGAGATAGCCAAACTAGCCGTTGATAAAGAAGCATTTGAAGTTATGCTTAGTGACTACTTTATTGGTACGATTCGCTTAGGTGCTATTCTTGACCGAAGACAATTTGTGATTGATGAGTTTGATAAGGCAATTGCATTCAAAACCAAAGAAGGACTTGCGTTGACTGGTGGTCGAGGGGCTCGCTTTCAAAAAAAGTTCCAGGCAATTAAAGAAGAGGTAAAAATTCTTGAAGCAAATAAAGAGTCTACTTTGGCAAGCCTCCGAATTGAGAGCTTTGATTTGATTCAAAGCTATCCATTACTTTTTGACTATGGTGCCGGCTTTAGTTTAAGTAATTTTTTGAAAACTTACATTAAACCAAGCCGCTTTTATAAATTGATGATCGAAGATCTTGATACTGAGGTCTGGAGTGGTTTAAAAAATAATCTAAATATCAGTCGAGACCTTCAACTACTTCCAGATCTTTTAATGGCGCCGGAGTTAGCACCTGCTCTAGAAATTTATTTTACTAAAAAAGTAGTGGATAAAAAACTACGTGAAGCAGCTAAAGAGTCAGCGAAGCATTATTTGAATAAGATTTTAGATAATAGCTTAGACCTTTGTGAGGATGATGAACATAAACTTCACTATAACTCACAGTTGGTTGAAACCATTTTTCAGAAAAACCTTAGTAGTCATTTATTTAAAGAGCTGACAGTAAAAGACCAGGCTGCCTATTGCTATCTTTTAGAGAAAGATCCTCCTTACTCTAATTCTGTTTTTAGTAAGTTGGAAAAATACGCGATGTATTCTTCTGGTGCAGGAAGTATTTCTCAAATCGTTAGTGGTAGATGGAATTGGGCCATTAAGTTTTATTCCGCAGCCTTTGCCTTGTTTGCTGTAAACTCCTGGGATGAGCTAAGATTAAATAGCAGCCTTTTAAGTTCTAGTTTTAGTTTAGTGCCGCATGGTTATCTAAACGCTGAACAGTATGAAGACTACCTTAATGATCGTGGGGAGATAGTAACCAGTATATTGTATGAAATTGGTTTTAGTGGAATAGGTATTTATGCTCTCCATTATCTTGATACCGTACTTATGCGGAAAATGGCTGAGGCCTATGATCCGGTTAAACATCATCTTAAGCCGGCTCTAGTGAATTATCAGTTCTTGGCGCTAGGAAAAGTGAAAGAGGGGCTTTTTAAGTTAGGTGGAGTGAAAGGTCGAGACAAGTACTATAAATTGATGATGGAAAAAACCAAACTCATCACACAAATGAAGATCCGCTATAAAATTTCAGATCTTTTGCAAGCTATTCGGGAGAAGATTGGACAGTACAACTTTAATTATGATTGGCCAGCCTATGCGATTTATCATCGTTCCAAGTCTAATTTAGATGAGTATTTGTCGGTGGTAAGTCGTAATATTCAGGCTACTGCTCGAGGTAAGAGGAATCTAGAAAAGTTAATTGAGCGTCTAAAAAATATGGATTCGCGAATGGATATCTTGGTTAAAAACACAGATATGGCATTCAACGCAAGTATGCTCAAAGATCGATACGCCAAGATTTATAAGGTTCTTAAGTCCAGTGATTTCACGAAGAAAAGAAGCATAGAAAATGTGGCCGGTTTTCCAGGTGCTCAGTTAAAAAATGGAATCTTAACGGTTCGTTTTCGCATCATAGAAAACGGGAAAAGGCGTTGGTCTTATAGAAAGATCAATAATGGCAATGGGGAAGAGGTAGAAGCTTTAGATTCATTTGGTTCTATTTCTGATTTGAAAGGTCGCCTATCTGAGCTGGAAGCACAGGCATTTAGTTCCGTATCAAGTAGTATTGTTCATGAGTCGGGTGCTTGGTCCAAGTACTTAGATGAGTCCTATCAGTATGCCTTGGATCACCAAATGATTCGAATTACTGCACAGAAGTTGGAAAGTTTGAAAGTTGCTAGGGGATTAAACGATGAAGAACAAATTGCTCTAGATTTAATGACCAAACTTTTAGGAAAGGGTCCAAGACTTGATTTACAAAACCGCCTTCTATTGTTTCAGCTTCCTTATGAATCTTGGGATCTATTAAAGGCTGTTGTTCCTTTTGTGAAAAAACGTAGCCTAGGAAAAAATCTGACAGTAGATAGTTTAGATCCGACACAAAGAGAGTTAGGCCCATTTGGCAGGTTTTTAAACCGAATCCCCTGGGCCTTTATGTTGCCTGTGGGAACTTCACTTTATACTACCTATGTTATGATGAACCAAAATGGCAGTAAACTCCATATTTGGGCAGAAAAAGTTTATTTTGATTGGATGAATCTTCAAAGGGAGTGGGTGTACAATGAAGGTTTACCAAGTGAGGTAAGTGCAGTAAAAATGTTGGAAACAAAAGACTTTCTGGCCGAATATAGAAAATTAGCTTTTCGTGAAATTGCTTATGAGTGGTCAATTAGTATTCGAGATCGTCAACCGTTTTATAAGAACATTTCTTTAAAAAGAAAATTGGACGATTTTGCTTACCACATTGTGCGATTGAGAAAGCTATATCGAATACCGGAACTAAGAAAGATTATTGATGGTAAGTTGGATGTGGCTTATCGAGATTCTATGATTGTGGATCTGGTGGATAAAATCGAGAAGGAACTTCCTGAGAGCGTAGAACTGGAAAGAGAGTTGCTTGGTGTTGTGATCTACTCCTTATTAACCTACGATAGCCCAAGTGAGTTTCGTTATTTGGTAGAAAAGTTTAGAGGGCAAATGCCAGATGCTGTTTTGATGACGATTCTAAAAGTAGTTAAAGATCAAAAACAGATCCAAGAAAAATACCAAGAGATTGTGAGCCTTCCTACATTTGTTCAAGAGTTTATCGAAGACGATTTAGATAAGCCGGGCATTGAAGAAGAGGGGATGCTTTTGATGAAATTCTTTGATCAAAAATTGAAGGATGCTTTTGAACTTCATGAAAGAGATGCTTTGTTGCAAAAAAGGGTAGACTACTTAATGCAAGAAAGTTTCGGTCAATCTGAGTCGAAAGCTCCTAATGATGACATTCGTCAGCTTGTGGATGAGATCTTAAAATTGGAAATAAATAATCAGCTAGGTTTAGGGGAAGCTTCTTAAGAAACTTTCCCTAGTTGAAACAAGATTGAATACATTGCATTTAGAAAATCAGGGTCAAACTTTTGAATTAGTTTTGTTTTCATAAACTCCATAGCTTCCAAAGGTGCCATGGGCTCGTTGTAAGAGCGTTTCGTGGTCATGGCATCATAACAATCCACAATCGAAATAATACGCCCAAAAGGATGGATGTCTTCACCATCTAAGCCTTGAGGATAGCCATTGCCTAAGAAATTTTCGTGGTGTTCAAAACAAGCAGCAATCACGGCATCTGAAACATCATGTTCATTTAAAATTTCAAGGCCATATTGTGGGTGTTTTTGCATTTGTGCCCACTCATGATCATCCAAGGGGCCTTTTTTGCAAATGATTGCTGGGTCTACTTTTCGTTTTCCAATATCGTGAAAAATTCCTCCACGCCCCATTTCTACCAATTCATCCCCAGAAAAACCGATGATTTTTGCTAAGCCAATGGCATAGATACTTACGTCTAAAGAGTGGTTGTAGGTGTAAAAGTCGTGGCTGGAAAGACCAATCAAATGAGCCACACCTTCAGGTTCTTGATCCACATAACTAACGAAATCACGAATGATTTCTTTGGATTCACTCAGGGCTTCGTCGATATCGGGCTTTTCAAAAAGTTCTTCCACTAGGTGAAACGAGCTTTCCTTCAAAAGAAAAGCTTTCTGGCGAGCATCTAATTCGTCACTGTTCATTTTACTATGGATATAGTCTTTAAAGGCCTGACGATCTTTGGCTTCTATGTAAAAAGAGTCAGAGCCCTTTTCTTCTAATTGAGTGATTTTTTCTTTTGCTAACACCTCACCGGCACGTAAATACAAAACGTGACGGGTGTTTAAAAGAACGTATAAATTAAAGGTAATGGCTTGCCCTGCTAGTAGGGAGCCTACTCGAATTTTGATGTATTCATGGTTTTCATTCATTTCTAAATCAGTCATGGTTTATTTTTTCATATAGTTTGCTTTAGGGAAAGTAAAAGCCAAGAAGCGTCTAGGTCTGGGGCGCTTTCTGCGACTATGGCCACATAGGCAAAAGACATAATAGACTATTTGTTTGATTTAAGGCGACAGCTAAGGGAAAAGCCTGTAGTGAAAGTTCTAGTTTTTGCAAAAGGGTGGCAGCCACCATTTTGCAAGGGCCGGACAAAACTTGTTGAAAGGGTGGCTGCCACCCTTTTGGGGGAGATTGCTGGTTTTGTGGGCTGTGAGTTACTTTCCTTTTGGTTCTGGCGGCATTCTTTGACAAATACAGCAAAATTGCTGAAAACATTGCTATGGCATTGTATTTGGATACGGATGTACAATATATCAAAGGGGTTGGGCCGAAGCTTGCTCAGTCCTTAGCAAAACGAGGGATCTACAAGGTAGAAGATCTTTTTTCTTTTTACCCTAGAGCCTATGAAGACCGTAGAGCCGTACGAAATATCGCCAGTCTCGAACCCGAGGAAATGGTAAGTATCGGGGCGCAAATTCTTGGCGTAAGCTCGCAAAATTTAGGAAGAACAAAACGCAAAGTTTATACCGTATTGGTTCGCGATGATTCTGGTAAGATTGCCTGTAAGTTTTTTCGAACACCATACCGGGGCTATTTCGAACGTTTCCAAACCGGGCAAAAGGTTCGCATCGTTGGAAAGGTTACCGAGTATCGAGGTGTTAAAGAGTTTCACCATCCTGACATTCAAGATTGGGTAGAGACGGAAGATCAAGATTGCATCTTACCTATATATACAGAAATTGATCGTATCAGCTCTAAAAAAATGCGAAGCATTTACGATATTGCTTTTAAAAATCTTCAAGCACCAGTTGCCGAGAAACTACCAGACTGGGTTTTGAAAAAATACGATCTAGTCAGTCGCCATGATGCGATTTTTAATCTGCACAATCCTCCAAAGGGTTCGGCGGGTGAATTTTTGCACTACAGAACTCCTTTTCAAAAGCGAATTATTTTTGAAGAACTTTTTTGGTTAGAAGTTTTAATGTTTGCCAAAAAACAAGGTTTAAAAAAAGAAGATGGATTGCCTTTTAGAGACGAGATGTCTTATGTGAGTCAATTTTTAAAGAGTCTTCCATTTGAACTGACAGGAGCGCAAAAACGGGCTTTTGAAGCCATTAAAAAAGATTTATTAAGTCCTCACCCAATGCATCGAATGATTCAAGGGGATGTAGGTTGCGGAAAAACTATGGTTGCAATGTTGGCTGCAGCCTTTGCAAAAGGCAGCGAGTACCAGAGTGCTCTAATGGTTCCAACCGAAATATTGGCCAAGCAACACTTTAAAAACGCCAAAGAATATTTAGAAAGCATAGGTCTAAAGGTAGCTCTCTTAACTGGGAATATGGGTGCAAAGGCCAAAAGAGAAAGTTTGGCCGGCCTAGAGAGTGGTGAAGTAGATTTGGTGGTTGGAACTCACGCGTTGATACAAAAAGAAGTTCAATTTAAAAACTTGGGCTTGGTGATCATTGATGAACAACATCGCTTTGGTGTTGAGCAGCGAAAGTCTTTAAAAACCAAAGGTAAAGCTCCTCACTTGCTTTTGATGACGGCAACGCCCATTCCAAGAAGTTTAGCTATGACGGTTTATGGCGATTTAGACAATACCATCATTGATGAATTGCCAAGTGGTCGAATCCCTATTTTAACCCGAGTTGTATACGATAGTAATCGTCATAAGGTCATGGGTTTTATGGAGGAACAAATCGCCAATGGCAGACAGGCTTATATCGTTTATCCGTTGGTGGAAGAAAGCGAGAAGATGGACTTAAAAGACGCCACTCGCGAGTATGAAAAGTTACAAGAGACTTATCCAAAAATAAAGTTTGGTCTTCTTCATGGAAAAATGAAAGAGGATGAAAAAAGTCAGATCATGTCAGACTTTGGAGAAAATAAAATTCAAGTCTTAGTGGCTACCACTGTGATTGAAGTTGGGGTAGACGTACCAAATTCAAATATGATGATCATTGAACACTCCGAACGTTTCGGTCTTAGTCAGTTGCATCAGCTTCGTGGCCGAGTCGGGCGAGGGAAGCACAAGTCGTATTGTGTATTGATGTTAGGTAAGGCCGTAGGTCAAGAGTCCAAAGACCGATGCGATATTATGGCAAGACATAGTGATGGTTTTAAAATCGCTGAAGCGGATTTAGAGATTCGTGGGCCAGGGGTTTTTATGGGAACCAAGCAATCGGGTCTTCCAGGTTTTGAGATGGCAAATTTAGTTCGTGATGCAGTGACACTGCAAGAGGCTAGGGAAGCAGCAATGACAATCTTTGAAAAAGACCCTAAGTTGCAAAGTCCAAGTCACGCAAGCGTTAAAGAAGAGTTGCAAAAAGGTGCTGGAGCTTTGTCTTTAGCGGATATTGGTTAAGTGTTTATTTGATCATTTCCACTCATTTTCTATTAGAGTTTTTTGAAATAGGATTTTAAATCATAAATTTAGCTTAAATGACCTTGAATAATTGAATAGTCCTTTAAAAAAACTAATAAAAGTTGTTACTATTAATTATGGCAAAGCTCGATAAAGAATACCTCAAAAAATATTTATCACAAATGGACAAACAACAGCTAGCGGAACTTGCAATATGGGCGAAGGCGGTACATCGAATTTTAGGGAATTCAAAACTGAGTAAGCTTACAAAGACAAAGGGGATTTTCGCCTTAAGTACTCCCTTAGTAGCAGAAAAAATATTTCGTCCATTGTTTGAAAAGGGAAAGTCAAAGTTTTGGGATAATAAAAATTGGGCCCATCGGGCTGGGGGATTAAGTATTTTAACAGCGGTTGCTGGTTTAAGTACAGTGAAATTAGGTTTGGCTACAACGCTTGGAATCGCAGGCATGATCGCTTCTGGTAGTCTTCAACCAATTATCGAAGATTTACTTGCTATTATAGGTGACCAAAAGCGGCCCTCATAACCTAAATGAGAGCCATAAAAAAGTTTTTTTAAAAAATTAAGTTGGGTCATGCAACAGATCTTTCTCTCTATATAGAAGTCTTAAAACAGGGTATCCATCTTGCAACTTCTCAAGAACTATATCGATTGATAACTCCGTGTCAGGAACTTTGAAAATTTCTTTTCCCCAAAGCTGCTTGGTTAATGGATTGAGTAGGGGCATGACGTATTGGAGATTTAAGGATTCTTTTAAGGTGTTTTTTATTTCTTCTGAAGAGTTGTTTTTACCTAATGCATCTAGCAAATCGTTGAAATCCCTTTTTAAAACCTGAATATCTCTAGAAATGATCATGTATTCCCCGGGACCAGCGCTATCGACGAAATCAATCATTTGTTGATTGAAGTCTACAATATGTTTGTCACGATATTTTAAAGCGCTTAGGCGGCGATGAACTTTTAAATAATTTTTGGCAAAAGCAATTGATGCAGTGATCCCGGCAATAAACTTCACTGGCTCTGGAACGTCACTAATCAAAATCAGTAGGGAAAATGCCAAGTCTAATGGAGTCGAAAGTGATACTTCATTAAAAGCCTGTTGCAGTTTTTTGATATTATTTTTTTGAGATGTAAGTAAATCTAACAAAAGTTTTTTGTTTTCAATGGTATAGGACTTGTAAGAATGTCCTTCTTTCTGTGGATCTAAAAAGAAGGCGTCAATTTGTTTTAGACGATTTGCAACGGCCTCTTTTTTTGCTTCATTGTTTCTTTCATTAAGACTAGAAAACTCAATGTTAGATATTTTTTTTCCACCTGGTTCCGTACCGGGAATTCGATGGAGAGCGAACTGTATAAATTCTTGGAGGCTTTCCTCGCCTTTTTTGACCATGAACTGATATTCTTCTAAGGCTTTGATTTCTCTTGCAGAAGAAAAACAGGCTGTTCCATTGGGTGCAGGCCAAGCAGCATAAGCATTGCTAGAAAAAATACATAAAATTACAAATATCGTTATAGCTTTATAGCTGAATGCTCGTTGGTTCAAACCTATACTCCTAGAGTTAGAATTCTCTAACAAAAGAGCAAGTATTGTGCCGATGATTACTTATAAATATGGAAAACCTTAACACTGCCTAAAGCCTAAGTATCTCTAAGTACAAATAAAACTTTTACTAATATTGATCTTACATTAAGCAAATAAGTCTCTAACGCGACGACTTACTGAAGTTATTTGCAGCAAAATGTAAATATTTCCTGGATTTATTACATGGTAGCATGGTTCAATTATGCCCTACACTGGGGGGTAGCATATGAATACAGTATTGTTAAAGGGCTTAGTATTAAGTTTTTTAATGGGAATCTCGGCAGCCTCTGCCAAGCAACTTCACCTTAAAAGTGAGGGTCTTCAGCTAAAGAGCAATTTCACTAATTCACAAACTGAAGAAACTGAAACGAACTATTATATAGTGCAGTTCAAAGAGAGTCTTTCTTATGAACACCGTGAGCTTTTAGAAAGCTATGGAGCCGAATTTAAGGCCTTCATTCCAGAAGATGCATTGATGGTAAAAATCTCTGCAAGTGATCGCGAGTTATTTAAAAACCAACAAGCGGATAAAATTGAACAAATGATTCCATACTCGGCTGAACTTCGTGTTAGCAATGAAATTCGCCCAAGTATTTTTACGAAAGATAAAAACACTTTATTGGTAGTTCGCATTTGCGAAAGCGAAAATAAAGAAGATATTTTAAGAGAAATCAGCAAATATCACAACACTCGTGTAGAAGATGTTGATGGTCGTTTAATTTATATAGTTAGTGCCTATAACGAAATTTATTCCATCGCTGGTATTGAAGGAATAGAGTGGGTTGAACAAGTTCCTGAATTTGAAACTGCCTATGCTAATCTAGGGGCTGCAGAAAATAAAAATAATAACTTTAGAACTATGAGCACTGGTGACTACAGTGATCTTACTGGTTTGGAAAGTGGAACTAGAATTATGAACCTTCCATACGCTTATGAGCGTGGTTTAAGTGGCGCGGGTCAAATCGTTGGTATGGC
Organism: Bdellovibrionota bacterium; assembly: GCA_036140815.1. GTDB lineage: Bacteria > Bdellovibrionota > Bdellovibrionia > Bdellovibrionales > UBA840 > UBA6502. Next base: position 6,256 of record JAYZXX010000144.1, on the reverse strand, counting down.
TGACACTGGATTAGATAATGGAGAAATTGGTAATCTTCACTCTGATTTTGGTGGAGTGTTCAAGGGCTATGCTGTAGCACTTTTCTCAAATTCTTGGGGAGATCCACAAGGACATGGAACCCACGTTGCGGGTAGTGTAATTGGAACCGGTGCTGAGTCTGGTGGAAAAATTGTTGGTTCTGCTCCAGGTGCACGTTTTGTGGCTCAAGGAATGTGGTCAAGAATGATGAACAATATCATGGTTCCAACAAAACTTGGTGATATGTTTGCACAAACTTATAATGATGGAGCAAGAATTCACACGAACTCATGGGGGTCTCCTCAAAACCTTGGTGCCTACAATAATTTCTCTGTGCAAGTGGACGAATATATGTGGAACAACCAGGATATGCTTTTGGTTTTTGCTGCTGGTAACAGTGGACAAGATGCAGATGCCAATGGTCGTATCGATGAAGGTTCTGTAAGTTCACCAGGAACTGCTAAAAATGTTTTAACGGTTGGAGCCTCTGAGAACTATACAAGTCTTGGTGGTATCCAAGTTCCACTAAAGGATCTACGTGGGGGAAATCAAAAGTGGGGGGCTGAGCCAATTGCTTCCGATTTACTTTCCAATAATCCAAATGGAATCGCAGCTTTTAGTTCTCGTGGACCAACTGCAGATGGCCGTATTAAGCCGGACATCGTAGCTCCAGGAACAAATATTTTATCAACAAGAAGTAGCCATGCTGATGCTGGTGTGTTGTGGGGTGCTTATAACGATAAATACGTGTGGGCTGGTGGTACATCAATGGCAACGCCATTAACTGCAGGTGCAGCCGCCGTAATGCGTGAGTACTTGGTGAAAGTAAAAAATCAAAAGAATCCATCAGCAGCTTTGCTGAAAGCTTCAATGGTTCATACAGCAAAAGACTTATTCCCAGGGCAATTTGGAGTTGGACAAGGGCAAGAGCTTGTAACAAAGAGACCAAATGTTCATGAGGGATATGGTCGTGTGGACCTTGCAAGAATTCCTCTTTTAGACTACGGAATGCTTCGTGATAATAAGCTTGGTTTGGCTGAAGGTGAAAATGCAGTCTACACCATGAGAGTTGAAGAGAGATCAGCAGTGATTGTAACAATGGCATATACGGATGCTCCAGGTTCACCGTCTTCAACGAAGGCCTTGGTAAATGATCTTGATCTTATGGTAGTGGATAAGGCAGGGAATGTTGTTTTGGGTGGCGCAGATCATACGAACAACTTAGAATTGCTTGAAGCTTTGTTTGAGCCAGGTGAATACCGCATCGTTGTTAATGCAAAAAGAATTGTAAATGGTAAGAGTGGAAAACAGCCTTATGCATTGGTTTTAACTCGATTCAAAATGTAGAAATCAAAAAAGAGATTTGCAAAGGGGAGCTTTTAGCTCCCTTTTTTTATGAGGTTTGTATGAATGTGTTTGGAAGCTATCAATTGGAAAGATATGAGATGATCCAAGAAGATGGGGATTCAGTAGAAATTGATGCCCGCGTAGATGCTAGGATTCTCTATACGGAGGAAGGTATCATGTCTGTTGGCTTTCAAATCTATAAAGATGATGTGGTTGATCACTATTTTTATATGGCGGATTATAAATTGATTGCTAATCACATGGAACATAAAGTTTTATTGTCGAGCAAAGACTCTGAAATTGGTTCCATTAAAATTAGAGAAGTTATTGAGTGTTCTGATCAAAGACTTGTTTTAAGAGCAAATGAAAACGATAAAATAGTTCAAATTAGTTGGAAAAAAATAAATAGCAATCATTAGTTTTATTAAACCAATTAAAATAAACTGAAGTTTCTTTGTAGAGGAGATGCTTTTATGAATAAAAATATTCAATTTAAATTAGCACAAGCTTCGCTTCCGAAAGAGTTCAAAGAGCTAATAAAACTTTCCAAGATGGAAAACTTAGATTTTTTAGATAGAACATTAAGGCAATGGCAGACTTATGAAAATCAGTTTTCAAAGGCTGGAGAAGCTTTTTATCTTGGCTATTACGCAGGTAAACTGGTGGCCTGTGGAGGAATCAATCAAGATCCTTATTTGAAGTCACAAGCCTTAGGAAGAATTAGGCATTTGTACGTTCATCCGGGATATCGTAGAAAAGGAATAGCTAAGGAGTTGTTGAATAAAATCATTGAAGAATCGAAACCAAATTTCAAAAAAATCAGACTTCGGTCTAACTCTGTATTTGTTGGAAGTAAGCAGTTTTATCTTGCTTGTGGTTTTCTCGAATCAAAAAATGATCCCTATGAAACCCATTTCATGATGATGGAAGATTAGTTGATTGATTCTTAGAATATTATTTGTTTTCAGGCTCTTTTGTTAGTCTTTGAGATTTAAATAATGAAACCTGGAATATATAAAAAATTCATGTTATACTGTTAATAGGCGATAGTTAAGTGAAGAAAAAACTTCAGCCTAGGTCATTCAAACATAGGGTATTCATTTTAAAAACGCTCTATGCAATGAAATCAATTTCAGTTTTTAAATTCAAAATTGATTTTCAAAGTAATTAATACAGATCTAAGCAAACTCCGTTTATGACTTATTTTCAGGTTTTAAAGTGCTATCATTGTTTTCCCTGAAATTAATTCAGTAACTTAATAAAACTTGTTTTTATTTTCCTGAAGTTTTTTCGCGAACATCACTGCGCATTGATTAAGCGCGTTATCAATGTTACTCTGTCGCAGATTTGGAGGATCTATATGTTCGGAATTGGAGATTTAGCAGTATACCCTGGTTATGGCGTTGGCAAGATTGTCGACATCGAAACCAAAGAAATATGTGGTTCAATGACAGAGTTCCTCGCCATCGAACTAATTGAAAATGGAAGTAAACTTTTTGTTCCTAAAGCTGCGGCAAAATCAAAAGGTCTTCGACCAATCATCGGTGAAGACGAAGTTGAAAACATCTTAACGGTTCTGCAAACAGAAAGAACTGCGAAAGAGAAAAAGTTAGACACACAAACTTGGAATCGTCGTCACCGTGAATACATGGAGAAGATTAAAACTGGTTCTGTGATTGAAATTGCTCAAGTAATGCGTGACCTTTACATCCTTCAAGGTGAGAAAGAGTTGAGTTCTGGAGAAAAGAATATGCTAGATCAAGCCAAAGGCTTACTAGTAAGAGAAGTTTCGATAGCGACGAATACGGATGAGTCTGAAGTGGAAGAAGAGATTCGTTCGGTTTTCGTAAGCCCTAGTGTTGAGATGCCAGAAGCTCAAATTTAGTAGCTACTAAAAAAGCAATGATAAAGAAGCCAGGTGACTTGCCTGGCTTTTTTTATGAAAGCCAAGGGGACAGTCTAATTTAATCACTAAATATAAGCTTACTTGTTTCTAAGTATAAACTGGTCCATTCAAATGCGAATGAACCTTACTAACATACAGAATTTTCTAGGGATTACTGATTTGCCCAGATCTGGTTTCGAGGACTTATCTTTTAGTTCAGGTAAATCAAAGACTTAAGCTTTCTTTATCCGCAATTAAAGGGGCCATTTTATTCTAAGTACTTACACATTTTTGAGAAAAGATCTAATTTTGGACAATCTTTTGCAGTCTATAGGGGTATAAAACGAATTATACACTGGAAGACAAAATACTTGGATTTGACGGAGGTTTTTCAGCGATTCCGCTGCCCATTTGTGGCAGTGGTGACCATTTATGGCAAATAGGAGTTTCTAATGATTAAACTAAGTTGGATTGGATTCATTTTCTTAGTTTCTATTGCTTCCTCTGCAGGGCAATTTGACGATGAACCTATGATACGAGTTAAGTATGGCAATGTGGAGACTAGTTTGGAATCGGTAAAGGAATCCTCTAAAAACCGCTTTGGAGAGTATATTTCATTTTCTGAAAAAGAAGCTATAGCGATAAAAAATAGGCAGGAATTGAAGCTTTATAAAAGTAGCGAAAAAACGAATGATTTTACTGAGCAAAGAATGCTTACTGGACTTCATCGCTTAGATATTGTGAAAAATGGAGATGTTCAGTTGCAAAATTCAATTGTCTTGCGGCTACTAACGGGCCTTAAGAATTCTCGCAATGAAGAGGAACAAAGTTTTTTAGTTCGAATTATGAGTGGAGAATTTCTTGACCTAAGAATCGGAGATTTGAATATCGTAATGGAAGAAAGTGGATTGGATGAGAGCTTGCGCTACGGAGTGCCTAGTTTGCAGATAGGTAAGCTAGATGTAATTTTGAGTCTTGATTTTACCATGGCTCTTAAGAATGATGCTTTCGTTGAGACGGAAGATTTTCGTTCAAAGTTTTTGGAGCTAGTAAACCGTCCCGAGAGTAAAAAGCCATACCGGAAGAAAAGAGGAGTATTTGGTGTCAACAGTGGTAACAACTTTTATGAGTATTTTGTCGAGTTCCAGGCTTCTCAAGGTCTTTTGAGTGATGCGCGGGTTGGTTTTATCAGAGCAAATCGTTCTGGGTGGATTGAGAGGGCATTGCCTGCTGAGACCAATCCTGAAAATACAAAAAGTCTGCTGGAATTTTACCTGGAAAATCAACTTTTAGATGAAAATGCGATTGGAGAAATTAGCGATCATTTTAAAAAAGTCTCTGAATTTGTTGAGCTGGAGAAAATTAATGTTTCAGAAGATAGCCCAAATGGGACGCTTCAGGATCCCAGTGCGTTTTTAAGGACAGAAAAAAACTAAAAACAAAGAGATTTTATTCCTAGGGCGGGTTTGCTTCGAGGAGTTTTTACAGGCTAGCTAGTAAGTTTTTAGAAATAACTTATACTCAAGCCTAAACCAATAAGGCGGAAAAATGCAGTTTAACCGATTTCCAATTAGTAGTGATATTTTAGCGAATCTTGAGCGTATGGGTTTCCATAAGACAACGGATATTCAATACAAAGCGATTCCAGCAATTTTAAAAGGGGAAGACCTTTTGGCCATTGCTCAAACTGGTACAGGGAAAACGGCTGCTTTTGCGATTCCAGTAATTCACAAAGTGCATACTACAAAATCTAGCAAATCCTCATATGGATTAAAAGTCATTGTATTGACTCCTACTAGAGAGCTGGCCAAACAAGTTGGTTCTGTATTTGCTAAACTTTCCAAGGGAACTAAGGCATCAACTTTTGCTTTATACGGTGGAGTTTCCCAAGACCCTCAAAAAGATATGTTAAAATCTGGAGTCGACATATTGATCACCACTCCAGGTAGAATGTTTGACCTAATTCATCAAGGGGACCTTGATGTGAGTAATGTATCCTGTGTGGTAGTAGATGAGGCTGACCAAATGCTTGATCTAGGTTTTGCGGACGATATCAAAGGCATTAAGACAAAGATTAAAAATCACCGTCACCAAACCTTATTTTTCTCTGCTACGATAAATCCAAAGATTAAAAAATTGGCTTACAGTCATATTAAAAGCTCCGCGATGCGAATCCAGATTTCACCGGAACAAATCGTTTCGAAAAATGTAGATCACTTTATTGTGAATGTTGATATGGATAATAAAAGACATCTTTTAACTAACTTTTTAAAAGAACAGCCTGATGCAAAGATCATTGTGTTTGTAAGAACTCAGGTTCGTGTTGAAAGGGTGGCGAAGCATTTAGCGAAAAATCAAATCGATAGTTTTATGTTGTTTGGAAATCAAGATCAAGAGGATCGAATGGATGCGATTGACCAATTTAACAAAGTTGACTCTGGTGTGTTGATTGCAACAGACCTTTCGGCTCGTGGAATTGATTTTAAAAATGTAACTTACGTAATAAACTATGATCTTCCAGAAAACCCTGAAAATTATGTTCACCGCGTAGGTCGTACAGGACGTGGGACTCAGTATGGAGAAGCCATTAGTTTCTGTAGTCCAGAAGAAACTAATAAGAGAAATGAAATCGAAAACTTCTTGGGTCGAGACATTGATGAGATGGCTGCGAACACCAGCTTTTTATTAGAAGGTGGTAGAGAGGCTCTCGAGAATATGGATATTTCTGATATATTAGAAATGGAAGAAAATCTTTTTAATTAAATTTCAAAAAATCAAACATAAAAGCACAATGCCTCGACGCTTCATCGGGGCTTTTTTTTGTGACGAGATTTAAGGGTTCAAATCGCTCATTTACGCGCTATTGCAATTGGACAATTCCTTGCAAAACTCAATTCTGTATCTGTAGCATAGGTGCATGAAAAAATGGGGATTACTTTTAATAAGTCTTTTTGTGTGCAATGCTCCTTTCAATTTAGCTACAGCAGGGACAATAGATTTAAACA
>JAYZXX010000143.1:0-3062 GCA_036140815.1 Bdellovibrionota bacterium | reverse complement strand
TGTGGCATCGAGTCCTTAGATCTACTAAAGTACAACTTAAATCAATTGAAGTTGAACCGCAAAAAGTCTCAGTTTGTCCAAAGTGTTTTTTGTGAAGGTAACTCAGGTGAAAGCCCTAATTCATCTTTGTGGAAAACTAGAACTGAAGTTATGCAATATTTCAACAGATGTGACGGCAGTTCAATGGGTAAATCATTCATAGATACATTAGCAAATGGGATACAAGCATCTGGCTGTCGCCCCAAACACATCGAGCAAAGTTGCAGAGATAATATTGTTAATCAGCTCATTAAAGTATGTGAAAAAATAATTGGAGATTATGAAAAGCCCATAGGAATGGGTGACAAAATAATTACTGATAGAGTTTCAAGTTACATTAATACATGCCGAAATGGAGCGATTAAAGCCTTAGATTTGTTCCATGGCTATCAATCTAAAGATCATCGCACATTTTTAGGACTCATCAATCTTAAAGATACTCTGCAACGAGAATGTGTACATAACGAAATAAATCAATCTAAGGAAATCATAAAGGCTGCAATATTGAATCTTGATCAGGAGTTGGTACCCTTGCTATCAGCGCACATAAATACAGATAGTTTCGAAGAAAAGAAGAAAACTTGTTCCTTTCTGAGTGAAAAAGCTAAAAGCTTAATGGATTCAAAAAGCAACAATGTCAACCCAGAGACAAAGTTATCCTACAAGCAGATTTTAGATAATTTACCAAAACCAAACTCAAGACCTTCCAAATGGACACCATCAGAGTCTGCCGCTTATGTTTTATTTAATGAAAATGCATTAACGATCAAGGAAGAAATTCAGTTTTGCAATTCCGGAAATGGAAGAAATAAAAGTACAAATCGCTTTGGGAAGACAAACTAGATCAAAGGGATGGACAGTCTTTTGGGTCTTCAACTACCTTAAATATTTCATCGCCTCGGGGAAGTGTTGTATAAAGACTCTTTAATTTTTTCATATACTCTTCACTTAGGTCATTGTTTCCATTTTGTGCATCCACAAAATGCTCGCCTGGTTTCATTAAACAATTTATTCTTTCGTCTTCATCTGCATAAAAACACCTACCTGGGGTACAAAGATATGCATAATCTGGCTCCATAGTCCAATTGCATCTATACTGAGTTTTACCTGTGGCTGGGTTTTTCCCAATTTCCTTAGGATAACCATGCCCCCCCGTGATTGTATGCATTAACTCATGAACAGCGTCCCCACTTAGCCAACTGCTTCTATTATCCCCCGGGCCATCATCAAAAACGAGGGAGGCCCCTACCCTTATCTGCCTTTTTAAATTTCCCTTTGAATCAATAGCGACTTCACCTGTATTTGGATCAGTTTCAAATGTTAAAGATAGGCCATTAGTGGAACTAGCGAAAAGGGGCTTCCCTGTACCCATTGGGCAAAATACCTTAAGCCTCCCATCAGCTTCATCAAACTTATAGCGACTGGCAATACTTGGGTCCTTAGCAATCCTCTTTTTAATAGCTTCTTTTACCGCGGCCCATTTTGCAGGAATTTTCTCTGTGGGCCACTTCGTTAGTGGTGCTTTTCCTTCAACCGGCATATTAGCTGCCTCTGTGAATGCATTGTAATGACTTTCGCTTACCATCCTAGCGATATCAATGGCGAGTCTAACCCCTTGTGTAGTCTTGGGTGGATCTCCTAAACATTCTTTTTTAGCGAGGTCTAAGCCAAAAATTTCACCATATAATGGCTTGTCATTGTCCGTGGCCCAACAGCTCCCGTGAAACATTACAGAATAGGGTTTAACTTGAAAGTACTCGTTACCAATTACGATCTCTCCAACGCCTTCGCTGTTAAAAACTTTCTTTTCTGTTTCACTTAGAATCTTTGCCGTTCTATCATTCAGACATTCATAACATGGCCGTTCTGCCCCTTCCGTAACACTACCATCCGGCTTACACCATTTGGGGTCACTCCTTTGAGTGCTGTTTATCGAGCACCATTGCATCGAAAAACTGAGGCAAGATTGATAGTCAACTTGATCCCCCTCTTCTTTAACTTCTGAATAATCCACACTGTAGCTGCAACAATCCCTCGAGGCTTTTAAACATGGATTCTGAGAAGGATGGTACCCATCTTTGGTCTGAAAGTGCTTTCTTAGTTCAGGAATTGTGTCACCCCAACCAATATCGTAAGCCTTAGCTACATCGCCAGCTCCCATTTCTATTAACTCTTTTTTCTTTACTTGAATTTCTCGATCACTAAATGGTAATTTCTCGTCAGAAAAGAGCTTTCCTTCAAGTGAAGCCACCCCTCTACTTTGCTTCTTAGAGCTTTCTCTCAAAAACAAATCACTAACTTCATAGTGCCGGCTTGTAATCACATTCTTCTTTGAATAAATACGTTTTACTTCACAAAGAGCAATGGATTTATCCTTTTTATGCTGAACACATTTTTTTTGATATTCAAAGGCTTTATCTGAGTCTGTATTTTGTAGCTTCTTAGTGATTAAGCCATCGCGGTTCATTTCGAGGATTTCATCAATAAGTCCATCTTGATTATAATCGCAAACTTCCTTTTTTAGTTTTTTACCACCTGGATAAAACTGTCTTTTACAGTCTACTTTTCCGTCACCAGTGTAATCCACATTTTTTTCTTGAGCCCTTTTTCCCAGCTGTTTTTCATAGACGTATTTCTCATAAAGCCTTATACCTTTACTAGTCTTTTTTGAAATACTCATGTTGGGGTCTGCCGAGGCTGGAGATCTTCTAGATTTTGATTTCACTGAACTAATATAGTCTCTAACAAATTGCGACCGTGCATCTTCTTGCAAAGCTTTAAACTCTGAAGTCGGTTGCTCAATTTTATCCAAAATCTGTCCTTGAAGAGGTAAACAAGCAATGAACACTGCCATTGCATCTAAAAATTTAGATCTTCTAAAAATTTTGCAATAATTTCGCATATCTATATTATGAAGGTAATTTCTCAGAAGATCCCGATTAGACTAAGATCGTTTAATCAAATGGCCCCAGGTCTAGGAATAATTTACCTAAATTTGTCACTCCGTAACAGCTCAAAGTGAC
>JAYZXX010000142.1:0-9673 GCA_036140815.1 Bdellovibrionota bacterium | reverse complement strand
ATTTACAAACACCAGTTTTGTTAATAATTGAGTCTGAATATAGATAATTAGAAAAACACATTAGTAAAAAAGCTAAAGAACTCATAAGAATCATTTTTCATATAGCTATTTTACATTGCAACGCGGTATAGATTTTGATAAGTCTAAGTCTTAGATCTTAGGAGTTTACAATGACAGTCCGAAAAGAAGAATCAAAGACAAAAAAGTACAGTGTTTTCCCGGCTGATTTTAGCATGCTTATTAAAGAGTGCATATCCCATTTAGCAGAAGCAAATTTATGGAAAGATAAAGAACTTGCTATTAGCGGTAGAATTTATCCAGAGGAATTAATTTTAAAGTTTAGCTTAAAAGAGCCTGGATTAATTCGTTGTGAAAACTTCAGTGCCTCTTTAGACTTTGACGGTGAAGCAAAGAACCTGGTCGAAAAAGCACAAATTGCAATGGAAGCAATAAGCTCTATGATGGAACAATACTACTCTTCAACTGAAGAGATGGACCTCCCAGAGGACTGGCATTCTTATGAGTTTGATAAAGAAGAAGTATTCTTGATGTACTCCACTGAAAATGATGATCTTGAGGCGCAAGCAAACGCTTTACTTGGAGATGAGTTTAACGAAACCAAAGAGGAAGAAGTTGACCCGGAATATATGGGAATGGACTTTTTCAAAGAGGCTGAAGAGCGTTTCAAAAACAATATCCATTAAAAAACAAATCAGATATAAAAAAAGGCTCTTGATCATCAAGAGCCTTTTTATTTTGATCACAATTTTCTTAGTAGTCAGAGTCATCATCCCCAGAACCAGACCCTCCGATCCCACGAACTTCGTCGATATACTCTTTATCATCTTCGTCAAAGTCTCCCTCAACGTTACCATCTTCGATTTCTAAATCATGAACTACAGCCATAAAATCTTTTTCCGTAGCCAAGTCTTTACGAAGCATTTCGAGATATTTATCAGGGTATCTTGCTGTTAACTCTTCGATATAACGATCTAACTTGCCACCTGCAAGAATTTTCTTACGAACCTGAATACGCTTCCAAAGAACTAAATAATGAAAACGACAGTAGCCATCCACAGTAGCAAGCTCATCACAGTCTTTTACTCGACAATAAGCTCTTCCTTCAGCGTCCGTTAAAACAACTTCATCTTCATCTTCCTCATCAAAAGCCTCAGGGTCTAAAGCAGCCAACTCCTCAAAACTCATTGAATCTAATTTTTGCTCAAGATCCTCAGAGCCCAAAACCTCTTCAAGCTTCATCTTTGCCATTTCTAACTCAGACAACTCTTCTTCAGGTTCTTCTTCTCCTTCTTCTTCCTCTTCAGCATCCTCTTCTTCTTCGTAATCAAAGTCTGCATCATCCTCAAGCCCTTCTTCTTCTTCAAGCTCCTCTTCCTCTAAAATCTCTTCCTCAACTACAGGAACTGCTTTTTTCGCAGCCTTAGTGGAAGTCTTTTTCGTAGTGGTTTTTTTGGCGGGAGCTTTTTTTGAAGTAGTTTTTTTGCTAGCCTGTTTTTTGACCACTTTCTTTTTGCTCGCTACTTTCTTAGCAGCAGTTTTCTTGGTCGCTGTTTTCTTCGTAGCTTTTTTTGCTGACTTTTTAGGCGCAGCCTTTTTCGCTACTTTCTTTGCTACTTTCTTCGCTACTTTCTTCGCTACTTTTTTCTTAGAAACAGCTTTCTTAGTCGCTTTTTTCGCAGTAGCTGCTTTTGTAGATTTTTTCTTAGATGCTGCTTTTGTTGCCGCTTTTTTGGTAGCTTTCTTAGCTACCTTCTTTTTAGCGGTTTTCTTCGCAGCAGTGGTCTTCTTTTTAGTGGTTTTTTTTGCTTTAGCCATAGAGTGGAACTATGTGACAAAAGGCGAAACTGGTCAAGCTAGTTTCACAGTCGGCACATGGGGTTATTCACTTATTGTTCAATTTTTATACTACCTTTCGTAGAGCGAGCAAATACCGATCCACCACTTCGCCCACGAAGGCGTCCAATGGCCACTTTTAAATTGGGGTAGCGCTTTAGATCTAAATACTTAGGGTAATAAAGATCACCATCTTCTGTACCAATGTTAATGTGTGCCCCACTGCTTGAAGGCATCAACACACGAATTCTAGCTTCTTCCGAGTTAATTCTAAATCTTTCACCAGAAGATACACCGATAGCAAATTCTCCACCTTTGCTGGTGATTTTTTGATATCCATCTACATTTTTTGTATTTACATTTGGTTGGTAAGATTCCAGATAGAAATCTCCCTCTAAACCGTCTAAGTTCAGCTTTGATTGATTTGAATTTAGACTTAATTTGCCTTTAATCTTCTCAAGATCCAATAATCCTTTATGAGCTTCTATTGACACGTCACCTGTGTGATTGAGCAATTTTAAATTGGAATCATAACTGGTGAAATTAAATGCCCCTGAATTATCAGAGACTTCAATGGCTCCATTGATAGTTTTGACTAGCAAGTCTCCAGTGTTCTTCTTCCAAACCAAAGACAACTTTTCTGTTGCAATATCCGTTTTAGAAACTTCTAATTCTTGCAAGTCAGCACTAATACTTTTACCACTTAGTTTTAATAAAGCCCCTGAGAATTGACCAAAAACAAACAACTCCTTACTTAGATCAATCGACTTTACGCGAACTTTTATTTTATTTGCCTCTTGGACAATTTCCAAATCTTCAGCAGAAACACCACTCAGTTTTATAGTACCGTCCTCGCCTTGTTTGCGTAATTTAACCTTTGAAGCTGGAGCAATGATTTCTAAAAACTCTATGTTTTTTGTGGAAAATATATTTTCCTTTTGCTCTTGAGAATAAATCGGGGAAGCTACAAATAAGACTAGAATGCTTAAAATAATTTTTTTCATAGTCTTAATAATAGTTCGCCAAGACAAGACTTGTAAACGTTTTTAAAATTACCAGCATGAATTGGCAAATCTTCCAGCATAGTGAAAACTAGATCGGAAAAAATCCTAGCTAGCATTTTCTTTTAAAAACACAGCGGTTTAACATAAGTAAATGTACTATTGTGCGAATCCTATGCACTCCAAACTCTATGCTTGATTATGCAACGCAAAACAATCTCTATTTTTAAATACATTTGAAAGTATTTTAATCGCCTAAGCCCTAGAAATGAAAAGGCATTTGACAAAATGCTCAGCATTCACAAAACTAGCGAAGTTTAAATTCCAATGGGGAGGAAAGATGTCCGTAGTAATCGTAAGTGCAAAAAGAACGGCTGTAGGTAGTTTTAATGGAGCTTTATCTGGGGTAGCGGCCACTGAACTTGGTGCTATTGCAATTAAAGCTGCTGTAGAAGAAGCTGGAATCGATAGCGCCAGCGTTGATGAATGTATTATGGGAAATGTTTTGACCTCTGGTGTTGGTCAAGCCCCTGCAAGACAAGCGGCCTTAGGAGCAGGCCTTGCCAAATCAACTAAGTCCATGACTATTAATAAGGTGTGTGGATCTGGATTAAAAGCAGTGATGTTAGCAGCAGATAGCATCCAATTAGGTCATAGCCAAATCGTAGTAGCTGGTGGACAAGAAAACATGAGCCTCGCTCCTCACCTTCTAGAAAAATCCCGTAATGGTTTTAGAATGGGTGATGTTAAAATGGCTGATTCGATGATTAAAGATGGGCTTTGGGACCCTTACTCCAACTTTCATATGGGAAATGCTGCTGAAGTTTGTGTAAAAGAGCACAACTTCACAAGAGAAGAGCAAGATGCTTTCGCCATCGAAAGTTATAAGCGCGCGCAAAAATGCGTTGAAAATGGAAGCTTTAAAGATGAGATTGCAACTGTAACAGTTAAAACTCGAAAAGCTGAAGTTTTAGTAGATAAAGACGAAGACCCGTTTAATACGAATTTTGATAAAGTACCTGGTCTTAGACCTGCCTTCGACAAAGAAGGAAGTATTACCGCTGCCAATGCTTCTAATATCAATGATGGAGCCTCAGCTTTGGTATTAATGTCTGAAGAAAAAGCCAAAGAACTGGGTAAAAAACCAATGGTTAAAATTGTTTCACAAGCTACTTTCGCACAAGAGCCAACTTGGTTTACCACTGCACCTGTGGGTGCTTGTAAATTAGCCCTTGAAAAGGCTGGTTTAAAAGCTTCAGACATTGATCTTTGGGAGATTAACGAAGCTTTTGCTGTGGTGAGTATGTATGCCATGAAAGAATTAGGCCTAACTCACGAAAACGTAAACGTGAATGGAGGCGCAATCGCCGTTGGTCATCCAATCGGCGCCAGTGGGGCAAGAATCTTAACCACTCTAATTCACGCTATGAAAAAGCAAAATAAAAAGTACGGTCTAGCAACTCTATGTATCGGTGGCGGTGAAGCTGTAGCCGTAATCGTAGAAAACCTATAGGTGACAGAATGAACAAAATTTTTGAAAATGCATTTGAAGCATTGAAAGACATTAATAAGGACGGTCAGCAAATTTTAGCTGGTGGATTTGGCTTATGTGGAATTCCAGAAAACTGCATTGCCGCTTTAAGAGAGCTAGGAAAGAAAGACCTTACCTTCGTAAGCAATAACGCTGGAGTGGACGATTTTGGCCTAGGTCTTCTTTTGCAAAGCAAACAAATTAAAAAAATGATGAGTAGCTATGTAGGTGAAAACGCAACTTTCGAAAAACAACTTCTGGCCGGTGAGCTTGAAGTGGAACTAATTCCGCAAGGAACTTTAGCAGAAAGAATTCGTGCTGGTGGAGCTGGAATCCCCGCCTTCTTCACACCTACTGGTGTGGGTACTGAAGTTGCCAATGGCAAAGAAGTAAGAAACATCGACGGTAGAGATTATGTTTTAGAAAGAGCCATCACTGGTGATATTGCTATTGTCAGAGCAGCTAAGGCTGATAAGTTTGGTAACTTAGTTTTTAGAAAAACAGCAAGAAACTTTAATCCTCTTTGTGCCATGGCTGGTAAAATTACCGTCGTTGAAGCGGAAGAAATTGTTGAAATTGGCGAAATCGACCCTGACGATGTGCAATTAAGTGGTGCTTTCGTACAAAGAATCTTTAAAGCTCAAAACCTTGAAAAACGAATCGAATTTCGTACCATCTCACAATAAGGGGAAACTATGCCATTAACTAGAGATCAAATTGCTAAGAGAATTTCTCAAGAAGTTGAAGATGGATTTGTGGTAAACCTAGGAATAGGTATCCCGACATTGGTCGCTAACTACATTCCAGAAAATATGTTCGTTATGCTACAAAGTGAAAACGGACTTTTAGGCATGGGGCCATTCCCCACTGAAGACAAAGTAGATGCCGATTTAATCAATGCTGGAAAACAAACCATTACAGCTGTACCAGGTTCCGCCTTTTTTGATAGTGCAACTAGCTTTGCAATGATTCGAGGAGGTCATGTTGATCTTACCGTATTAGGAGCAATGCAAGTGGATCAATCAGGAAATATCGCAAACTGGATGATTCCTGGAAAAATGGTTAAAGGAATGGGTGGAGCCATGGATTTAGTGGCTGGCGCTAAAAAAGTTGTGGTAGCCATGCAACATGTTGACAAACACGGTAATTCAAAGCTTTTAGAAAAATGTGACCTGCCTTTTACTGGGCTTGGCTGCATTAAGAAAGTAGTGACTGACTACGGTGTTTTAGAAATCGATGAAGAAGGTTTTTGCGTAAAAGAATACGCTCCTGACTTAACACCAGAAGAAGTGGCTAAGGCCACAGCTGGAAAAGTTCGAATCGCTGAAGATTGCAAAGTGATGGAGTTTTAATTCATGAATCTAGAGATGTTAAAAACTACCGCTTGGGTAAATCTTTTTGGGCTTTTAAAAATCCCTTTAATTTTATTCATTTCGCCAAGAGTGATCCGTTTAGACGAAAAGGTTTGTGAAATAAAAGTGCCCCTAAATTATCGCACAAAAAACCACTTAGGCTCTATGTACTTTGGTGCACTTGCCATTGGCGCAGACCTGAGTGGTGCCCTGATTGGGATGAGAGAAATCCAAAAAAGCAAAAAGAAAGTAAGCCTTGTTTTTAAGGACATGAGAGGAAGCTTTTTAAAGCGAGCCACAGAAGATATTATTTTTTATTGTGATCAAGTGGCCGAGGTCAAAAATTTAGTTGCTGAAGCCATAGAGAAAAAAGAGCGAGTGGAAATGGAAATCCCAATCACTGCAAAAATGGCTAAATCTGGTGATTTGGTTGCGGAGTTTGTTTTAACTCTTTCTTTAAAATCTAGAGAAAGATCCTAGAACTAATCCATTGATAATAATCGACAAAGCCTTGATACATCATCAAGGCTTTTTTATTGGCTTTTGTAAAAACAAAAAAACCATCACTCAAAACAGCGCCGGAAAAAAGTCTAGCCTTTTCAGAAATCTTGAATCTATCTTCTAATTCCAGACTTACTTCTATAAATTAGGCTTTTTTGAGGACATCAATTTAGTTTAGGGTAGAATAATATCATGAGCACTGAAAAAGATAGTTTTAAAAGACAATCCATTCGTTTTGAAGCAGACCCAAATACTTTGGTATATATTAAGAGAGTTGCTTTCAAAGATGTTTCTGGCATAGACAGTATCGGTCTGGTTACCACTGAGGCAGGTAAGGGCTTTGGCTGCATTAGCTTAAACACATCCTGCCCAGAGGTAGATGAAGTATGCATCGTTAAAGTGGGCGAATTACACGCCCTCAGAGCGAAAGTGGTTTACTGCCAAGAAATTGATGAGCACTCCTCTAAATTAGGCTTTCAGTATATGGAAGAATAAACAAAGCCAATCTTCTTATTTTTTGTTGGGATAATATTTTGACCAATATAAAACTAGTTATAAAAAAGGAGTGATTTTTCGTCACTCCTTTTTATCATTTCAGAAAGAAAATACTCTTACTTCGCCCAGTCTTTGGCTTGCAAGAAATCTAGTAGCTTCACCTCAGGACTTCCCTCTTCTATTTTGTGATCATAAACCCATCTAGCTTTTAGGGGTAAGGACATTAAAATACTCTCGATTCGTCCCTTTGTTTTAAGCCCAAATATAGTTCCTCTGTCATACAAAAGATTAAATTCCACATAGCGCCCTCGACGAATTTCTTGAAATTCTTTTTGAGCTTCTGTGTAGGAAATATTTTTGCGCTTCTCGACGATTGGCAAATAGCTGTTTACAAAACTTTTTCCACAAGCCTGAACCCACTCAAAGGTTTTATCCATATCTTCACTATGTTGGTAATCAAAAAATACTCCGCCCACTCCACGCATTTCGTTTCGATGAGGAAGGTAAAAATATTTGTCACATTCTTCTTTAAATTTAGGATAAAAGTTTTCATCAAATTGATCCAGGCAGTCTTTATAGGTTTGATGAAAGTGTTGAGCATCTTCTTCGAAAGGGTAATAAGGAGTAAGATCTGCGCCACCACCGAACCAAGCTTGATTTCCCCTTTGAATGTAGCGAAAATTTGCATGGGTTGTAGGAATGAACGGGTTTTTAGGGTGCATTACCAGTGACACACCTGTTGCATAAAACTCTGTGCCCTCACCCATTGGCATGGAACTGGCAAACTTTGGATCCAGCTCTCCGAAAACCTCACTAAAATTTACGCCCGCCTTTTCAAAAAGATTTCCTTCATTAAAAATGCGGGTTCTGCCGCCTCCGCCACCTTCGCGATCCCAGAGGTCTTCCATATATTTAGAGCCATGCTCAGGAATAAAAGCTTCACAAATTTCGTCTTGTAGTTTCATGAAAAATTCTTTGGCTTGCTCTTTCAACATTTCATACTCCGCGTTTGTCATTCCAAATTCGAATGTGCATTCGATCACAGAAACTATAACCAAATTCCATAGCCCACTCAATCACCTGTTCACTTTTCTCTTCCAATTGTTTTTTTGTTACAGCTTGAGGCATCAACAAAATTTTATCTTTTGCTATAGGAGCTGTTACCGCTTCAATTTCAGCGATCATTTCTTTTGCCTCTAAAAGGTCATCTTTGCAATTGATCACAAACTTAAATTGAAAATCATGCTGTTTTGTAAAGCTTGCTAGGGCCTCAATATTTTTTCTTCTTTTTTGATGACTTTCAAAATTTTCTGACTTGTCCACACAACTTGTGGATAACTTAGGGCTCATGGAAATAAAGTCAGCCTCAGTCTCAAAATAGATAGAGGCATTGGTTTCAATGCACACATAATAGCCTAGATTTTTTAACTCAGAAATGAACGGGGCTATGGCTTTTTGTAAGTACGGCTCCCCCCCTGTAATGACTACATATTTACAAGGATAGGACTTAATATCTTCTACAATATCATCAATACTTTTAAGCAATTTTTCTGGCTGATGACTAGAGTATGGAGTATCACAAAGACTTGTTGAGCCATCTGAGTTTAGCCACTCACAACGTAAATTACAGCCACTGAGGCGAAGAAAGATAGCAGGTCTCCCCGTATGCAGGCCCTCACCTTGAACTGTAAAAAAATGATAATCTTTGGTAAAGTTTAGTTTTTGCATTTTGCAAATCTAAACAGCAAATGGACTTTAAGCAAGGTTAAAAATTTAAACCTAAAGAGATGGCTCCCCTTAATTATACATTGATAGGTTTTAGTAAATATATTTCTCACAAAATACACTAAGCTTTTTACTAAAAATAAAACATATTGCTTAGAACATCTATTCCAAAAAACATTTCATTGTAAAAGATGAAGAATAAAAACTACCTTCCGTATCCCCTTCAAACGGTTGGCAGCCACCCTTTTGAAGGGGATAAGTCTCAGTATGAAAAAAGAGCAGATCAATGACCAGCTCTTTCTTAACTATCTTTATTACTGTTTTAACTATATCGCGTGAATCGCACGTTTCGTACAAGCAAGAGCCGCCTCTTTCACAGCCTCACTCAATGTCGGGTGGGCGTGAGAAGTGATTCCTACATCTTCACTCGCCGCTTTGTATTCAAGAGCTAAACTCATCTCTTGAATCATCTCTGAAACATTTGGCCCAATCATATGCGCACCTAAAATTTCATCCGTTTCTTTATGAGCAATGATCTTAACAAAGCCAACCGCTTCATTGGAAGCTACTGCACGACCATTTGCTGCAAAATTAAATTTACCAACATTAAAAGAAATTCCAGCCTCTTTAAGTTGCTCTTCTGTTTTACCAACAACCGCTACTTCTGGATGAGTGTATACAACACCAGGAATAGCATTGTAATTCACATGCCCAGGCTTTCCAGCAATCACTTCTGCCGCTGCCATTCCCTCTTCTTCGGCTTTGTGAGCTAGCATTAAACCACCTACAACATCGCCGATGGCGTAAATATTTGAAACATTGGTGCGCCAATGATCATCGATTTTTACAAATCCACGCTCATCCATTTCAACACCGGCATTTTCTAAACCTAAAGTATCTGTGTAAGGTCTACGACCAATGGCAACTAAGCAATAATCCGCTTCAAAAGAATATTCTTTATCATCAGAGGCACCCTTACCAGTTAGGTAAACGCGATCTTTTTTCACTTCCCCACCATTTACACCACAACCAAATACAAATTCAACACCAAGCTCTTTCATGGATTTTTGCATCTGACGTTGTACGTGTTTGTCCATACCTGGAAGCACAGTTTTACCATATTCAACAATAGTGACCTTTACACCCAAACGAGCCCAAACACTACCCATCTCAAGACCGATCACACCGGCACCGATGATGACCATATCCTTTGG
>JAYZXX010000141.1:0-8795 GCA_036140815.1 Bdellovibrionota bacterium | reverse complement strand
TTTTTTCTACTTCACCAGCTTTTGCAATCAGAATATCGTTTTTGTGTAATGGGCCCACTCCAGCGGGAGTACCGGATAGGTAGATGTCTCCTTCTTGCACAGGAAAGTTTTGTAAAAGGTATTCTCTTATTTGTTGGATGGGAAAAAGCAAAAGCTCTGTGTTTGCTTTTTGTTTTACGGCACCATTGACACTCAATTCAATATCAACATTTTCTAAATCTAGATTGTAGATGCTTTGCCAATTTGCCAATGGGCATGCGCCTTTGAAGCTTTTTGCTAGAGTCCAAGGCTTTCCTTTTGCTTTTAGTTTTCTTTGGGCAGAACGGTTTGTAAGATCAATAGCTACTGTGTAAGCATCAAATTCAAAATTTGCCCCGAAGCGTAAGGCTAACTCTACTTCGTAATGAAATTCATCTTTTTCATTTGTTAATTTAATTTGACCATGGTTTATTTCTGCACAGCCCCCTGATTTTAAAAAAATCAACGGAGTATCTGGGATTTCATTGTTTAATTCTTTTGCGTGTTCTGCGTATGAACGACCAATACACCAAATGTTTTGGATCATATGTTTTTCTCCTGCCTTGTCTCATTATAAGAAAGACTCAATAATTTTTGCATTGAAACAAAACTTTCTAGCCTAGTCAGCCTAAATTGCCGTATGAAATAAAATATTAAGATCAACTACATTAATAATAAAAAATAAGGTATTCTAAAGATTATGAGTCAGGCGCAACCAAACCACGACATTGTTAAAAAGTATCTTTCAAAGTCAGGCACCGTGAGGGTTTCTTGTGTGATTGCACAGCAACTGATTGCCGAGCTTCAAAATGTTCACCCAAATATGAGCCCTGTAGCTAGCGTGGCAATGGGGCGCGCTACATTATCAGCCTGTTTGTTGGCTTCTCAGGCAAAGAATGGAAAAACAGGTTTACATTTTCAGGGCAATGGTCCCATCGGGGAACTTTTTGTAGAAGCTAGTTTTGAAGGGAGCGTAAGGGGCTATATTGCTAATCCTCAATTTGATCTAGCACTTAAAGATGGGAAAATTGATGTCAGTTCTGCAATTGGTGTAGGGCTGCTAAATGTAGTAAGGACCTTGCCTTATCAGAAGCAACCTTTCAATGGAACGGTAATTATTAAGACTGGAGAAATTGGATCTGATATTGCCTGGTATTTACAGCAGTCCCATCAAATTCCATCGGTAGTTGCCCTTGGTGAACATATTAACGAGTATGGCTTGTTAACGGCAGCGGGAGGGCTGATCATCGAACTTATGCCTGGTCATACAGAGCAGGAAATAAAAACCCTCGAAGAGAATGTGAAAAATGCAAAAGATCTCTCCAAAATCTTAGTGGAAGGTGGCGGAGAGAAAGAAATTTTAGAGGCGTTTTTAAAGGGCATTGAATTAATGGAGATAGAACACGAACACGAACTTACTTATTCCTGTACTTGTACTCAGGAAAAAGTAGAGCGGTCGATTTTGTTTTTATCAGAAAATGATATCCAAGAGCTTTTAGTGCGAGAAAATGGGGCAGAAGTAACTTGTGAATTTTGTAGTAAACAATATTCTGTGGATAAAACTCGTCTAAATGAGCTTTTAGAGGAAGTTAGAAAGAACGCCATGCACTAGATTTTATTGCGCCAGGTGACATATTCTAAACTTCTTGTAAACAACTACTCCTGGAAAGGTCAATTAGAGCGGAAATGTTAACAAAAGCCCAGTTTGCGGATCTATTTGGTTTACAGCGCTTGCGAAAGAACTAAAGCTGAGTATATTGCTTAAACACCAACTAAATAGTATGAAAATTGTTTATATGCAAAAAGGTATTTAAGAAGGTAGATTGAAAACTAACTGATTATGCTTTAGTATATCGTTGGCTTTTATAGGGGCGTTAAAAATGGAAGAAATCTCAGTATTATTGGTAGAAGATGAGCAAGATATCCGCGAATTACTATCACAAAAATTAATAAACCAAGGCTTTTTAGTGTACACATGTGACCGAGGAGATTCGGTAATGGACGTAGTAACTAAATACACACCAGATATTATTCTCTTAGATCAATTGATGCCAGGAAAGATGGGTATTGATGTATTGCGAGATCTAAGAAATGATTCAAACTTTTCAGATATACCTGTGATTATGGTAACAGGTCTCGGTGGAGAGGGAGAAAAGCTAGAGGCTTTTAATTCTGGGGTGGATGACTATGTGACAAAGCCTTTTATGTCTAAAGAGTTGGCGGCTAGAATTCGGGCAGTTCTACGAAGAACTAAAGGAGCAATGGTTGCTACCAATCGTCCAAATCAGTTAGTAAATCACAATTTAGTTGTAGACTTCTCAGCTCATAAAGTTTTTGTTGATGAAGAAGAAGTTAAGCTAACTTTGACTGAGTTTAAGCTTCTTAGCGAATTACTTATGCAAGCGGGTAGGGTTTTATCACGTGATCAACTTAGAGAAAAAGTTCTTGGTCGATTAAGTATTACTGATAGAACGATAGATGTGCATATGGCAGCTCTTCGAAAAAAGCTTGGTGGTAGAGGTGATGATATTCAAACCGTCCGTGGTGTTGGTTATCGTTTTGCTGGTTTAAGTGGTGTTCATCACTAGTAACAAGTTAAAAATTAGCTTATGTAAAGAGGTCTCTTGGGATCTCTTTTTTTTGCCTTCGGCATCCGATTGTGTTGTTGATTTTGGAATTTTTTAAACTCCTCGGTTTAGATCTTTGAATTAACCGGCCTTCTGAAGCAAAAGCATTTTTCTCAAACACGGGTTTACGCCTTTGGCTGGGGTTTCTTTGTGGTTATTTGGGGGGTGGTTTTGACTCCTCGGTTTAGTTCTTTGAATGAGCCGGCCTTCTGAAACAAAAGTATTTTGCTCAGACGCGTTTTCCGGTCAGGCGCCTTTGGCTTCTTCCCTCACATCCTTGTTACTCGTTTTGGATCTTCCTGATCCAAAAAGGTCTGAGTAAAACACTTTTGTTTCATACGGCCTCTTTCTCATTTCTTCAGTTCTAAATCTCGTCCTTGTTTTCTTTGGATGCTGGCGCGGGGGGTATGGGGCGCCTTTGCCGCCGCTGGCTGTTGAAGTCGCTTTGCTCTTCAAAGCGCTTTTGTTACAGCTTGTGAAAAGGTGACTGCCACCCTTTTGATTGTTTTATTTGAAAAGTTTTGTGCTATATAATCGTGATTTGATTTGCTGAATGACTTGCTTGTGGTTTTGAATTTTTTTCAATTCAAAGATACGACCTAGCGGGAGAGTTTTCTCCCACTGGATGACAAGTAAAGTTAGGTAGGATAGGTGGCTCTCTTGGTCTCCACGATCGTGGCGAAGAGCCGGTGATAGCCTTATATAGAGCAAGCTTGGTGCCAGCCTTTGAAGTGCCACTCTGACACGAAAATATTTCATGAATTTGCTAGTAATAGGGTGTTTTTAAGTTGAAGGAGGTGCATTGTGAGACTTAGGTCTTTAGTGGTGCCATAATTAAACTGGATGATAAATCTTTTTAAAGCCATTTTATTCTTCTTTTATGCTCACTTATATAAGATTAACTTATTTTTCAGCTTAATTTCGGTTCTTTTTTGGCTTAGGGGCTTAAATGCATCCAATATTTTTCACAAAGCCCAAGCTCCAATATTTCATGCTTATTATGACGAAATTGTCCAAGATTTTGGACAAAAGATCCGGAATTCATATTTAATCAGAGGATCAAATTTGCAAATACAATATATTTAACTTTGCGGTTTTGGGGTGGCGTATTTTGTAACTTGGCTGTTATAAAATAACACCTCTTAAAAGCTTAGTAATTTCAGTGTGTTATGCCTGCGTGCGGTTGATGACATTTTTTCACTAACAGCTACAAAGTGTTTCAAACCCTCTAATAATGTTGGAGTGGGTTCAAAAAATATTAGTATTTTCAGGTGCTTACGGGTATAGTCTTCGTTTTTTTAAGTCTTGGCCCGGCTCTTGTACTAAAGAAGGGTGCGGAGGAAAAGCATTTTGATTACAAATTGGAAAACTAAATTAAAAACCAGCATCAGCCTATTATTAGTATTGGCTTGGCTTGCGGCGTGTACAGATAGTATTGCTCCACAAGAGAGCTGTGATTTTGTAATGAACTCACAGCAACAAAGGGTTTCTTGGAAGACTTCCCAAAAATTGAAGGTAGGAGTTAGAGAAGGAATTTATGATGCTGACTATGTTAGAGCGATTGAGCAGGCCCTGTTGAATTGGGAAAATGCCTTAGGTTACGAACTATTTGATTTCTATGGAATCCTGCCAGAATCACAAATGGGTGATATGGATATAAAGATTCTTTGGATATACGATTGGGAAGATGATTTGTCGCGAGAACAAGCCAGAACATTGATTAAATGGCGAGGGAACAACATATATACCGCCAGCATTGGAATTAATGAAGATGACCACAACTTCTTCGTGGATAAAGCAAGGTACGGAAGAGTGGATTTAGTGGCATTGATTGTTCATGAAGTTGGGCATGCCTTGGGCTTAGCTCATGTAGATGACGTGAGTAGCGTTATGTACCCAGAATTAGCCACGAATTTCGATGAAAGACGAGAACCCACGGAAGAAGATTTAGCGGCAATAACCTGCGAATATTAAGTTTAAGAAAATTATAACAAATGTAAGAAAATTTAAGTTTTATTTGAGTACTGCTAGAGATAGCATGATTACCAGCCAAAAGACCAGTGAGGAAGAGATGCAAAAAGAGAACAAAGAATTCGTAAATATTCAAAAGATGATCGGTTTAAAAATCAATTCAGAGAAAGAACCAGCGACTTCTTTTAATATTAGCCCTGCGATGCATCTGTCTTCTTATGACCTTGTTCGTTTCATGCGCAGCCAAATTGAGCGCTCAGACAAAGCTCTATCTCGTATGGAAATGAATATGACTGATGTTCACCGTATTACAAAGGCAAAATTAAAGTAAGTTTTTGGTCAGTCAAAGCCAAATAATATAGTTTCATCATCATCAGCTACAGAATCAGTATTTCCATTCGCTTGGTACCATGCTTGAAAGCGAGTGGATGAATAAAATTTCGTTCCTTTCGGTACTCCAGAAACTCTTGCCTTGAAGGGCGCAAAAGCTTCAGTTCCCGACTTTTCTAAACTCACAATAGATGTAGTTCCATCAGGTTGTTCAACTGTAATGTCTCCTCCTTGAAGAGATGCAAATGCAACAAAGTCAATTTTGGCATTAACAATAAACTTTTTCTTCAGCAATGCAGTTGGGACGAAGGGGGCCGAACAATAGCCATTCGCGTCCGCATTTGAGTTTGCTACGAGAGCTTCGCTGGAGCGTATTCTTAGTGCGAATTCCTTATAAAGACCAATGACGCCTCTACCATTTACTGATTTTTCTGTACCGGCAGAGAGAGTAACTGAACTGGTAAAGGAGTCGGAATGATAGAGATTGGCAGTAGCATTACTACTTGCGGTAGTTATTTTTACGCTTCTTGATGGGATTCCCAAAATATCAAAACTAGCAGGGAGGAGGGGTTTTGGGTCCACGGCGTAATTATCGCCACCCGAATACATATAAGCTAAAATCAATTTGTCACTTTTTAGCTGAAACCCACCATGGTAAGAAATGCTAAATTGGTGAAAATCGCCTGCATTTAAAACTACTTGGTCTATTAGGCTATCTCCGTCATAAACTTCTACGGAACTATTTTCAAAGCTATAGACACTAATCCGGTGATCCGCGTTTCTTGTACCAGTAAAAAGGAAGTCTTTTCCAGCCCAATCAGGGGAACTCCAAACCACATTAGCGTTTCGGTTTACATCACTATTGCCGGGGTTACCATTAGTTAGGCGGCCTGATACAAAGAAAAACTTCTCTGATTTTAAAATGTCTCCGAGGCTTGATTCAAACTCATAGCTTTCTGCTGCATTTAAAGTGATGCTAGAGGAGTCGTTTAAGACAATTTCGGTATCATTTTCCCATGCAACGATAATACTTTTACTGGCACCACCTAAGTTCATTGCTTTAAAAAAGTTTGGTTCAAAGAATGGGTCTTCTGGGGCTGTTTCTGCGTTTAAAATATTTGAGCCCAAGCTACTTGTGCCGTTGTATGCTCTTACTTGAAATTGATATCCTGTAGAAGGCTCAAGCCCTGAAACTTTTACGGTTGTATCTGTGTTTACACCATCATTTATGGTGATCCACGCAGAGTCTGCCGGTTGTGTTGGTCGATATTCAATGAAGTAGTCTGTGATCGCAATGCCATTGTTGTTTGGTGCAGACCACCCCAAATCAATTTCCGTTTGAGAAATCTTTCTTAATGCTAAAGAATCCACGGGGTAGGGGGCTCCAGGTATTTGCCAAGAAGTACTGGAACTAACAGGGCCCGGATTTCCAGCAAGGTCCACCGCTCGAATATTTAAATAATAATCGGTTCCGTCTACAAGCGCTAAATGATTTAGAGAGGCGGAGCTGAGATTGCCAACATTTGTAAAGTCTTGTATGTCTGTAGCGCCTGAACTACTTCCAATGGAAATTTCGTAATGAGAAATTCCCATATTGTCGGAGGATAAATCCCAAGAAGCTGTTGGGCTTGAGCTTTCACTTTGATCGTTTTGAATGCTTAGGTTTGAAACCGGCGTTGGTGATTGTTTATCTATTAAGACATTAATTTCAACAACGGTGGACTCTAGCTGGTTTTGTGTATCTTTCGCTTGGATCGCAAAATAATAAGAGCCTGTATCCATATTTAATTCTACACTACTGGCAGGTGCATACTCTTGAGAGCTTAAGTTAATTCCTGGAGATGTTTGATAAGCAAATCTATATTCACAAATACTACTGCATTGAAAAGATAAACTATGCGAAACTGCTGGTCCTAAATCATTTACTGGTGATTGAACACTGGGTACTTGCATCTGAGGAGGTTCTTCAGGGGTAGTAGGTGGATCCACTGGATTTTCGGCTGAGGGTGTTTCTGGAGTAGAGTCCTCCTCCGATGGGTTTGAACAAGAGGCTAAGAAAAATTGAAGTGAGAGGAT
Source organism: Bdellovibrionota bacterium (assembly GCA_036140815.1). Classification (GTDB taxonomy): domain Bacteria; phylum Bdellovibrionota; class Bdellovibrionia; order Bdellovibrionales; family UBA840; genus UBA6502. Next base: position 1,773 of record JAYZXX010000141.1, on the reverse strand, counting down.
TAGAAATAATAAACGCATATTCTAAATTCCTTTGTTTAAAACGCTAAGTTAATCTATCACTTCAACTTTCGGTGAGGACAAAGTTTTTTGTATTACATTGCCGTAACAATTGAGGTTCAACTTGAGAATTCCTTCAATTATTTTGTGAAAAAGAATTTAACTGCATTTGAGGTCAAAAGCTTTCCTGTATTTAAATAGTATGACTTTTGGTTTGGTCTAGGGTGAAAGCTTAAAGCAGTTGTGAATGTTTGCGGAAGTGATAATTTATTTTACAGGACTAAATGAAGTTTTATGTTTTAAAGTTTGATGTTTTTTTAGTAGGGAAAGAGTTTAAAGCTCATAAAAAGCGTCTACTTGCTCAGAAAATACAAATGATTAAATTAGTTCTGATAATTGTTCATAAAAAATCTTCTCTGATCTCTGATCTCTGATAGGTTATACCTTTGGTGCAATGACTTTAAAAATTCCATCTTCGTACCAAGTTTTAATGTCTTTAGTTTTTACGGTGTTTTCCAAGGGAATTTCTTGATAGAAAGATTCGTTGCTGTTGGAGCGAAATTTTTGTCCTTCGGCTTCAAAACTCTCTTTATGTTGTCTTAAACCACTAAGAGTAATCATTTTATCTTGAACTCTCACATCAATATTTTCTTTTTCATGCTCAGGGATTTCCACTTGAAACATATAATGAGTAGGGGTTTCCGTTAAATTATTTTCAAAAAATTTAGTTTTATAAAATGGGTCACTCTCTTTATTATCGTATTTGGTGATCTCATCCATCATTTCCATTTTTGTGCGAATGATTGCGTTTCTGTATTCATCATTCAGAGTATTAAGTTCCTGAGTGTTTAATTCTTTTTCATTTTTATATCTAATTTTATGTTCTTTTCTTAGTTCACCAATTACACGATTTTGTTCATTACTCACAAATTCTTTACGGGAGTTAAAATTTTTATCCAATTCTTTCATTTTCTCATGATGAGCTTTTTCCTTGCGTTTCAGTTCACCTTGATAGTATTTGTCTTGTTTGGTGTTTAAGTTTTGGTATTTCTTTTCATTATTTGTAAGTTTGTCTTCGCCTGCACGGTGGACTCGACGAATTTCTTTATCGTAATCTTGACGAAGTGACTCTTGTCGGTTTGTTTGTAGCTCGATTTCAGTGGCAACGGCTTGCTTGTTGTCTTTGCGAATCTTTTCTATTTTCATATCGCTCGTTTCTTTTTGACGAAGCTGTTCTTGGCGATACTTTCGCTGCATTTCATTTAAATTTCTTAGCTTTTCAACATTAAACTCAGAGACTTGTTTTTCATGCTCTTTGTGAAGTTTTGTCAGTCTTTGGTTATGGCTATCTTTTACTTTAAGGTAGTAGTCATTATGTCGATTGGCAGATTGTTCCAATTGGTTTTCATGATAATTTTGCAATTGATTTAGTTTTTGGCGATGATCACGTTGTTGGTCAGTGACCTGCTTTGCTCCCTCGGTTTGTAGCTTGGTGAGCTGCTCATTGTACTGCTTTTGGTTTGATTGCATTTTGTTTTTGTATTGTTCTTGCAATTCTTCTAGTTTGAGTGTGCCAGTTTTTCTTTGGTCTTCCAGAGAACTTTGATTTCTTCTATATTGCTCAGCCACTTTTTTCTGATGGATTTCTTGGTCTTTGGAAAGTTGGTCGTAGAGCTTATCCACTCTTTCATGTTGGATTTTTACTTGTTCATTTCCTTGTTCTCGAATTTCTGAGATACTTTCATCATTTTGCTTTTTAATATGATTAATGGCAGC
>JAYZXX010000140.1:0-17440 GCA_036140815.1 Bdellovibrionota bacterium | reverse complement strand
CCACAATTGTATGCCATATTATCTAGACGACGACTCAACCTATTAACAAAGCGTTGACAGTGACGAGAGCACTCTCTTTCACAGATGTCCATTTGGCGATCAAGATCTCTTTGTTTCACTACTCTTTGTTGTGCTACAGCGCTTAAGCTCGTTAAAGCCAAAGCAATACTTAAAATTAGCTTCATATTTCCCCCTAAAATTTAAATGTAAAACCATTGAAGTTTACTAGGAGGTTTTAATCCGGTTTTTCGGATATTTATATCTTTTGCGATGATTGAAAAAAAGTAATTAGAAAATTTAAGAACATTTAAGAAAACACATATATATCTATGGAAAATATTAGGACTAACCAAATTACCTGAAATTACATGTTTAAAATCAAAGCAGTTAAACTCCGAAAGGCTTAGAACATAAAAAAAGGCTACTTCCTCATGAAAGTAGCCTTCTCTTGAATTGGAATTTTAAAAATTAAAGCTGGTCTTTTGCCACTTCTTCAATTTTTGCTTTCTCGATTACGAAATCCATAACTTGCTCTTCTAAGATTTGGAAATCAACGCGAGCTTTTGCGTCCTCGTTATTGTAGTAAGACATCAATTGCTCAGCAGGGATACCGATCTCTTGTGCTCTTGCATTGATAAACTTTTGGAAAGCCTCAGGAGTAGTTTTGATCTCTTGAGCTTTAGCAATTTCACTAATTAAGTAGCTAGACTTGATAATGAACTCACTAGACTTATCAAAATCAGCATCATTCGTTGCTAAGTATTTTGTTACATCTTCAGGGCTCATACCTTGTTGAGACATACGCATTTGCGCATCTTGAACGATCAATTTCTTTTGCTCAACTTTCAAACCTTTAGGAACTTCGATTGGGTTTAGTTCAACCAACTTTTCCATCAAGCGAGTTTTTAGCTCGTCTTTCACTCTTTTTTCTTCATGCTGAGAAAGAGTTTCTTTGATGCTGTCTTTCAAAGCTTGAACATTTTCGTGATCACCAACATTCGCAGCAAACTCATCATTTACTTCTGGCAATTCGAATTCTTTGATTTCGTTCAATTTCACTTTGAAAACAACGTCTTTTCCAGCAATGTCAGAAGCGTGATATTCTTCAGGGAATTTTAAAGTAAGTTCTTTTTCTTCACCCTTTTTCATTCCTACAACGCCTTCTTCGAAACCGTCGATGAATTGTTTTGCACCTAATTCTAGGTCATGGTTTTCACCTTTACCACCTTCAAGAGGCTCACCATCAATGAAACCTTCAAAGTCAATAACAGCAACATCACCATCTTTTGCAGCTCTATCTTCTTCAACAGGCTTTTGAACGCCTTTGTTTTTACGAAGATTCTCAATTACATCACTTACGTTTTCGTCAGTGATTTCAATTTTTTCTTTTTTAACTTCTACGCCTTCAATGCTTTTCAGCTCAATTTCAGGCTTTACTTCGAAAGTAGCTGTAAAAGAGAAAGCTTGGCCTTCTTTCACTGGCTCATGATCAAATTTAGGGTTCATCACAGGCTCTAAATTATTGTCGCGAATGGCTTGTGCCCAAGCTGGACCAATTAAATACTCAAGAGCATCTTGGTCAACCTTGTCAGCAAACTTAGACTTAATCACCTGCATAGGTACTTTTCCTTTACGGAAACCTGGCTGGTCATATTGACGTTGGATGGACTGATAAATTTGTCCATAAGTCTCGTTCACTCTTTCTACTGGGATCTCTACAGATAGTTTTCTCTCTAATCCAGATAGTTCTTCCACATTGATATTCATCCGTGTCTCCTTCGTCACTTTTAGGATGTTGGGGAATTTGGCATTTTTCTACGCGATGATGAGATTCAAAAAACAGCAACTTGCTATTTTAGGAGCTAACAAAAAATCCGAAATTCTTGCTTAAAACGTTGGCCAAGGTATTTGAAAACGTAAAAAAAATCAAGTAATTTGGGGACTTAGACTGCAGCATCTTTATGGCTTTTTGCATTACCTTTACAGAATTACAAAAATCGGTGGTGCTTTATCCAAAAACATTCATTTGATTAGCTGCAATTTTTTTTGTTTTCCGATAAATTTATTGGGAAAACCATTACTTAGCGGGGTCGGTATCTTTCAAGAGGAAATATTTTTTGTTACAGGCAAAGGTGGCGTTGGAAAATCCAGTGTCGCGGCTGCAATTGCTCATAAATTAGCCAAAACTTCTGAGGAAGTTAAATTGGTCGATTTAGATCAGTATTTTCGCAATATGTTCGGGCAAGACAAACAAATAGACTTTTCTATTGAAGAGTGGACCGGAATGAAGTGTTTATCTGAATATGTAGACCACCTGGTTAAGTTAAAAGGCCTAGGGAAGCTGTTTTTTGATAATCCAGTAATGTCCAAACTTCTAAATATCGCTCCAGGCTTATTTGAATTGGCGATTTTGGGTAAGCTTAGTTCTAAACAAAGAGACCATGGACCACCTTTAAATTATGATAAATTGGTGTTGGATAGCTATGCAACTGGACATAGTTTATCCATGTTAAAAGCTCCTTTTGTTATGGCTGAGAGTATTACTCGTGGGCCCATGCATGTACAGAGTCAGGGAATTATCTCTGTACTGAAAAGTGAAGCTTTTAAGCCGGTTGTGGTGGTGACCCCAGAGCTGATGGCTGTGGAGGAAAGCATCGAGCTTGCTACTGAAATTGAGAACATGTTAGGGAAAAAATCTCTTTTTGTAATCAATCGAATTTATAGAGAATTTGAGGATCTTCCTGATTTAGAAAACCCTTGGGAAAAGTTCCTTTACCAAAAGAAAAACGAGTTGGATAAAGTTCGCGAACTTTTAGATTCTAAAGGCTATCAATATTTAGAGTCGGCACTAATCACAGATGCATCTAGTAGCCTTGATTTGGTAGAGAAGATGGGGGCGCAATGGACAATTTCGTAGACTCCTTATTCGAGAAAAAAGTATTAATTTCCGCTGGCACCGGAGGAGTTGGAAAAACAAGTACATCTGCTGCACTGGGAATTCTAGCTGCGCAAAAAGGTTTGAATACTTTAGTACTGACCATTGATCCGGCGAAACGATTGAAAACAGCTTTGGGCCTAGATAACTTAAACGATCACAATTCCATCGTTGAAGTGAAATTAGAAAAACCCACAAAAGGGAAGCTCTTCGCCGGAGTGGTAAATGCAAAAGCAGTCTTCGATGATTTTGTGACTGAGGCAAGCCCTGATAGTGATTCAGCCAAGCAGTTATTGAACAATCTTTTGTATAAAAAATTAAGCATGGGATTGCAAGGCTCACAAGAGTTTACTTCTCTACAAATGTTTTATAAGGCCTATGAATCTGGAGATTATGACTTAATTATCGTCGACACTCCACCAGCTCAGCATGCTCTAGATTTCTTAGAAGCCCCTGAGCGACTATCAAAGCTTTTTGACGAGAAAATCTTGAAATGGTTTGTATCTGAAAAAGAAGGTTCTTTTGGTTTTATAAAAAAAGCGATTCGAACGGGAACTAGAAAGGCTTTTTCCGTTTTAGAAAAACTCACTGGGGATCAATTTGTAGATGAAATTTTTGATTTCTTCGTTTCCATGAAGTTTGTTCGATCTGCGCTAGTTAACCGTAATCAACAAATTGGTCGCTTATTGCACAGCAAGGAAGTGGGGTTCTTGTTAATCACTGCCTATGATGTTAAAAAATTGAAACATGCCATTGAGTTTAACGGTAAATTGAAAGAACTTGGTTTTTCATTGGCTGCTGTACTTGTTAATCGCTGTTTCCCTGACGAGGATTCTCTATACTTAAGTTCAGCAAAAAATGAAAAACAGCAATACTACTATGAATTAAAAGACTATTATAAGAAAGAGGAAGCGAGCATTGAAAAAATCAATAGTGAATTTCCCGATGGGATTCCTGTTTTTAAATTAAAGGAAGTAATTAGTAGTACTGATCCATTGAAAACAGTAGAAGAAATGGCCCAACAATTTCCTTGGAGAGTTTAGCGCATGCAATTTTTTTTGATTCTTTGTCTATTATTATCCGCTTGTGCGGTGCAGTCCAGAAAGGACAATGCTCCGGCAAAGCAAAAGATCAAGAAATTAAAAAAATCAAAAATGCAAAAGTCATTTGAAGAAATCAACGAGCTTTATCAGAATGGCTATTATCCAGAAAGTATTCAAAAAATTGAAAGTTTCCAAAAGCAATATGCTGTAACAAAATATGAGGCTGAACTTTTGTTTTTAAGAGGAAAGGCCTTATTCTCTGATGGCGATATTGCAGGGGCTGAAAAGAGCTTTCGAGCAAGTCAGGCTATGTGGAGTAATAGTCTTCTAGGGCAGGCGAAAAGTTTATATTTTTTGTCTCAAGTTTACGAAAGACAAAATTTAGACCAAAAAGCGATCGCCAGTCTTTTACAATTACAGAAAATGCCTAAGGTTTTAGAGACTCGATTTTATCAGTTGGATATTCCGGCCAAGCTCTCAGCGGCCTATGCAAGAGAAGGTAATATCAAAGAGGCTTACCGATATCATAAAAAGGTAGATTCCTATCTTAAAAAGTTTTTACCCTTGGAAAAAAACCTAGAAAAGGAATCTTATAATTTAGTAAATTTAAGTTTACATTCAATCGGTGAAAATTCACTGGTAAATAATAAGTCCCGAAGCTTTCGGGAACAAACGGAGGCGATTCGCTACTCTCAAGAGTTTTTACTTCGCTCCATTGAGATGGGGGGAGAGCCATGGGCTGCAAAATCTTTGTACCGCTTTCAACAGGCATATCGCGATTTATTAAATTATATTGTTGGTAGTTGGGATGAGCTTTACAGATGGAAAGATCAAGTAGCTGCTTTAAAAGTACAAAAACAAAAGCTCGCTCAACTGGATCAGGTTCATAAATTAATTCAGTCTTTGGAGGAGTTACTTTTGCCACGAGACGCTGTAAGTAATTCTGTCTATAAAGATTTTCTAATCGCAAAAGATGCTGTTAAAAAGGAAGTGGAGATTTATTTTCTAGAGCCAGAAGTGGGTCAGGGGTTAACCGATGCAGCAAAGAAGCTGGAAGGAATGCCAGTGCAAATGAGACTTAGTAGTCCGAAAGAAACTAAGAAAAAATATCAGAAGCAAATGCAGGTGCCTTCCATTGATCCCAACCTTTGAGCTATCATGAAACTTAGTCATATCCAGGGTGATTATTCCATTTTAAAAATCTTACCAAATTCGCCAATACCAGATTGGGCCCTTCAGTCAGATTTTTTTTCCATAAGTAAAACTCCAGATGAGCTTTCTATAGTATGTAAATCAGAGTGTGTGCCAGTTGATATGGATGCCAATAAATCTTGGGCATTGCTAAAGGTGCTTGGGCCTTTAGATTTCTCACTCACAGGAGTATTAAACTCAATCACAAATCCGCTCGCCCAAGAAAAGATTAGCATTTTTGCAGTTTCTACTTTTGATACTGATTACTTATTGGTAAAACAATCTGAGGTTCAAAACTCAAAGGCTTGTCTGGAAAAAGCCGGTTTCGAATTTATTGATTAATCTAAGGAGATTGTATGGGTGCCATTGAATCTTATTTAAAAGGCATGGGAATATTTTTTAAGGGATTTAGTTTTTTTTGGGCCAATAAAGTTTTACGAAGGCTTGCGATTCTGCCTGTTATTATAGTTATGATTTTGATGGGTTTTGGAATTTATTCTTTGGTAGAGATATCGCCGATTTTGGAACAAACAATTAGTAGGTTTACTAGCTCCTGGATTAGCGAAGGCTATTTTTGGATTATTAAGACCTTTCTCTACATTTCATACTTTTTTGTCTCCCTTGGAGTTCTTTATATTCTATCCATGATTGTAGCTATTCCGTTTAACTCATTGATTGCTGAAAAAACATTAGAACTAGAAAAGGCTGAATACATTCAACCAAATGGAATGGGGGACTGGATCAGTTTTAACTTCCAAATGGTTATAACTGCATTGATTAAAGCGATGCTTTTGTTAGTAGTAAGTATCCCAATGTTAATTTTTTCGTTCATTCCTTTTTTAAGTTTGATTGCCGGATTCTATACCGTTTTAGTGATTGCCTATGATTCTTGTGATTATGCTCTTGAACTTAAAGGTAGAAAATTAAAACAACGTTGGCAGTTCTTTAAGGAGCATTTTTGGGAATTGGCTGGCTACACGACAATTCTATCCGTGTTTTTTGCAATCCCCTTCGTAAACATATTTCTAATTCCTGTTTTTATAACATCCGGCTCCTTATATGTTTCTGAAGCATATTTACCTCAGCAAAAACTGAAAGATCTATAGTTGGGATTTTTTAGTATATTCCCATAGTGAAAAAACATCTGTAAAAAGATGTTTTTTCTATCTTTGTTTACGAGACAGCTCCTAAAATAATTGAATTTAAACTATCTAGCTCACTTGTCATCGCTTGTGAATATGTATTTAACGAACTAGCTTTATTGTTGGTATATGAGGGTGCCTCAGTCTTCATGATTGCAGACTCATTCAGTTGAACCACTACAACATTTGCTTACTACATACCTAGAAAAAATACATATAGCGATGAATTTTGAGTTTAAATTTTGAGGTTATTTGATTGTCTAAAGAATCTACATAGTTCTAAAAAGATTTCAAGTAACAGGGAAATACAGAAAATTTTAACAAAATCGCAAAGGAATCTATTAGTGTTTCTCAAAAAGGAAGAGAAAAATGATTCGTTTGATAACACCAATTTTGATAACTGCCATATTTACGAGTAAGCTTTATGCTCAATCGACACCAAACTCGAACAAGGCTAGCAACTCAGATAGTCCCTATACTTATTGTGATTTGAATTCGTATGAGTTTGATAGATTAGCAAAGGAAATAAGAGCTTTGGAAGTTTCCAGTGATGGAAAACTTTTCAGCTTAGATACAGGTGATCAGGTGAGTTCTGGTGCTTTAACGGCCTTAATGCTCTTTTTGGCAGTAAAAAGTTCCCATACAAACATTAAAGTAGTCACTGCCTTAGTGGGAGCAACTAAATCAGTAGATTTAATTCAAGATTTTAGTTTAACAAAAAAACAAAAAGAAGAAATTTACAAAGGATTACCAGCCTTAAAATCGTCTTTAAATGATTTTGAAAACAATGCAAACTTTTATTGTATGAGTGGTGAAACGATTTCAAATGACATCGATGAAAACTTGATTCTACTCAATCAGGTTTTTGCTTTAAACTCAGAGATTATCAAAGATCTAAGCGTTCTAATGTCTGAAAGCTCTGGCGATTTGATAGGGATCAGTTTGAATTCTCTTGCTCTTTATTCTTTTCTTAAAACCTTCAAAGGGGGATATATTTGGGGATGGGCGACTTCAGGAGTTCTAGCAGGAGTTTTATCGGCGGCTGACTCAGGATATGATATCGGTAAAGTGATGGTTAGTTACGAAACGGTTGGTGAGCTTATCAAACTTCATCAGCGACAAAACGAAAAGATCAAAGAGTTTCTACAAAGTATCAACCGGATTCGACAAATTCAAAGATCTGTAAGCGACAATAACTAGAACTTTAATGATAATGGATTGGATTTCGTGCTTAAAGTTAAAAGGAAGGTTTAGAAAAACTCTGTGTTTTTTTATGTCCTTTCTTTTTGTATTTGGCAATCAATCCATGGCATTTGAAGGATCTAGTTCCAACAAACAGCAAATTTATGAATCTACTCTTGAATCTTGCCAGGATAGTTTGTCTATGTTGCAAGAAATAGCGAAAAATTTTGTTTCTTCAGGTAAGGAGTCTCTTAAACTAAGTGTTTTTTGGGGAGATCCTGAGGAAAACATTCGAAGAATCTTTGGCTTTATTGAAAGAGAGGGAAAAGGCACTAATTATTATAAACACTTTTATTCTGAAGAAGGGAAGCAAGCTATTGCTGAGTGTTTTTCCGGAAGATCTCTTTCAAAAAAAGCATATAAGTTAGCGATGTGGTGGACGGATGTTTTAGGAAAAGAATTGGGTATGATTAGTTTGGCGATTCAAATCTATTTACCACTGAAGCTGTTGAAAGTCCTGTCAAAAGTATCCAAAACATTCGCGAGCATTGCTGCTGTTTCGTTATTTGTCGGACCACTTATCTACCTTTTTGCTCAATATAGGTCGCTTTTAGTAGAACATCGGGATCGCTTTGTGAATATGAGTTTGAAGACTTTGGAGGCTTCAGAGCAGGGGATCGACGAGGCAGGTTTAGTAATTTTGCAAGAAATTATGAGGCTTGAAGATGATATAAAGTTAAAGATAAGCAATGAAGCATCTGTTGAAAAAAAAGAAGATTTGAAAAAATTTTTGAAAGATCTAGAAATGGAAAGACAGAAGGTTTTGCAAGTTTTAGAGGAATAGCTAGAGCTTGGGGTAAAAAAAGCCCCGCATTCTGCGAGGCTTATTTGTAATAGAATATCCGAATTTATTAGTGGTAAAGCTCTTGTCCTTTGTACTGAGCTTTGATTCCGAAGGATCTTTCTGACTTTAATTTGAATAGATCTTCAGGCTCTTTGATGTCCAAAGCATTTACCAGTACTTGGTCAACATGAGTTACTAAGATCACTTCAAGGTCTTTTAAGATTTCTTCTGGAATATCCATTAAATCTTTTTCGTTATCTTTCGGGCAGATAATGGTTTTAATTCCGGCACGGTGAGCGGCTAAGATTTTCTCTTTTAAGCCACCGATTGGAAGTACTCTACCGCGAAGAGAAACCTCACCAGTCATTGCAACGGTACGTTTCACAGGGATCTTAGTGATAGCACTTACGATACTTGTAGTGATCGTGATACCAGCACTTGGACCATCCTTAGGGATCGCTCCTTCAGGGGCGTGAATATGTACGTCAATGTTATGGAAAGTTTCAGTGTCGATCTCAAACAAAGGACCGCGACTTCTAACGTAACTTAAAGCTGCTGTACAAGATTCTTTCATTACATCACCCAATTGACCAGTGATGATGAATTTACCTTTACCAGGAACTACACTTACTTCAACAGGAAGGAGGTCACCACCCACTTGCGTCCAAGCCAATCCATTGGTCATACCAATTTCATTGCGCGACTCAAGTTTTCCATGCTTAAAGCGAATTGGCCCAAGCATTTCTTCGATAGCCTTCGGAGTCACAGAGTAACCCTTTTTCGACTTTTTAAGCTCAGTGTAGGTGGACTTAGACTTTTTAAGACCTGCTTTGCTAAGTTTCGCTTTTGGTACATCTTTAGTTTTCTTTTCAGTTTTCAAGATGTGGCGAGCTGTCTTACGACAAATTGTAGCAATGGTTCTTTCTAAGTTACGAACTCCTGATTCTTTCGTGTAGTGGCGTACTAAATGCTTAATCGCCGCTTCAGAAATGGTCACTTTGTATTCGTCTAAACCATATTCTTGAACTTTCTTAGGTACTAAGTAAGTTCTTGCAATGGCGATTTTTTCGTTTTCAGTATAACCTTCTAGGCTAATTACTTCCATACGATCTAATAATGGTCCTGGGATTGTGTGTAAGCTGTTGGCTGTACATACAAACATTACCTTAGATAAATCGTATTCTACCTCTAGGTAATGATCGGCAAACTCAGAGTTTTGCTCAGGATCTAAAACCTCAAGTAGGGCAGCGGAAGGGTCACCACGGAAATCATTACTCATTTTATCAATTTCATCTAAAAGGAATAATGGGTTACCTTTGTCAGCTTTTTTCAAGGCTTGGATGATTTTACCAGGCATTGCACCAACATAAGTTTTTCTGTGACCACGGATTTCAGCCTCATCTCTCACACCACCCAAAGAAATTCTTACGAATCCTCTGTTCATTGAGCGAGCGATGGATCTAGCCAATGAAGTTTTACCAACCCCTGGAGGGCCCGCAAGACAAATGATCGGAGCTTTTACGTCTTTAGAAAGAGCAGTAACAGCAAGTGCTTCTAAGATTCTTTCTTTAACTTTCTCAAGTCCCCAGTGATCTTCATCTAAAACTTCTTCTGCGTGATCAACATCATTGTTTAAATCTTCGTAGTCAAACCATGGTAGGGAAAGCATCCAGTCGATGTAATTTCTTACAACCGTAGCCTCGGCACTCATAGGTGACATCATTTTTAATTTACGGATTTCTTTTTTGATTTTTTCATCCGCTTCTTTGCTCATGCGTTTGTCTTTTAGACGCTCTTCTAATTCAGCGATTTCGTTTTGGAAATCATCTTTATCGCCAAGCTCCTTTTGAATCGCCTGCATTTGCTCATTTAGGTAGTATTCTTTTTGAGAACGCTCCATTTGCTTTTTAACACGAGTGCGAATTCTTTTTTCCACTTCTAAAATTTCGATTTCAGAAGTCATCATATTTAGAAGCTCTTCCAAACGAAGACCTGGATCAGCGATCTCAAGGATTCTCTGTTTGTCTTCTAGCTTTAGGTTTAACTGAGCAACAATAATGTCAGCTAACTCACCAGCTTCTTCGATTCCAGAAACTCTCATTAAAATTTCTGGTGGAATTCTTTTGTTTAACTTTACATAAGTTTCAAAAGTTGATTTTACAGAACGAGTTAAAGCGTTAGCTTCAACTGGTTTGTCAGAACTCTCGTCCAAGACTTCTGCTTTCACAGCAAAGAATTTGTCTTCATCTAAGAACTCTTTGATTCTTACACGAGCTTTACCCTCGATTAAAACCTTAACCGTTCCATCTGGAAGGCGAAGAAGTTGGATAATAGTACCAAGGGTACCAATCTCATAAATGTCTTCTGGTTCAGGGTTGTTTGTTTTCGCGTCTCTTTGAGCAACTAATACGATATCCGTACGATTACTCATGGCATCTTCTAATGCTGCGATGGATTTGTCTCGTCCAACAAAGAGAGGCATCATCATGTGTGGGAAAACAATCAAGTCTCTAAGTGGAAGAAGAGGTAGTTTTTCAATTACTTGCTTTTCGGTTTTACTCATCTTTAGTGGTCCTCCCTGAGTATTGCAAGGACCACTAAATCAAAAGCTTATGCGATTTCTTTAGAGTCCTTCGCTTTTTCCAGTTCGCGAATTTCTTCTTCTGTACGATAAACTAATTTCGGCGCTTTGCCTTCCAGTATTACCGCTTCATCTATTATACATTCTTTTACATACAGTTTGCTAGGAATTTCAAACATGATGTCTAGCATAGCACCTTCCATCACACCTCGTAATCCACGAGCCCCTGTATTTCTTTTAATACTTTCCTGGGCTATAGCCTTTAATGCAGTGTCTTCAAATCGAAGTTCTACACCATCGAATGAAAATAATTTTTTATATTGATTTACCAAAGCATTCTTAGGCTTGATCAAAATGTCTAGTAATGCCTCTTCAGTAAGCTCGTTAAGAACTGCTAGTACAGGCAAACGTCCGATAAATTCTGGTATTAAGCCGAACTTTGCTAGATCTTCAGGCATGGTTTGCTGAAGAATGTTGCTTCTGATCTTTTTCTTCTCTTCACCAGTCTTAATTTGTGCAGCAATACCCATTGATTTCGTCGACTGACGACCCTCAATGATATTTTCTAGACCTGCAAAGGCACCGCCACAAATAAATAAAATGTTAGAAGTGTCTACTTGAATGAACTCTTGTTGTGGGTGCTTACGTCCACCTTTTGGTGGAAGATTTGCCACAGTACCTTCTAAAATTTTAAGCAAAGCTTGTTGAACACCTTCACCACTTACGTCGCGAGTGATGGATGGGTTTTCAGCTTTTCTGGTAATTTTATCAATTTCATCGATGTAAATAATTCCACGTTGGGCTTTTTCAACATCATAATCTGCCGATTGGAGAAGGTTTAAAACTACGTTTTCAACGTCTTCACCCACATAACCAGCTTCCGTTAAGGTAGTGGCGTCAGCCATGGCAAATGGAACTTGTAGAGTTCTTGCGATGGTTTGGGCTAAATAAGTTTTTCCCGATCCAGTTGGTCCAACTAAAAGGATGTTACTTTTCTGTAAATCAATGTCATCCTTCTTAGGTTTTCCTTGCGAAATTCTTTTGTAATGATTGTGAACCGCAACAGCAAGGGCGCGTTTTGCAGCGTCTTGACCAATTACGTACTCATCCAATCTTTCTTTAATTTCGATTGGCTTTGGCACTTTAAATTGTGGAGAAGAGTCTGTCGTTTCACGCTCTTTTTCTTCAATAATAATGTCGTTACAAAGATCAATACACTCATCACAAATATAAACCTGAGGTCCTGCGATTAGCTTTTTGACTTCTTTTTGCGACTTTCCACAAAAACTACAATGTAATGTTTTTTTATCACTCATATACCATTAACCTTGTTAATTATTTTGCTGTCTTTCTTGATTCTACTACTTGGTCAATCAACCCGAACTCTTTTGCTTTGTATGGGTCCATGAAATTATCACGTTCCATCTGCTCAGCTAGGAAATCGAAGTCTTTTCCTGTGTGTTTAACGTATATTTCCGTTAATTTTTTCTTCGTCGCGATTAACTCTTTCGCATGAATTTCAATGTCAGTCACTTGACCGGATAAGCCGCCACCCGCGATTAGAGGTTGGTGAATCATGATACGGCCATGAGGTAGAGAATAACGTTTTCCCTCTGTTCCCGCCATTAAAAGCAAAGAGCCCATACTAGCTGCCATACCTGTGCAGTATGTAGCTACGTCACATTTAATAAATTGCATCATATCGTAGATACCAAGACCAGCTGTAACGCTACCACCAGGGCTGTTGATATAAACATGAATGTCTTGATCAGGATTTTCCATTTCTAAAAAAAGCAACTGAGCCACAACCACATTTGCGATTTGGTCATCAATGGCTTGTCCAATGAAGATAATTCTATCTTTCATAAGACGTGAATAAAGATCGTAACTTCTTTCTCCTCTAGGAGTTTGTTCTACAACAACAGGAATTAGTGCCATAATAATTTATCCTCTCAAGCTGTTTGCGCACGTGTTTGTAGTGGGCGATTGTAGCGTAAAAATCAGTTCAAAGAAATGATTCCCGTACTTCTTTATTGTTTTTCGGTATTTATGTTCAGATTCTGAAGTCCTGGAACCAGATTTCCCAAAGAGGAACAGGCTTTGGGCGAAGGTCCAGTTTAGCTACACCATGTCATGAAGGTTTAATTCGCTGAGCTTTATTTAGGAAGCGGGCAGAAGTAGAATTTAATTCATATCTAAGGCGTTATTGGTAAAAAATTATTACTGCAATGAAAGCGTTAAGGAAAATTAAAAGTTCTCTGCTCAGAAAGCCTCAACTATATCAGAATTGGTCACCGGATTTTTGGCCTGGTCTAGCTCCTTAAAGTCATAAACAACTAGGAAAATGTTTACTTTCCCTACCAACTTAGGGCTGCCTATGTTAATTTTCATCATTATTTTAGTGAAAAAGCAGACCGTGGACTACTGTCGTTTAACAAAAGCTAAGGCTTTTCGAGAGATGGGCCCAACGCCATCAAAGTCCAAAGACTGGTTCTGTTATTAGCAAGTTTTCAGGAGTGAAAGATGTTATTAAAAATTGCGAGTTCTTATTCAAAAGCTGCCACTCAATGTTTGACTGTTTATGTGGGTCAAACGGGCAAAGACAAAGTGAAGACAACCAACAAAAATTCAATCGTTGGTGAATTGGTAAAAAAATATAGTTCATCAGGAGAGTTCAAAGCTGCGTTAGGTGAAACCTTAATGTTACGTGCCGCAGGTTTAGAGAATTTCCAAAATGTCATGCTAGTAGGTATCGGTAATACGAAAAAGCTTTCTGAAGAAGTTCTTCGTCGTGCTACTGCCTATGCTTACCGCGCTCTACGTTCTGAAAAGCAAAAGGCTTCAATGATTTGCTTTGATTCCACAGAAATTTTTAAATTGAAGCTTCAAGAAGTTGGGCACGTAATTTCTGAATCTGCAGAACTGACAAACTACAAATACACCCAGTTTTTGACGGATGCCAAGCAACAGGAAGTAAAATTAGAACTAGTTTCAAGTAAAGCTCCTGATCGGAAGGCTCTTACGGCTGGTGCGAACGAAGGATACTTAATCGCTGAGAGCATCAATTTTTCTCGTCGAGTGAGCGACGCTCCTTCTAATTGGATGACGCCAGACCAGCTAGCCAAAGAAACTAAAAAGGCAGCCAAAGACACTGGATTAAAAGTAACGGTTTGGGATGGTGCTAAAATTCAGAAGGAAAAAATGGGTTCTCTTTGGGGAGTGGCTCGTGGTTCCGCACAAGATCCACGTGTAATTATCATGGAGTACAATGGTGCTGCTAAAAGTAAAACCCCAATCGCTTTCGTAGGTAAAGGTTTAACTTTTGATACTGGGGGAATTAGCATTAAGCCAAGTGCTGGAATGGAAGCCATGAAATATGATATGTGTGGTGGAGCAAATGTGATTGGTGCAATGCTAGCCATCGCAAAGTTAAAGTTAAAAGTGAATGTGGTTGCATATATCGGAGCAGTTGAGAACATGCCTGATGGTTTGGCGATTAAACCAGGTGATATCTTAACGGCTAGAAGCGGTAAAACCATTGAGGTTACAAACACCGATGCTGAAGGTCGATTGGTAATGGCTGACTTACTTTGTTTGGCTTCAGAAAAGAAACCATCTTCTATTTTTACAATGGCAACTCTAACGGGTGCAATCATTGTGGCTCTAGGACATTTACACACTGGTTTCTTCACTCAAGATGAAAAGCTAAACTCCAAGGTTCAAGATGCGGCTGATCGTGCAGGAGAAGATTTATGGAGAATGCCATTGTTAGACGAGCATCAAAAACAAATGAAGAGTGCCTATGCGGATATCGGCAATATGGGAACTCCTTCTCGTGCAGCGGGTAGTGCTCAGGCAGCAGCTTTCTTAAAAGCTTTTGTTGGCAACGATGTGCCTTATGCTCACTTTGATATTGCTTCTCAAATGAGTGATATGGGTTCTTACTACCCATACCACCCAGACAAAGGAGCTTGTGGAGCAATGCTAAGAACTTTCTTAGAGTATGCTCGTAAGTCTTAGGTTTAATGAACAATTGAAAATTTCGAAAGAGATTCCCTAAGTTTGAATCTCTTTTTTTTGAGAAGAAGAGTGAGTTTTAGATAAATGAAACTTTCGACTGATTGCGGCCATTTTCTTTACTTTCGTAAAGATTGCTATCGGCTGCTTTTACAATTTTTTTCCAATAGTCTTCAGGCTCATCGGTCGGGCAGAGTTGAAAGTAAACCCCTCCAAAACTTGCTGTAACACTTAGGCTTTCTCCTGGTTTTTCTAGGTGTTTTACCGTTTTTGAGGCGATCGCTAGGCGAAGTTTTTCCATATACTCCATGACAGTATTCTCTGAATCTGCGGGAAACACGCTAATAAACTCTTCGCCACCGTACCTACCAATGAATTGACCTTTTTGAGCGGTCATTTTCATACATTGAGCCACTTCTTTTAGAACAAGGTCTCCTTGAAGGTGACCGTAGGTGTCGTTGAAGACCTTAAATTTATCTACATCAATTAGAAACAATCCAAAGTATTGGCCATGTTTTTCACTATTGGCACTTAAGTAGTTGGTAAAATTTTGAAAGGCGAGATAGTTGTTTAGGCCAGTCATTTTATCGGTTGTAGCTAATTGTTCTACATCCTTAATTTCTTGATCTTTTTGTAGGATGGTATTGAATTGCTTATGAATCTTGAGTGACATCTCAGAGATCTTTTGAGCAAGCGCAGAAAACTCATCACTACCTCGCACGCGAAATTCATGGCCTATTGAGCCATTAGAAATTTTATCTAGCCCATTTGTAATCTGCTCTACAGCCTTAGAGAAGTTTGAAGAAATGTAGCCAGACAGCAGAATTAGAGAAGACAAAACGATTAAGATGGTTAAAAAAGCCCTGTCTCGCATACTGTTGAAAATTCCAAGAACATTAGCTCCCGAAACAAATCGTATTAAATAATTATCTTCTGTGTTGGGGATTTTAGAGTAGCTAAGGTACTGGTTTTTTTCTTTTGATACCTCTAGGGGAATAACACCATTATTGTTTTGCCTAACTTGATCCAAAAAATTATCCCGCACCTTAGATAATATGGGGCTTGGAAATTTGTCGAAATGACCAGCGATGATTTCATTTCCTTTGGTTAATAACAAGGGAGCTTCTGGTGAGTTACTAAAAAGTTCTTTTTGCTCTATGTAACTAAGATCATTGATCATGTATTTTGAATCTAAAGGTGCTATGGAGCTGGCTAAGTATATTTGTCCTGCTCCAAGTATTAAGCTCTGTGAGTTTGGGCCATTAAATTTTAGCAATTGGTCTACGTTTTCATTGTCGAAATAAATATTTTTAATCACTTTAATTTTTTTATCTGATTTTAAATCTACAATGCTAGAGTACAAATGGCCTTTGCGCATAGAGATAAAGTTTGAATCTTGATCTTTATCCAAAAAAGGTAGCTCTGCCATTAAGCCAATTTGCAATTCTTCTTTTTTATGAGCAATGAAATCAGCAATTTGCGAAGCTTTAAACTTTGTTGTTAAGTTTATGTTCTCAAGATGTTGTATTTTTAACTGAGTCTGAACAATATCGAGACCAAAGACGAGGGCCACCGAGATAATAAAGATGGGGATGATCACCACAACTAAAAATAACTTTGTTTTAAAGCGTCTATACCATTTTAACTGCATTCTGGACTCACAAATATCTAATAATATTCCGAAAAAAAGTTATGGAATTAAATCACACAAGCGAAACTCAAATTTCAGCCTTCAATATGCTCGGTTCAGCAATCTTGAAGCTTATTTTTGCGGTCTCTCTCTTTGTGTATCTCAACACAGGTTTAATTGTAAAAGATAGTTTTAAAAATGGTCAAGCAGAGAGCTTTATCGGAAATGTACATCAAGTATATGGTTCAGTTTTATATAAAAGAAAGCACAGTAATACTTGGTCTAGTCTAGCAGAAGGCATTGATATTTTGAATGGAGACCTCGTTTATATAAAAGCCAATTCAGGAATGGAGATGAATCGTTTAAGTACGGTTGAGAAGCAAGTATTTCGTGGAGAAGCATTCATTGAGTTTAAAGTCTCTGAGTTTGATAAAGATGATGATAAGACTCAGCTTTTAGCGCATCAAAATTTATACGCCCTAGGTAGCAGAATTGCGAAAAAGTCTTTACAAAAAAGTGTTTATACAGAAAACTCCTTTACCAGAAGACCAGCTAAAATAAAGAAAAGCTTTGATTTGGTTGATATCAGACAAGGGGTGACCAAGTCCCTATTTTCTTATATCGATTTAGGTTTATTTAATGATGCTTTATGGTCTCCTAAATTGAGTCTGAAGATTCCTCCTGGAAAGACCTATGCCAAAGCGGATCTATATTGGTTTGATTCAGGGAAAACCAAAGAAAAATGGAGTATTTTGATTTCAGAAGATCCGCTCTTTGAAAAGCTTCATCAAAAATACGATGACTTTGCATTTGGCAGTGCTCGAATCGAGCTACCTGAGGGAAAGTGGTTCGTCAAAATTAATTCAAGAAATTTT
>JAYZXX010000139.1:0-3864 GCA_036140815.1 Bdellovibrionota bacterium | reverse complement strand
GCGCTTTTTAGAGCGTTTCGCTCCCCTTGCTTTCAATTTTAACATAGCACCGGATTGATCTAGAAAGTCGAGCCAAAGATCTGACTCGCCAACAATATGAGATCTTAAGAGAAAACCTTTTCTCTGTTCAAACAACTACATTCCCCATTGAAACAAGAGCAATAAACCCACCAAATCTACAATCACTGTAATCAATGGACCACTGGCAATGGCAGGATCTAATTTCATTTTTTTCAAAATTGTCGGAACAAAACTTCCTAAAGTGGAAGCAAATAAAATTTGAACTCCCAAGATCAGTGAAACACTAATCGCTATTTTTCCCGTTTCAAAGACATTATTAAAAATCCAATAATTCACCAAACAAAATAGCAATGTGAAAATTCCAGCTAAACCCAAATCTTTCAAAAAGGCTTTAAAAAACTCGGAATCAAAATTTGTATCTTCATGCTGAGTTAAATGTGCCACAGAAACCTGTCCACTAATCACTGAACCTAAGGCAAGAAGTAAAGGAACAAAAGCGGCTAGATTTAAAAAGCTTGAATCAATCCATTTTTTTCCAAGAGAACTTACTAGGATAAATGCACAGATTCCGCCAAAGTAACTAAATAAAACCCATGGAAACCTTCCACGAAATTGACCTAGAAAACTCTCATCTTCTCCACCCACTCGAGCGAAGGCCTTCAAATCTTCCGCTGACTCTTCACGAATTACGTCAATCACATCATCAACGGTAATAATCCCTTCTAAAGCCATATCATCATTAACCACTGGTAAGGATAAAAAGTCATAATGCTCAACGATTCGTGCCACTTCCTCTTGGTCGGTCTCCAAGCCAACTGTAATCAGTTCTCTGGTCATGATGTCACGCAAACGGTCTGTAGGTTTAGATAAAATCAAGGCTTTTAAACTTAAGACTCCTACTAAATTTTCGTCTTCGTCTACCACATAAATGTAGAAGCTAATTAGGCTTTCTTCTTCTTGGGCTTGAATCTCTTTAATTGCTTCTTCAACGCTTAGGCTTTGATCCATAGCCAAATAGTCTGTGGACATTAATCCACCAGCAGAATCTTCTGGGTATCGCATTAAATCTGCCACTTCTTCAGAGTCTTCTTTGTGCATGCTACTTAAAATTTGCTCGGAAAGATCTTTCGGCAAGCCACCCAATAAATCCGCAGCATCATCTGAGTCCATTAGACTAACTAATTTTTTTGACTCTGCCGCATCTAACTTTTCAAGGAGTTCCCTTTGAATCTTAGAGTCTACATAAGATAACACTTCCGCCTTTGTCTCTGTAGTGTCAATCATTTGAAAAATACTTGCAGCTTCGGCACGGTCTAGTTCTTCTAAAAGCAAGCCAATATCTGGCGCATGAGTTTTATGAATGATTCTACGAATGTTTCTCCAAGCTCCTCTACGGTAAAGCTTCTTTACACTTGTAACTAGCAATTTTGACTTCGACTCAAGCACCTGTATTCTCCACTGTTGCTGGTACATCCATACGTAAATAATAATAGCTGCCTAAGAGCCCCCAGGCAAACAACATAATTTGAATCACTGTAATTGCTGTAGCACCAATCTCAGGCTGACTCACCTTCATTAATTCAAAGAAACTATACATTGCGACCTGCCCTACACCAATTCCAGCTGGCGCTATGGGCAAAGCTGTAACAATCATTGTTAATGGCACAGCAAAATAAACAATCTGCAAGGATACACTTAAATCAAAAACAGAATTAGCCAAGATATAAACCAAAACAATCATACAGGTTTGTGACAAACTACTGAGAACAAATGTTCTCAACAAAAGCATGCGATCCTTCGCAACACTATGAAAACTATCTAAAACCCTAAAAGGAATTCCTTTTACATTAAATTTTTGAATGATTTTTTGTCTCTTTATAAATGCCATCCAGCGAGAAGACGTCCCTACTAAAAATAGTAAAACAAATGCAACAAAAACCCCAAACAAGCTTAGCATTAAAAATTTTAAACTTATGTTTTCAAACAAAAGCTCATATTGAAATAACAAAGAGAAAAGAGCTAATGTCACCATAGAAGCCAAACCGATCAATCGATCCAACAAGACACTTGTAGCCGCTGCGGTTTTTTGCCTAGGATTTTTTTTAACCGTATAATAGCCTTTTATTAAATCCCCACCGACTCCGCCAGGCATGGCATAGTTAAAAAATATACCTATTAAACCCAATCGAAAGGCCTCGAAAAAACTAAAACGCACATCAAAGGCTTTTAAAATTTCCTGCCATCGAATTGTATTAAACGATAGATTTAGAAAAACTAGAAACAAAAAAATAGCTAAATACTTTGGACTCAGAGCCTGCTGAACACTTTCCAAGTCAAAACGACCGCTTTGTACCAACCAATAGATTAGCAAAACTGCCACAATGAATTTAATACTGTTTTTTAGTATGCCATTTACGCCATTTTTCATTGGCCCAATATAATCAATGATTTAGGCTTTGTCAGTATTCTGCAGAGCTTTGACTTGGCAATTTGTATTTTACTCACTCAGTCAATTTTAAAACTGGCCCCTTTAATTGCGGATGGCATTAAATTAAGCCATTGATAACACTTTATGTATTGATTGCAGGCTAAAACAAAATTCGGACAAGTAAGACAATAAAACTACTTTTAAAGTCTTATCTGATTCTATCCGCAGTTAAAGGGGCCAGTTAGGCCAATTTTCTAGTCTTATCCAAATCTAAAAATGCCTTTGAAAAATCACTCCCCTGACTGTTAATGATATTTAACTAGTAACTGGTATTCTCTAATATATCGATTGCTGTCTGATAAAATGGGGCAAAATTTGGCTTTATAACTATTTTCATAGTCTTATCTAGCTCGATCCCTAGTTGAATGCGGAGATAGTAACTTAGCCGTATTTTGTAATTCATCCATCAAGCCTAAGAAGACTTGTTCTTCTGATTCGAATTCAGTCAAAACGAAAAAATTAATGAGGCAGCCAAAGAAAAAGAAGGTGATACTGAGTATCAATTTTAATGAGTAATGTTCTTCTCTATTCTAAAAATTCTTATGCTAAGTCCCTAAAAAGCTTATATAAAACGCAATTTAAAGCTAACAGTAAACTGAAATTATAAAATCAAAGAATGGGCCAGAGAGATATTGCAGCTCCGGTAAAGATCTTAAAAATAGATATTTTTTTTAAATGATATCAGCAACTTACACGAAGGGCCTGATGAAAAAAAATCTATCTAGAAATCAGTCTTGTTTTATTTCCAAGTCCTCTTTTCTCAATTGATTTTCATTGAGATTACAAGCAAAGAGTACTACCCTATAGCTGTTTTGATTTTAAAGGAGCCTAATATGAATAAAGAAAAAGTCATTGAATGTTTAAACGAAATTTTAGAACACGAGCTTGCTGGTGTTGTTAGATATAGTCATTACTCTTTCATGGTATTTGGTTATAACCGTATTCCAATTGTTAACTGGTTTCGCTCTCATGCGAATGAAAGTCTTTTACACGCCAACGAGGTTGGCGAGTACATTACTCGCATGGACGCCCACCCATCTTTAAAGATTGGTAAACTTTTAGAAACACACCAACATAGTATTGGTGCTATTTTAGCGGAAAGCCTTGAGCATGAAAAAATCCAAGTTCAAAAATATCGTAATCTGTTGGCTGAAGTAAAAGACCAAGACATTGCCTTAGAAGAGTATGCCCGAAAAATGATCTGTGAAGAAGAGCTGCACATCTCTGAAGTAGAAAAAATGATGAAATCTCCAGAGTAAAAATAGTTTTTTATTATAAGGCCACTTTTAAAGTGGCCTTTTTATGTTTGCGAATTTAGATTTTTTTTACTCCGACCTATTCTATTCTATTCTATT
>JAYZXX010000138.1:0-24070 GCA_036140815.1 Bdellovibrionota bacterium | reverse complement strand
AATAAATCCGTCGGCCCAACCAATAATAATTCTGAGCAAAAAAACCTAGAGACCCAGCAACAAAGCTACAAAATTGAGGTTCAAAACATCTTTGGAGAACCTCTCAAAGGCGCAAAGGTTTTACTGGGAACTGAATTTGATGAAAATAGCTTTTTTGAAACGGACGTAAATGGCCATTTAAACTTATCCAATGAGCAATGGGATAAAAAGCAATCGCTTACAATTGGATTAGAATCTTTTGTTAGAGTGACTTATGTAAACATCAGTCCAAAAGATTTAAAAGTTCAATTGCAGCCAATTTTATCGGAAAGAAATTATGGAATCTCTGGAATCACAGAAGGCTTTGGCGAATTGAAAAAAGACAAATGGGCTGATGTATCCGTGGTAGCCCCACTATTTTCTAAAGAACAATTAATTCGATTTGATGTGAGTCATTTAATTTCTGACCAAGTTGATATCATGAAAGTTTTTGGTCAAAAAATTAGAGTCCCTAGCAATATCAGCTTCCCAAAACAAAAAGAAAAATATGGCTGGATTACTCTCACATTGGATAAGCCTACTTATAGAATGCCATTTTATTTCGCTGGTACTTACGACTTAATCGCTTTGCACGGGAGATTTCCTTTTGAAAAAACCATTGATAAAATTAGAAACGACGAAAATATTTTTAGCGTAGTTAATGATTTTCAAATTAATCAGGGTGGGATTACCCAAGTTGAAATTAACAATGCCAATCACGAGCAAAACCTAGCCATAAACACCATGCAATTCGATCGAGAGCTAGAAATTCTCTCTCCAGATATCAATGATGAAAAAGAAGTGAATATGATTGTTGGCTTAAACAAAAAGGAAAACAAATACTTCCCTTCAGGAATTAAATACGTAAAAGAGAAAGAAAGAGTAAAAATCAATTTTAGCTCAGAATTTGAAAACCTAGCTCTTGCCTTTCAGTCCGAGGAAGTGAAAGATGGTGATTCAACAAGCATTTCCAATAAGATCTCAATCCAAGTGATGCCTTTAAATTCTAGTGCCGAATTTAACTTACTGGCACGAGTGGACTCTCCTCGCTGGGAGCAGAACTCATTGGTATTTGAACGTCCTCGCGAAAAATCACGTGTCTATGATGGTGGTACATACCTAAGCCTCACAGAAATGAGCAATAATCAGAGCATTCAAATGCAGCTAGCCCAAAATCAAAAAATTTGGGAATTTTATTCTGACTCATGGCTAGACCGTTTAGAGCTTCCTGAGTGGCCTACTGGACTTTCACAAGATAAAAAACTAAGATGGGAAGTGATGTTTTTAGGAACAAACCAAAACTCACCGAACACCATCGGCGAGAACATGTTAAGAGAGGCCAGTCATGTTTCGCGTAATATTTTGGATCTGTAAAACTTTAATTCTCTTAAATCTTCTCGGTTGTACCTATTACGCCGAGAAGTCCAACACCAAAAACTATAAAACCGATGAGCCATTCAGAAAAACATTTTATGGAAAATATGAAGAAGTATGGCTCGCTGTTGGTAAATCCATCTCACACTACCGTACTTCTGTTATGGACCAAGAAGCTGGTTATATAGAAACCATAGAACAAAACCATGATGAAGGCTGGAAGTCCCCTACCGTGGACAATATCCCACCAAGTGGACGTCGATATAAAATCGTAATCCGTGTTCTCCGTGGAGAATCCCAAGGAAGAGAGGCAATATCTGTGAGCGTTAAAAAAGTAATTTTAAACCGTGTAGACTTCTTTAGCCCCGATCAAGAGGAAGCATCAGATGGCCTAGAGGAACAGGCAATTCTCTATCGTGTAGAAAGAGAATACCGCCTTAAAATTGGATTAGATAAATACTACGAGAAAAAGCAGGCTCAATAAATACCTGATTTATTTGCCCAAGCCTGCCAACGTCGAACTTGAGAGTCAACAGGAGCTTTAGGATCACTAACTGAGTCACTGACAAAAGCATTTAGAGACTTTAAGGCATATTCCTGCACTTCTTTTTCATCATCTTCCATCAAAGATAGCAACTTTTTAATTCTTGCCTCAGACAAATCCCTACTAATTGATTTATTGTACAGGTTAAAATCATATAGAGCCTTCGCGATATGTTTTCTTATCCACAAAGACCTCCCCTTGCGAAAGTTCTTTTTACTATCAAGTTCTTTCCACAAAAGATCCTCGGATTGGTAATCCTTCAAACGATGTATCACTTTTACAGCCGTGGTACGAACAATCAAAGATGGATCAGTTATTAAGCTTCTTGAAATTCTCAAGGCAGCCTTAGGATAATATTGAGCGGCATTCTTTATAGCCGCATCTCTTAAAAACCATTCTTTTGACTTTACAGCCTTTTTAATTAACTTTTTAGAATGATTATTTTCTAAAGAGGCTATAGAGCGAAACGCAGACCATCTTTGCTTTAAATGATATTTACTATCAAACGCCAGCCTCTCAAGAATATCCAATTGCACAGGATCATTTTTTAAAATATCTACTCGTTTTTCTAGAGGCTTTTGTAAAAACAACTTCAAATTAGAATCTAATAACATCTCAGCATTAGGATTTGGCACAGCATATCCTGCATTCGCTATACAAAAAATCAAGATGCTTTTACTCAGGTTTTTCATCATCGGTCTCCCCCGTGAATGCCTCGAACTCTGCAATTAATTTATCGCCAGAATCCCCTTCTTCGTCTTCGGAATTTTCTTCGACATTTTCTAAACTAGCCACTTCACTTAGGATTTGGTCCGTATCCGTTCCCGCATCCAGAAAACTTTCAGCGGTTTCTTTGGCAGGTTTATCAGCAATAAAATCATTGATTGCCTCCTGAAGACCATTAGCTACAGCAAATTCCGCCATATTGTCATCAGTAACAGCTTCTTCGACATTCTTCCCCAGACCAAGAGCTGCCACTTTCTCTGCGATTTCTTTTTCCTTCGCTTCTCTCGCTACTCGCTGCTCTTCAACCGATCGATTAAACTCATCAATCATATCTTGATCAAATATATCATCATACTCGCCAGTTTCTTCAACTGGCTCTACTAGTGGCTTTTCCTGAATTTCTCCTGCTAAGTTCTCTGATAATGCTGACATAGATGCGGCAAGAGGATCCTCCTCAACAGGCGCTTCTTCTGCCACCTCAGCGACATCTTCAGGCTCAGGTACGCCTTCCTCGTCATCGTCATCGTCATCGTCATCTTCATCGTCTTCTATATCATCAGGATCAATTAAATCCGCCAGGTCTATTTCAGAAGCCTCTTCAACTACTTCGTCGCTAGATGACTCAGGCTCCGCAACTTCCTCTGAGCTTGTTTCCGCTTGAGGAGTTTCTACTTCAGAAGCTGGATTAGTATGTACATCAGTTGCCAACTCGGAATCACCAGACAAGTCCTCATTAACTTCTTCAAGGCTGTCATCGACCGAGACCTCAGCAGCCCCAGACTCTGTCGAATCCTCTAGAGCATCCTGACTTACCACCTCAGAATCTTCATCTTTTGCTTCATCTGGGCTCTCTTCAACAACAGAATCAGAGTCGACAAATTCACCCATGAGATCACTCTCATTTGTATCAATATCTCCAGAGCCCAAGGCCCCAAAGCCAGCCTCTTCAGTTTCTTCTTCTTCGTCATCGTCGTCGTCTGATTCTTCTTCCCCTGCTTCGACTTCTTCACTTTTTTTAGATTCAGAGTTCTCTACAGGTGCTTCACCCGATTCAACAGACTGCTGTTCTGCAACCGCCGCTGCGAACTCGGCCATTATATCATCTTCTTCTTCAGCCTCTTGTTCAGGGGCATCTCCTGACTCCACAGCAGTTTCACTGGCTTCGACTGGAGCTTCTCCACTTTCAGTGGCTTTTTGCTCCTGCACTGCCGCGGCAAACTCAGCCATTATATCATCTTCTTCTTCAGCTCCTTGAGCAGGAGCTTCTCCTGACTCTACCGACTTTTGCTCTTCAACAGCTGCTGCAAACTCAGCCATTATATCGTCGTCAGCATCTCCAGACTCTTCCTCTGATGCCTCGCCCGACTCCACAGACTTCTGCTCTTCCACTGCCGCTGCAAATTCTGCCATGATGTCATCGTCGGCATCCGCTTCACCACCTGACGAAGTTTCTTCAGCAACGGGCGCTCCCGCATCTACAACTGACTCTTCTTTTGCTGGAGCAGCCGCAGCCGGACTTGCCCCACCGGCTTTCAATTGATCTATTTCTTCTTTTAATTTGGCATTCTCTTGCTTGTATAAAGACAAGTTTGCAATATCGTCTTCTATAATCTCATACTCTTGCAGCTTTGCTTCAAGGTCTTTGACCTTAGATTCTAGCTCTTCAGAATTCCCAGATCCACCACCAGCACCAAGATCTGCGATTTGATCATTCAAGCGCATTATTTCAACTTCTTTTTCCGCTAATTCAGTTTGTAGCTTATCCATATCAGCATCAGAAGCTTGCCCACCAGCCGCTGGACTATCTCCTGAGCCGCCCGTAGCAGCAGAAACACTAACGCCACTTACAGCACTTGCACGAACTTCTGTATTTTCCAATACTCGTTTTAGGGTTTCTTCTAGGTCAGAAAGCTTTTCACCTGTTTCTTCCGACTTCCCTTCTTTGAAGCTAATGATGGATAAGAAAAAGATAAACACCAATACAGCAATGAACAAAACACTGATGATTGTGTAGAGATTGTTGAACCAAAGTTGAGTAAACTGATCTAGCTGCATTGATTCTATTTTAAAGTTAGTTGGTGCCGGGTCAAGTTTCTGATTTCATTTAGGATTTTACAAGACTATGCTTTGGTCTAGGTCGCCTATTTCATAACCTCTTTTTAGATGTTTTTTACTTATCCTGAATCTTCATGATTTTTTTTGGCTCTTTCTTAATAATTTTCTGAACACCGGTATATCCCATATAGTTCTCTATCATTAAATAAACCAACAAAATCATTCCAATGACAATTGCAAATAACCCCAAAAAATCTCCAAAACCGGAGGATTTTGCTCGATTCACTGGTTTTTGTTTCGACATAGAAAATCACCCTTAAAAAAGAATACAAATCCTTTTCTTATCGGAACCATAAAACTTCAACCTAAGAACAAAATTCTTTATAAACACTTTCACGTTTTTCTTTTGAACAATTATTATTTAAAGAATCATTTTGAAGCACTTCACACAAAGTCTCACGCATCAAAGATGGATTTTCATAATAAAAATAATGAATCCCAGTGCTACACTTATTATTTTCTTTATATTCGTAACTAAATTTAGGGTCGGCCCAGCGATTTTCACCAATTTTGTGAGGAAAAACTTCCGCCCTACAATATTTATCGTAAAGGTTTTTTCTGTAATCCGTATCACAGGAGGAGTTCAATTTTTGATTTACCAAAAGGCTACACAATTTTTTTTCGTTTTGAAAATCGACAGTATGACTACCAGCACATTGCATATGATAGCTAAGACCAACATCTGACTCCGCTTCATTCTCAAAATATTCAGTACATGAACTTAAAAAAACAAAACCACAAAGCAGAATACGCTGAAACACTAAGCCCCCTTATCATTGTCTCACTAACAAGGCGGCATAAAAACCATCAAAGCCCTCAATATGTGGATGATGCCTTTCTTGAAATTCTAGGCTCCACTCTGGGTGATCCGCTAAAAACTTTTCTACTTGATCCTCATTCTCTCTTTTAAGAATAGAGCAAGTTGCATAAAGCATTTTACCGCCAGGTTTTACCATCTTAGAATACCGACTTAAAATGTCCAACTGAATTTCACAAAGCTCCGAAAGCCTCGACTCTTGCAACTTCCATTTCGTATCTGGGTTACGCCTAAGCACTCCCAATCCACTACAAGGAACATCCAGTAAAAGCCTATCCGCACTCTCATGCAATCTCTTAATAACTTTCGTTGTTTGAATCGCTCTCGTATCAATAATGCTAACACCCGCACGTTTCGCACGCTTCTTTAACTCTATTAATTTATGCTCGTGAATATCCAAAGAAATCAGAGTTCCTTTATTGTCCATTAAACTAGCAATGTGCAATGACTTCCCACCAGCACCTGCGCAGGCATCCACAACCCGCATTTTAGGTTGAAGATCTAATAGAGGAGCGACCGTCTGAGAGGCACCATCTTGAACTTCAAAAAAGCCTTTTTTGAATGCATTCGTTTGGAATACGTTCGTACGCTGCACTAGACGGATTGCAGAGGGATAGTTATCCACAAGCTCTGTGGATAAGCCCTCCGCTGTTAAATGCTTGTGCAATTCCTCACGAGAAATTTTCAAAGTATTCACACGCAAAACTACATCCGCTTGTTCATTCATTTTAGCCAATGCAAGCTCTGTTTTGTCGGCATATTGCTCTAGAAATAATTGATAAATCCAATCAGGAACGCTAGCCTTTATGGCCGGCTCTTTTACTTCGTTATATCTTTTTTTAGCTTTTTCTAAATCAAGCCCTTGCCACTCCTGCCAATCAGGAAGTTCAATATTTTTCACAGTAAAGTATACGGCAAATAGATGGTAAAGATCTTGATCAACAACAGTTTCTTCACGGTCTAGGGCGTACCACAATCTACGCCACCACCTTGTCATATCGTATGATGTTTCCGCAAAGAACTTCCGATCTCTACTTCCCCACTTAGGATGTTGTTTTATTTCTCGGGCAATAACTTTATCAACGTAAAAGCCCTCACCAAAGCTAGCTTTCAAGCAGTTAACCACTGCATCTAGAAGATGTTTGTGTATTTTCATGATAATCCCTATTTAAAAGGCAAAAACCGTACCCGCGCTAACGTAGGTACTATTGAACTGTCCACTACTTAATAAATGAACATGACCTTTTAAACCGGTTTCGAACAAAAGACCAGCAGATTCAAAAACATCGAAAAATCTAGCACCAATTACAAGGGCGTAATCTAAAGAAATACTACTTTCTCCACTTACTTGCTTTAGGAAAACCCCACCACCAACTCCGGCACCAAAATACAAGGGAAACCTAGAACGAGAATCTGGAAAAGAAATAATTGGCATAAACGATAGCTTTAAAGGTTTCTTATCATCAAAGCTGTATGAAAGTAATTCAGCTCTAAAAAAGTTATCCATAGATTGAGACCATTCACCCACTCTATAAGTAACACCTAGGTTTGTCTTCGCTTTGTCGTTCCAAGAATCTTGCTCGCCCCAGCGATAGGCTTGGGAGTTAGCAAATCCACCAATGTGTAAAGCCAAATACCTACTTCCACCATCAACACCAGCAACTTTGCGATTCATGTATTTAGAAGCAGCAGCTCTTCCTGTTGGGATTTTCTTAGCCCTTCCCCTCCAGTCACTTGATCGCTCAGTATTTTCACTACCCACTTCAACTCTTTGGGCAAATCCAGAAGCTGTCCACAAAACTAAGAACGAAATCGTGACTAAAAATTTGAACATAAATCATCTCCCTAAACGAGCCAGAGGATATTAGCAAGCACTGCCCAATGCAAGAATCCAAGACAAAATAGGATCAGTTTTTAAGCAATGACACACAGCGATCAAAGCTCTTAAAGGCAAGACATAGATTTTGTATTTTTTCCTGAAAAGAAATATAAAAAACCCTATATGTAGGGGTAAAAACTTATGAGATGTCCTAAATGTGGTAACCTAGAAAACCGTGTATTAGATACAAGATTACACAAAGACAATGAGGCAATTCGTCGCCGCAGAGAGTGTGGTGCTTGTCAGTTTCGATTTACAACAGAAGAAAATCTTCTACGAAGCTTTCCAAATGTTTTGAAAAAAAGCGGTCGCAAAGAAGCTTGCAGTAAATTAAAACTCCTTACCGGCCTACAAGCAGCTTGCCAAAAACGTCCAATTTCTGCCGACAAGATGGAAGCCATTGTTGAGAAAGTTTCATCTGAAATATTAGAAATGAATGCAAAGGAAATCACTTCCGACGAATTAGGTTTACTTATCATGAATGAACTACGAACGGTGGATGATGTGGCCTTTGTACGTTTTGCATCTGTTTACAGAAACTTTGACCATATTCGAGAATTCATAGATAGTTTAGAGAATGAAAAATTAGAACTGAACTCTACGGCTGAAAAACCGGAACTGAACCCTTAAGGATATTGGCATATGAAGAATCGTAGAAAATCAAGAGAGCTTGCTTTACAAGTTTTATTTCAAGATGAGTTTCAACTAGGAATTCACTACAAAGAATCCCTTGCAAATTTTGAAGCTGCATTTTCAGAGCAACCTGAAAACTTTCAATACGCGGAATTTCTATTAAATGGCGTTAAACAAAACCTAGAAAACATTGATCAAAAAATTGAAAGCTATAGTCAGCATTGGAAACTAGATCGAATGTCTTTATTAGATAAAAGCATTCTTCGCATCGCTTGCTTCGAGCTAATGCATTGCAAAGAAGATATTGCGCCCAACATTGTAATTAATGAAGCCATCGAAATTGCAAAGACCTATTCTGCTACAGAAAGTAAAGGCTTTGTGAATGGAATTTTAGATAAAGTTGCAAAAAGTCTTTAAATATAAAAAGGGAGGACTTAAAAAGAACTCCCTGCAGGAAGTTGAATTACCTAAGCTACTTTTAGCAAGGCTTAATTAAGCTTTTTTTGCTTCGGCCGATATACACATTTTACATTGGGCTCCTTACCCCAAAACAAATCCTTTGTTAAAAAATGTTTCCTAGCTTACTCTTTTGAAATGAGCGTTCTTCATCATTTAGAGTTTTATGTAGAAGATTTAAAAAACACGAAAAGTTTTTGGCAGTCCTTTTTGCATGACTTAGATTTTGAAATTTATCAACACTTTGAAAAAGTGTGTTTCTTTCAAACACAATGAAGGTTTCTACCTAGTTTTTGTCGAAGTGGATTTATCTGGAAAAGTTAAGAATGATAGAAAAGCGGTTGGTTTAAACCACATTGCCTTTTCAGTGGCTTCCAATGAAATCTTAGATTTGTTTTATGAAAAATTAAGAAGCCAGCCGGTAAAGATTTTAAAAAAGGACGAAAAACAGCTTTGCTTCGAGGAATGCAACCAATTTGCCGTTGAGCTTTTTGTTAAATAGCTACTAGGCAAGTACAAAGCTTAATTCTTTGATCTCAGTTAACTCTGACTTTGCCAAATCGAAAAACTTTTCTCTTTGTATTCCTTTTGGCAGAAACACACGTGCTTTTTGAACTTTCAGCATGGAACTGTTTTTTTCAATGGCTGAAAACCAGAGCTCTTCCTCTGTAAAATCAATTTGCAAAAAGTATTTACAAGGAAAATAGTGTTCTCCAACCAAAAGCCTTGGGCAGTCCTGAGAGCATTTAAACTCTTGAATGTCTAGCTCTTCGTTGGAGGCAATTTCTAATATGCTTTTAGACAAATGCTTTTTCTCATGATGATAGGTATTATTTAAGCGAAAATTCAGATACCAATCCAACTGATGTTGCCAAAAGGACTCTTCATCTTTAGGAATCACCCAAAGTTCACTTCCTTCAATAAATGCGTTTGTCTTACTTAATTCCTGAAAGTTCATTTCTAAATTAAGCCACAAAGATTCTATTAAAGCAAGCCCCCTCCCTCGCAAAGGCTTCGGAAGCAAAGCCCTCTTTGGGCTGCATTGCTTGAGATATAATCATTTATTTATAAAATCACAACCACTAGAGAGCCTTTGAAAGTGGAGTGCAACTTCCGGCCACTACCATTTTATCTCAAACACAAAAAAAGTTTCAATCTAAGCATTATACCGATTGGTATATACAAATGATGATCCAAAGGAAGCTAAAAGATTTGGCCGCAGAAAGAAGGAATCGCAGAATGTACTTTTAAAATGAGAAGCTTAAGAATCAACGAGAAAGAACATCAGGCTATGTGACCACCATAGTAAAAGAAAAAGGCATGAAAAATTCCTGCGCGAAGTACTTACTAAAAAATACTCTCTCTCTTTATTCCCATTCTTGAACAGATGAATTTCACAATTTCGGAAGCAGTTTCTTCTAGTGAAGACTCACTCACATCAAAAACTGGCCAACGGCGATTTTCTTTGAAAATTTGCCTGGCATACTCAATTTCTTGGTGAATTTGACTAAGAGATGCGTAAGAGCCGCCTGGATCTTGATTAAACTTCTCTAAACGGTTTTTACGAATGGCTTGTAACTTATCCTGGCTAATCGTTAAACCAATGATTTTCTTTTGATCCACCTGCTTTAATTCTTCAGGAAGAGCCACTCCTAAAACAATTGGGATATTTATCACTTTCCAGCCTTTGTGACTTAAAAATATAGATAGTGGGGTTTTAGATGTTCTAGAGATCCCAACCAAAATGATCTCGGCCTCTTGCAGACCACGAAGGTCCTTGCCATCATCATGTTTCACAGTAAATTCGATAGCCGCAATTCTACGAAAGTACTCTTCGTCAATGATTCTTAATTTTCCCGCGGTGAGCTCATTTTCTTTACTGGCTTCAAAATATACTTCTAAAGAATCCAGAAGTTTTCCAAGTAAATCAATGGCAGGAACCCCTCTAGAGTTAGCTTCATCACGGATTTTTGCTCGCAAGCTGGGACTTACCACCGTATAAACTAGAAAGCCCCCTAAATCCCCTGCTTCATCCATCCATCGGTCCACTTGTGCTTCTGTACGCACATTACGACAACGGATGATGTTCACTTCTTTATCTCGAAACTGCACAAGAGCCGCTCGCAACATATTCATTGCGGTTTCCCCTGTGGAGTCTGAAATAATATATAGGTTATAAATCTTTTTATTTTCCATTACAGTCGGTCTATTTTAGCAAGGATCTCCCTAAACAAGGCAAGTCTTTCTTTATCTTGCATGGAATTCTTAAGAAAAAGAGCTGTATTTTGATCAATATATAACAAAAAGTAAGATGCTGAAACCTGAGGACTACGATTCAATCGGTACCAGTGCTTTAACTTAAAAGGAGGCAATGTTTTTAATGTGATTTTATCTTCATCTCGAAGATCGTGACGCATATAGCTCCACTGCCACTGAGAATAGGAATCTTTTTTCACCAAAGCAACACAGTCGTTTTTTTTCGTTAAGTAGTGCGCAAACAAATACAGTTTTTGCTCAAAGTTTTTTTGCTTATGAAAAGGAATCTCTTTCTTCTCAGATTTAGTTTCTTCTTTCAACCAAGATTCTATTCGATCTAAGGTTCTGTGGAGTAACTTCGGAAGACGGTCTTCTTTATCTACAAATGCTGCTTCTAGGTGTTTTTGAATTCTCTCGCCGTTCATAAAATCAGAATACCGAAGAAAGCATCTTAACCCAATCTTCAGTCAAAGCTTTGCCATAGACCATAAAAAAGCCTAGGAAGCAAATTCCCCTTTCCAAGACCAAGGCCGTCTTTCAATGATTATAACGCACTCCCCCCGTCAAAATACTGCATTTGGGTGGCTGCCACCCAAATGACAGCCATCGGCGGCAAAGCCGCCCCATCCCCTCGCGCCAGCATCCAAAGAAAATAACGACGAGATTTAGTTCTAAAGAAATGAGAAAGAGGCCGTATGAAACAAAAGTGTTTTGATCAGACCTTTTTGGATCAGGAAGATCCAAAACGAGTGACATGGACGTGAGGGAAGAAGCCAAAGGCGAATGGCCAAAAACGCGTCTGAGCAAAACACTTTTGCTTCAGAAGGCCGGTTCATTCAAAGAACTAAATCGACAAGGCAAAAGCCTCACCCCCCCAAAAAAAAAGAGATCCCAAAAGAGACCTCTTCAACAAAAACAAAATCAAAAAAAGCCCTACTGTCTCTCCCCATCCGCATTAATCAAAAGTCCTGAAGACTGCTGACGTAAAATCTCCACAAAAACTTCTGTAGTACGATAATTACGGTGATGAGTTGGATAGTAGCAAATTAAGTTCATGGTGTAGGAGAAATCACGAATCATCACTCGTTTCATTCTTCCCGTATTTACCTGCTTACGAATGGAGTGAGCTGGTAAGAAGCCCCAGCCTAATCCACTTTCTACGATGCGTTTTAAACTACCAACATTTGGTGATTCAAATACAGGACGAATGTTCACACCAACGCGCTTTAAATCTTTCGCAAATTGATTGTTAAAATTTGGATACTCTTTTACCAGTTGAACGAACGGAAATGCTCCAATGTCTTTCAGCTGAATCTCACCAGGTACGTCATTGTCATTACCTGCAGCAACCAACCACATTTCATCTTGGCCAATTGGCTCGGCCACTTTATCACCTAACATACCCCCATACTCAAGGTCTGCATCAGGTAAAATTGCAATATCTACTTCTCCTGCATCCAATGCTTGAAGCATCTTCAAACCTTCGCCGTAGTTTAGTTTTAAACTTACATTATGGTTATTCTTTAAAAATATGGAAAAAACAGGAGAAATTAAATGCAGACCTAAAGAATTTAAAGTTCCAACTCTAAGTGGACCAGAAACCTCAGCTCCCATGGATTGAATTGAAAGCTCAGCCTGCTTTGCTAAATGAATGATTCTACTTGCGTAATCAAATAAAAGTCCACCTTGAGCTGTAGGCTTTGTTCTTCTCGAACCACGTACCAATAACTCAACACCAAGATCGTCTTCTAGTTGACGAATTTGCTGACTCACAGCCGGTTGAGTTAAAAACAATTTTTGAGCGGCAGCTGTCATGCTTCCCTCTTTCAACACAGTACAAAAGGTATTCAATTGCTGTAGGTTCACTATTCCTCCAAAAGATATAAGCGAACCTTATACTATAAGTTCTTTTTTGTAAATAAAGGCTTATAGCTCCGTTGAATGCTTGAAAAAACTTACATAGAAACCATTAAAATTAGACAGTGAAAAGCCCTATTCGGGCACTAAAATCAGCTTCGTATAGTAGAAATAGAAAAAAAACAATAATGTAGATAATATTTATTTGGCAGCTTTCATATCTTCCTTTTCAATGTATCTCTTGAGTCGACTTTCTAGTTGGGCATAGCGAACTGGCTTGGCCAAAACTGAATACTCAAACGGAAGCTTTTGGTCTTTAATAACCACCTCGGGATCTGTAGCCGTTATGAAAACAACTGGCTTCGGAGCGAGAAGCTGCATCTCCCTGGTCGCAGTGATTCCATTCATTACAGGCATTATCAGATCAGAAAGTATTAAACCATATTTCGATGGATTTTTTTGAAAGGCCTTTAATCCCTCTTCCCCATTGCAAAACGAGTCTACCTTGAAAGAGTTTTTTCTAAGAAACTCTGTAAATAAATCCCTCAGAACCTCATTGTCTTCCATATATAGAATGTATTCAGAGCTTGGATTAAAGAACACCTTTTTACTTCTGATTTCATCGGAAGATTGCATTGTTTCTTCATTTTTTGTTAATGGAATATGAAAGACGATGCCCTGCCCTTCCTCAGTTTGCAAAAATTTATATTCAACTCCTTCTAGACTAGCCAGTAATTCCAAAGCACAAAAACTAAGAAAACCTTTTTCAAACTCAGCGTGATCGAAACTTAAACCACTCTTTATAATCTCGTTTTTACAAAATACTTTTATAGAGTAGCCTTCTTTTACATCCTTCACTTTACGAACTCTTAATTCCATCTGACTGATAGGAGCTTCAAACCTCTTTTCAAGATACTCTGAGGAGTAGGAAACCAATTCCTTCACTTGGGTATAATCAAAACGTATACGATTTTGCTCGATACCATCCTCTACAGCAATCTTTGAAAAACTAAACTCCATTTTAAGGCGAAGGATAATTTGAAAAAGATTGATAATTTCTGAGGCATTTTTGTTAGTAGCAGAAACACTTAGTAAGTCTTTGCATATTGCATTTAATTCTTCCAGAGAATCTTGGGCAGCACGTACTAGTTTTTCATCTTGCGATTCAGAGGATTGATCAATGTAATTGGTAAGCACATTTAAGGAGGAACCAATGGAATGGGATAGGTTCACATTTAAATTCTTAAATCTCCTAAAGTTTTCAAGGTGAATTTCTTGTCGTTCCGTTTTATGTAGAGAAACTACCTTCGTATGCAGATTTTCTACTCCTAAAATGGTTTCTTCTAC
Source organism: Bdellovibrionota bacterium (assembly GCA_036140815.1). Classification (GTDB taxonomy): domain Bacteria; phylum Bdellovibrionota; class Bdellovibrionia; order Bdellovibrionales; family UBA840; genus UBA6502. The sequence continues at coordinate 10,048 of JAYZXX010000138.1, read as the reverse complement.
CCTAATTGGAAAACGTTTTTCTTTGGTTACAAAGCCTACTACCGAACGAAACTTCTTAAATAGCTCTTCTCCGGAATCTTTATTTCCAGTTAATACAACTATGTTTGAATTTTGTTTTTCAGCAAGCTCATTCAATATCTCCAAGGGATTACTTGAGTCAGGGAGCCCCAGATCAAGCACTAAAAATTTATACATTTCTTTCTCTGTAGAGTTGGTGAAATGCTTAAGACTTGGAAAATGTTTGAGTTTCACTTTCATTTCGGAATTACTATCAAAATGATTTTTCAAATAGTCAAAGTCTTCGATATCGTCTTCGATATACGCAATATTGGTATTCATAAGAACCTCTAATTTTAAAAGAATTTACCACGACTACGAGACGACAACTTCCACTCCTACATTTTATATTGAACAAAAATAATTTAAAAGCTATTTCCCCTTAAGCCCTCTAGAGGGCTAGGAATTGTTAAGAATTAATTTAAAATGATACACTAAATTTTATTAAAACTTTAAATCGAATCCTGTGAGTTTTTACGAAAACTCATCAAATCAGAGGGCCCGACTTTCCCTAGAGAAAATAGATTGAAAATACTTTGAAAAAACAACTTCTGCCGATCTACATTGATTTCTTTAGACGCGTAAAACCAGAACCCCCCGGCCAAACAATCTTTTATTTCCTTCGGATTGTCACTGGAACTAAGTACGCAAGATAAAAAACCTTGTGGCTCTAGGTATTCTTTAAAAATTTTCAAACCATTTTGTCCACCTAAATTAAGGTCAACAAACACAATACTTGTGTTAGGACTAAACTCTACAATTCTGTCTTTAACCTCAGGCAAAGATGCCAAGCGTATCGAACTTAAAGGTAAATTTAGCTCCTTGAGGCAGCGCTCAAACAACCAATAGTCTTCCTCATCATCTTCAATAAAAATAAAGTTCTTAATCATTTAAACCTCTAATGTGATTTGAAAATGGCAACCTTTAGAACTTGCCAATGAGCGAATTTCCCCATGGTGATTTTCAAGAACCTTTCTCACAATCATCATCCCAAGCCCCGGTCCTTCCGTTTGCTTGTCCTTTTTCCAAAAGGCTTTAAAGATTAGTTCATGATCGTCTTCATCAATCCCCATAGAATTATCTCTATAATTAATCAATACTTTGTTGTAAGACTTTTCAATTGCTATTTTTACTTCTGGCTTCTCAGCCGTTTTGTATTTTATGGAATTTTCAATTAGGTTTTGAAATACCAGATAAAAGGTGTCCTCATCAAGATTAACAATCGTAGATAGAGGGTCATCGATTGTTAAATCTACTTTCTGTTCAGGTATAATTCCACTCAACTTTTCACTCAAGTACTCAGCCAAAGGAAGCTGCTTACGCCCAGTATTTTCCTTCACCACAGTACTCAATTTTAGCATTCCTGAAATCATACTATGTGCACGTTTGGAGTTTTTATCTATATAAGCTAAATATTTCTTAATGCTTTCAGTTTGAGGATCTTTTAGTTCTTGAGCCAAAAGTTCCGTATAGTTGGAAATATGCCTCAGAGGAGCCCTTAGATCATGAGAAACAAGGTAAGCGTATTGTTCTAAAAATTCATTCTTCCTAGCCAATTGTAGCCTTACCTTAACAATTGCAGTAATATCAACCGCCAAAACCACAAAACCTTGAACAACCCCGTGCTCGTCAGTATCAGGCGAATAGAAAACGTCAAAATAATCCATCGCTCGATCCACCATCCGATTTTTAACTTCAGCTCTAGTGGATTCTCCTGATAAAGCCTTTTTGAAGTTATCGAGACTTTGACGATAGGTCTCGGGAGGTAGTATATCCTCAACCCTCTGGCCAATGAGCTCTTCTGAAGAACGCTTGAAATAAGTTTCATACCTTTTATTCACATACTGGTATTTTAGATCTTTATCTACATAACTCAGTAAATGGGGCACCTCTCGATTGGTAACCTCGAGTAACTTATCCAATTTCCCCTTTTCTCGTTGTTGTTGTAAAATACTACTTACATCGTTACAACCAACAATATACTGAGGCTTTTGTTCGGACTTCCCCACTGCGGTAATATTCACTTCAAGATCCAAATAACTATTTTCTGCTCTTTTATGTGTTAAAATTTTTTGCCATGAATCCTTTTTAGTACGCTTAGCAATTTCTGTCGGATCAACATTTTCACTCTCTAAAAACAGGCTTACAAAACTTTGATTTAGTCCAATACTGCCTTCCTTAAATAAACTGTTTGAAATTTGATTATAGTAAATAATTTTAAAGTCATGATCTAAAACCAGTACTGCAGTCTTTAACTCTTCTAAAATTTCAAATTTTTCATCTTCGATCTTACTTTGCAATATCCTTAAGTTCGGCATATTTAAAATAGGTCTAAGACTTTTTAACATGATTGCCGCCGCTAAAATGGAAACACAGGCTATGCCCAATCGTAAATAGCCTGCCGTAAAATAATAGGGTTTCCAAATAGTATAAATATCGAAAAAATGCCCCATTCCACATAAAAGGATAAATAATACATAGACTATAAATAACTTAGGAAAGGGAAAGTCCTTTCGCTTTTTAAAAATATAATACAAACAAGCCGATAGAAAGAAGTAACTCAGCCCGATGAGAGCATTACTCCCCACATGAAGAAGTAACAAGGGGGTATTCCACATATAGCACGTACCGTGCGGCATAAACTGATCCAAAACAACTCCTGAAACCGAACTATATTAGTTTAATCAGATTTCTGAAGGGATCAACATTTGGCAAGGAAGCGCCTCTGCTGAGTAGCAAAGCTAGACTCATTTAAGGTGATTTGGTTAATTTTTAAAAGTTTGATTCTAAAACAATAAGTCTAGGGACCCAAAAGCTTAAGCCTTTTGTCCCTTAAAACTTAAGAATTAGACTGGGTCTCTGCCAATGCTTGTTCTTGACGTTTTTTTTGCTGAATTCTCCAGTGTAGATAAAACCGATTCAGCTCCTGTTCTACCTCTGCAATCTCGTTATTTCGCACTGGCAGTTTTACTAAAACAGAAAGCTCCTTGCCTTCTTCTACTAACAACTTGGTCTTAGGATCTACCGCCGGAACAATCAAAGCCTCTTTTTCACAAAAACGGCTAATGTGAGCCTTTGCTTCATCAATGTATTTAGCACACTTCTTTTGAGCTAAGTCCAAAATTTGCTTTTCAAACTCTTCAATGTGTTCTTCTTCTTCCATTTTATAAATAAAAGATTTAATACAATAACCTCTAAAAAAAGATTCATTGCGAAGAGATTTTGACAATAGCAAACTATTTGGAATGGAGATCACTTCTCCGGTCGTCTGCTGGGAGTTTCGCTCGGGACCGATTTCCAAAATTTTTGTGGTAAGGAGATTTTTTTCAATGACAAAACCTCTTGCACCGTCAATTTCAATCCTTTGCCCTACCTTAAAAATATGAGAGACATTTAGTAAAATACCACCTGTCAAACACATGATAAGCTCTTTTAAAGCAATCACAATAGCGGCTGCGACAGCTAAAATAGATACAAAGAAAACCTGCAATTGAGCAAACCAAGATAAGAATATACAGGTGATCAAAATATAATTAATCAGCTGACTGATCTTTCGTTTCAATAAAATCTTCTCTTGTCTCGGCATATCCTTTTTATCAACCTGGCGACTCATGATTTTTTTCAGAACAAAGAAAAAGATCACAAGCAATAGTGAGATCAAAAGAGTTTTAGAAAAAGGGTGACTATTAAAGCTTTCATTTAAGGTTTCAAATAAATCTTTGAACATTTAAGACTTCTCTATTTCTGGTTTGTTAATCCTTCTTGTTACAAAAACAAGAAGGTAAATTTCAATTTGAGGAATAAGTGCACAAAACCTAAGCTAATACTCTCTTCTTGTTTATATTATTAAATAACAAGCAACTACCCCTCATTTGTTTAATTAATTTCACAGATTATTATTTTCTATAAGCAAAAAAGAAAACAAATTTTACCCATGAATTCAGGTATTTAGAGTTTAATCCCTTGCAAATTTTAGTCAAGACCGAAACGGTGCCCAGCTCTAAGGCAATGTTAGGATAATGTTTGTTTACTCCTGTAAGAATTACTGATATTGATGCCCCTGCAAACATTTTTTAGATTTTGCACGAATTAGCCAAAGGGGGGTTCATCGTGAAACATTTTATAGCAACTATGCTGGTATTGCTCCTACCGATCGTAGGTCTTGCAAATTACCAAAAAATGACTTTCCAAACAGACTATCTAAACAACATTTTTGCTCCTGACTTTCAGATCAATGAAAAATCAGACGGCAGCCTTCAAGTAAAATACAATGTCACTGAGCTAGAATATAAAGCCAGCGAAGAAGACAATGATTCTTTCGATCTTCGTTTTTCAGAGCACTATTCTGCCTCTGCATTTGGAAGAAACATGCTACCAAAACATAGCTTTTTGGTGGAAGGGAAACCAGAAGACTTAGAAGTTGTAAGTAAAAATCTTTTCCATACGGAACAGGTGGATAACTTTCGCGTAAGCAGGAGCTTACAGCGAGGAAGAAAATTTCGTTGCACACCTCGTAATGCCGTTCAAAATATCAATTCCAACAATGATAATTTTCATAAGGACCTAGACAAAAACTTTTACTCGGTGGAGTACCTTGGAGATTTAAATGGTAAACCTATCTCAAGAATTACCACCACTGCCTTTGCTTACAGCCAGGACAAAAACCAGCTAGAAGTAAAGCTTGCTCCTGAATTTGACATTAAAAGCAAGAGCGCAGCTCAAGTTAAAGTACTGAGCAATGACTCAAATGCGATAAGCTTAACACCACAAAACAATCATATGATTATTGTAAGTCCAAGGGTATTTATTGAAGATTTAAAATACTTTGCCCATTGGAAACGTAAACTTGGCTTTAGGGTAAGCATCTTCGCAAAAGATCAACTAGGAGAAACGGCGAATCAAATCAAAGACTCCTTAGCCAAACTTTATCAAGACCCAAAAACCAAATATTCATTTGCAATATTAGTGGGAGACGAAGAGATCTTCCCTACCTTCTATAAGTTTACCTCTAGTAGCAGTAAGACCCCTTCTGACCTTCCTTATTTTACCTTTGGAGGTAAGGGTGATTTCATACCAGATGTTTTCTATGGAAGGTTTGTAGTTAGAAGCAATTCTGATTTAAGAGGGCAAATTTATAAAATTTTAGAATATGAAGCTGGCAACTATCAAAACGCAGCTGCTCTTTTAAATGGTATGGTGATTGCTTCCGATGAAGGCTATGAACCATCTGATGAAGACTACGCTAAAACCATAGCCACCCAACTTAAACACAATCACAAATCTCGTTTTGCTTACCTTTTTCAAAGAAACAATAGCGCAACAAACCAAAACATTTTAAGAGCCCTATCCGTAGGAAACTATTGGATTAGCTATTTTGGTCATGGTTCTGGCTATGACTGGAGCTCTACCAATGAATACTTTGGTGTAGAAGATATGAAAAACATGGGTGTGCCAATGGTGAAGCCTGTAATTATTGATGTTGCCTGCCAGAATGGTCGTTTTGAAGACGGTCGTTTTGGTGAGAGTTTCATGAACCTATATGTGAACAATAAACCAAGTGGAGCCACTGCTTACTATGGTGGTTCTGTGAACATCTCATGGCATCCACCTGCCATTATGAGTACAGGGATTGAGTTATATAGACATGCTTACAGCCTTAACTTCTTGGGACAAGCTCTTCTTGGTGGACAACTTTTCTTAGCCAACAACTTCACAGACATGAGTGAGATTAAAGACAACTTTACCTGGTTCCATTTGTTTGGCGACCCAAGTATGAGACTCCGTCATGGACCTCCGAAAAGTCTTAAAATCTATAAGAAGGATGGCTACTTAGTGTTTCACCACAAAGAAGGAAGTTTAAAGAAACAACGAGTGGTTTTTCACAATAACAAAAATCGATTCATTATCCGTTACACCAACGAAGTTGGTGCTGTAAAGATTCCGACCGAGCAAGGGATTCAATACTACAGCATTCTTTCAAAAGGCTTTCGCTATTACGAGGGCCAACTCTAAACTTTGAATGATCAAACTCTAATACAAAAAAGCCGCGTCATGTGACTGCGGCTTTTTTCTTTGCTTCTCAAGAGGCTTTAAAAAATCGACTTCTTTTCAACCTGCTCCAACTCCCGCTGCTTTTGCCTTAAGTCAAAGATTAGGCTATAAAAACTTTTCTCAGAAATCTCGTCCCTTTTTTTCAATTCAAAATTCCCATCAAAATCTTTGCCCTCGATGGATTTATAAATTTGTATAATCTCTTCTTCTACCTGGATTCTATCCTTTGTAACAAGCTCATAGGGAGCAACATGGTACAGGATCGTTAGTGAAACCAATACCACAGCAGTTCTATGAATCAGCTTCGTAAAATTTTCCATTATTCTTTCTACTCTTAAGCTTTTCGGGCTCCAGGGGTTTCTTTTCTCAAAAGCGGAAACCTTTATGAAGTAAATGTCTCTCAAATCTTGTAATGAAAGCTCAAAAAGATCTTCCGTTTCATAAAACTTTTTAAGGTCTAAGTTTTTATAGGTGAACCCGTCTAGAAAAACTCCGGTTGAGGCCAAGGATACCTGATTCAAACTTACAGACAATCCCCCCCTAATAAAGTGAGCCCAAATCTTACGGTACCATTTCATTTCTTTTTCTTCTACTCCATAGGCTTTCAGAACATCACCAATGCTATTCGTCCAAAGATTGATGGTAAAATTACGATTTTTAAAGTCTTCCTCTGTAGAAAAACGAGTAAACCAAGTTTTTATTCTGTGAGTGATGGATTGATATTGAGCCTCATACAAAAGATCCGCAAGCTCATAAGCAAGCATCTCTGGATAAAACTTTTTATTCTCCAAGGCCTCTAAAACCACTTTGACAAAACGATCGGCCTTTTTTCGGTAGAGATAGGATTTAGTGGGAATATGATCGCTATTGTCTATCTTCTCTAACAAAGCCTGGGAATATGCGACTAGCTCTTCTTTTTCTAGCTTATCCCCTTTCCCATTTCCTGCTTTGTCTCGAAGTGTAAATACCATCAGTTCTTCAAAATTAGAATTTCGAAAAGCTTCTAAGGATTTCTCGAAGACTCCCAAATTTACTCCCTTAGTATCAGGTGTAACCAAACTAAATTCACAAGGAAGTGAAAAACATTGAATACTGAATAGAAGAGTTAAAAGAAGAGTCCGCATAGGTTTGCAAATATATCCGCTTTGCAGGAAAAAGAGGAGAGGCATTGTAAATTTTATGAGGATTTTTTATGCAAAACCCAAGTTAATTCAGTCCAGATTTCAATAAGATAGGATGATTCCCTACCTAGTTCTAGTTAGACTATTAATGAATGAGGTAAATATGCGTAAAATTATTAGCTCCAAAACATTCTTCGTTTTACTTTTAAGCCTAATCGGTATCTTCCTAAGTCCACAAAACTTGCTAGCAAAAAACTTTCGTAACGCCTATGTGAGCTTTGATTTACCTGATAATTGGCAATGTCACCTTGAGGACACGGAGTGGATTTGCCGAAGCCAAGACAGAAAAGAAGCCAGACAAGCCATTATCATCTTAACCGCTAAAGAAGTTGGCCCTGCCGACAGCTTAAAATCCTATGAAAATCATTTAAAAGCGCCAAAGGTTACAGCCAACCGCGCCGGCCAGCCTATTACCTCAAAGGTGAAACATACAAAAGAGAACCAAATCAACAACCACATTTGGATTGATGGATTACACCTTAGCAGTGAGGTATCTGGTTACTACACAAGATACCTAGCCACTACCAAAGGAAAGATCGCTGTTTTAGTCACCTTTTCTGCTCATCAAAGATTTTACACCAACTACACTCACCACTTTTTTAAAGCCATTCAGTCTTTAAAAGTGGTTGCCACCAATGCCCTGTTTGCAAAGCCAAATATGGCACCAATTCATGGCGCTAACGAGCAATTCGGTGCTGGGATCGTAGAGGCATTTCCTGAGGATATGTACCAGGAAGACGAGTATGAAGAAGATGAGTCAATGCAAGATAGCGGCAATACCAATGCTATCGCCATTGGTTTAGTGCTAATGGCCCTCGCAGGTTATGCATACTTACAAATTTCCAAAAAGAAGAAGAAAAAGAAGAGGAAGAAATAGGCAAAAGAAGCTTTTTTAAAGACTAGACTTGCAAAAAGCTCAGGCATTCTAGATAACAGAATGAGGGAGTGATATTTCTTATGCAATGGATTCAACAAATTTTAAGCGAGCAACCTGACTGGTTTATCAGTCTTAAGTATGGCCTTTTTGTTCTAGGATTCTGTTTATTAGCACTAGGCGCAAGAGAGCTAATCTTTTGGTTTTTAAAGCTAAATCGCTTAAGAGACAAACTTGAAATCATCGAAGCCCAAAACAAAGAGATTCTTAATCTCCTGGATAAACCTCTACATTCTGAGAGCGTTTCTACTCCTGTTAAAACGGAAGAAATCAAAAAAGATCGCTTCAGCTTAGAGGAAAATCAGAGTTACTCCCCAGAGCAAAACAATTAACCTTCTCATTTAACGAGCTTTTAAAAGACTAAAAAACCCAACACTCAAACACAAAAGGCTGACCTGCAAAACTATAGAAAAAATACCCAAGCAAATATAAAAATCTGGCTGTCACACAATCAAAAAGCTCTATCCCCTATCACTTCTTTAAACTCATCAATTCTCCGAAAGTAAGACTCAACAGGGGGTTCCTTTGCTGCAATTCCACCTATAACATTAAATCTTGAGTCATATAATACTAGCCCAACACTATCGAGATCTTTAAGATCAGGACTAAACATGCGATGTAATTGGTTCAACTCATAGGCAAGGAGTTCATTTTTATTTTTAAGTAATCTCCTCTCCTTATATTGATACGTTCGGGATAAAAAATAGTTAACTCCAAAATCCGCATCAGACACTGATCGACTAAGAATAAATATCATTTTATGATTCATATGCCTTAACCAATCGCTCACTTCATACAAAGAAAAACTCTGTACTTGCCCTTCAGTCCCGCCATATTTTCCAAAAGCAGGCCCCAAATGATGGTTAAAGAACCGATAATATGTAAAATTATCTGAGGCCGTTTCTCTTGAGTTTTTACCTAAGATATTGACAGGAATAAGACCTGATAAGTTATCAATATCTCTAGATAGATATTGAAAATACAAATTAAAAAAAGCATCTCTCATTTTTCTATCAGATAAGACTTCAAACTTTTCACTATGCTCGACCGTCTGTTTCCGAATGAAATCAGCAAATCGAAGCGCCACATCATAGCGTTGAAGAAGAGGTTTCATTTGCGGAAGGGTCATTAAAACGTTCAGAGCATGATGTGCAACATCATGTACCAATTCATTCCTTACGATCGGGAACCTATGTTCATAAGTGAAATCTCTAATGAAGGCCTCAGCCTTGCCAATCCCTAGCGCTTTATCTTCTTCAGTTAACTTACCTCCACTATTAAAAGAAAATGGTATCTCTTCTAGGCCCGCTTGCCTCAACAACTTGTTTAGTTGCAAAATTTTAAAATTAAACCTTTCAGCATTAGGTACGATCATGGTTTTATAGTTAATCAAACCAAAACCTAGAAACTTGGCAAGCTTTGGCCCTAAGGCACTGATTATCCAGGTTGGATCACTATCAATATCAAATACCTTCTCAGAAACATGAGCCCTCCATGTATCTTTTGTTTTCTCTATCAAATAATAGGCCTGGTTCGAACCAGCTTTACCAATTGGAATCCTATCCCCTACAATAGCCGTTTTAATTGTTGGAAAATTAATAAATTCAACATCCACGGGAGGCAAGGACAACAAGGCCTTTGAAGTAGGACTGGTTTTAATATTCTTAGCATTTACCAGAAAAGATTTTGGAGCACTACCTGATTTGGCACAAGTATTGTTTTCCGCTTTTACCGAGAGGGAAGAAGCGAAAATTAAAATAACCAAAAACTTATGGCCTAGATTCAACATACAAGAACCTCCTGCAAAAACGAGGCCATTCACCCA
>JAYZXX010000137.1:0-5532 GCA_036140815.1 Bdellovibrionota bacterium | reverse complement strand
TCGAGACTTTAGTATCAATGGCTTGTTTTACGATCCTAAAACGAAGCAGGTCATTGATTATGTAGACGGTCTTAAAGACATTGATGCAAGAGTGCTTCGTATGATTGGTGACCCGGTTGAACGAATCATAGAAGATCCTATTCGAATCTTGAGAGCCTTGAGGCTTTCTCACAAATTGCACTTTCAAATCGAAGAAAGCCTTCGAATGGGCATTGCCAATCACCATGAATGTTTGGCCGAAGCGGCTTTACCTCGGATTCGTGAAGATTTACTTAAAATATTACGACTACCAGCTCCCGAAAGATGTTTATTGGAATGCTATGATCTAGGAGTCATGAAAACCTGTTTTCCATTATTGCAATCCATCTATATGGATCAAAAACAAAGTGAAACTTTCGAAACCACGATGCATCGTGCGGTTCATTTTATCGAAGACTATTCTGATCCAAAAGAACAGTTTTTATGTTTCACTTACGCTATCTTGAAAGCCTTGAGCAACAACAATGACGCTGAAATTTGGGATGACGATCTTTTTGATTCCATCGAAAATAGTCTGAAAAACGAATTCGGAATGTTCAAATCTGAAGTAGAATTTATCCGCAAGAATTTACAACTCATAAACAGCTTCTCACGAATTGAAAATTTCATCAAAAGAGGCCGTAGAAGACAGACTAACTTTTTAAGTCATGAAGCCTTTCCTTACGCATTAAAATTAGCGCATTGGGATTATTACATAGATTCTGAAACCTATTTGAATTGGCAAGAGCTGTACCGTAGGGACATCCCTCATATGGTTGATAAAGATTTAGAAAAAATGAAGACTCGTTATTCCAAAAGGCGATCTTAGCTCTTTTTTGGGCTTACAAACTCGACGCCAAAACTTAGACTTTCTGTTTTTGAACCGTTCCATTTCACCCAGCGAATCACTGCCGATACTTTTCTTTCCTTTGCATCAGTACCTTTGAAAATAAGATCAACGAAATCCCCTTCTTTTAAAGGACTTATGTTCCCACTAATTTCCGCCCCAGAAAGACTTAAGTTGGCAGTTCTAGCCATGAATGAACTAGAAGGCGTTCTAATTTCCACAAAAGGTAAGGCTCGAAAACGTTCATCTTTTCGAATAAAGACAGCTTCTCCATCCATGTATTTCTTCAAACTCAACGGGATATTCTTGGGATCTTTTGTTAATGAAAATACCGCAATCCCCATTTGATTTACAATTTGTTCAAGAGCCTCAGACGGAATAGGATCACAAAAGAAACAGACCTTCGCTTCCTGAAAACTAGCTTCAAGAACACCGAGAAATTGAATGTATTTTTCTTCAAACTTGGCAGCATGAACCAAAAACAAAGAATAGTCTTCCTCTTTCATCTCCAACCATGCTTCCGGCCGAGTTTGAATCTGAAAGCATTTCCAAGCATCATTTTTAACTAATTTTTGAATTTCATCGAAATATTTATCTTCACATATAATACCAATATTCATTCCTATATTTTCTCGGACACACAGTGATCAAACAACAAGAAACGACTATTTTATGTATTCTTAACTACCCCCTAGACTAGTCTTTGGTTATTATTTTGAGACGAAAGCTTACAAGCTTTGCGGTTGACCATTTTTTTATAGAAAGAGACAATGTTTTTATGTTTAAAAACTTAGATGAAGAAGAATTACGTGCCTTATTACAAAAGAAAGAAGAAGAGATTATCTTTTTAAAAGATGAACTTTTGAAAGCGGCTCATCAAATGGAACGCTTCGCTGAACGCACCGAAGAACAAGGTCGCATAAGTACTTCTTTATTAAAGCTATTGTCTCCGACGGAATTGCCACAAATCCCTGGCTACCAAATCAGTTCTAAATTTAGTGCATCCTTCAAAGGTAGCGAGTATATGGAACTGGTAAATTACAAAGAAAAAACCCATTTTGGTATTCTAATGAGTCATTGTGAAGGCGCAGGCTTAAGCGCTTTATTCTTAGCTTGTTTGCTAAAGATGAGTCCTGAGATGGATAGCGCAAGACGCTTGGGTAGTTTTGAGTTCGTGCAAAAAATTTCTAAAGAACTTCAAGAAAGCTTAGACGAAAAAGCCAAACTTAGTATCTTTTATGCGATGATGAATCGTACAAGTAGCGAACTCAATGTAACTTCCTACGGAAATTATCTTTTACTCAAAAGAGACAAAGAAGAAAACATAAGCTTAGCAAGCCAGTGTAATTCCGAAATCACACAACAAACTGTGTTGGAAGAAAATCGAAATCCTGTTCCACTTGCAATGGAAGAACATCTAGTAGTTCTTTCCCCTGGGTTTCTAAAGGCGTTTCACTTTCAATCTCAAGATACGGCTGCAAATTTTTTCGAAAGCAAACTAAAGAAATTAGATTGGTCTGACTTAAACCAAATCAGAAATGAATTTTTTGTGCTGCAATCAGAGGCTTTAAACGGCAAAAAAAGTGATTTTGACGCATGTGTTTTAGTCATGCAAAACCAAGATAGAAGCTTAAAGCTTGCTTCTGTTTAGATTTTCGCCGACCATGAATATATGGGCTTAAGAACAGAAGTAATCTTAGAAGATGATGAATGTGTAAAAAGCAAATACAGTTTGGTCACCCAAGAATATCTTAATAGAGTAAAACGTTATACTCATAATATAACTCGTGAAGTAGTAGCAAATTTGGTGGCTTTAAATGTTTATCCACTTGGCTTGTTTCAGCCAAAACAAAACGCTTACCCTCACCCTTCTTTTGCTGAAAATAAATACCCTGTTCTTTTGGTTCACGGTATCATTCACAATCACAGCGCCTTTCGCCAACTGGAAAAAAAGTTTTTTCATTTGGGCTGGCACAATATTTTTACAATGAATTATAGAACCGCTACAGGTAGCATTCACCGAATGGCTGGTGATCTTTCCAAAGTTGTAGACGAAATTCTAAAAAAGACCAATGCACCACAAATTGATATTGTTGCTCACAGCCTTGGCGGTTTGGTTGCAAGAAAGTTTATGTCCGTAGGCGAAGGTCGCGGTAAAGTCAGAAAACTAATCACTTTAGGAACTCCTCATCAAGGAACTGCGAAAAGCAAAGTCCTTCGTTGGGTTCCTGGTAGCTCATTGGGCGAAGACCTAAACCATCAGTCTTATTTCATTAGAAACTTAATAAGCACTCCCCTACCGAAGGGAAGTGAGATTATAAGTATAGGTTCTGAATTTGACTGGACATCTGAGGATAAAGAAAACTTTTTTGCCACAGGAACCCCAGCCCAAGCCTTTAGTAATATCTCTTACAAAGACATTGGTCACACTGGACTACTCTTTAGTGAAGCAGTGTTTAACGACATTGCCTATAGTTTAACTCGATAAAACAAAAAATTCCGTAATTCCCTGTTCATTTATTAAGTATTTCTTGTCATTCTTGCATTAAAAATAAACACAGGGGACTCAATTCGAGAACGCTTTAAAAATAATCAAATACTTTGGTAAGGCTAGCAAAGACTTTCTAGCCAAATACTAGCTTTGTTGTTATCATTGGTTGTTAATTTAAATATAAAAGGAGAAATAAGATGTCTCAGACTTATGAAGGCGCTTTAGACCGTGGTCTTGAAGGAGTAGTTGCTTGTTCAACAGGAATCTCTTCAATCGTTGATGCCACTCTTTGTTACCGTGGATACACTATCGACCAACTTGCAGAACATTCTACTTTTGAAGAGACTGTGTTTCTTCTTTGGAATGATCGTTTACCAACAGCTTCTGAATTAGAAGCTTTCTCAAAAGACTTAAAAGCAGAAATGAAAGTAGAACCAGCTGCTATGGAAGTGATTGCAAAACTTCCTACAGAAAACGTTCACCCAATGGCTTGGTTACGTTCTGCTGTTTCAATTCTTGCCCACTACGACTCTACAGCCCAAGACGTTTCTAAAGAAGCGAACTTGAAAAAAGGAATCATGCTTACTGCTAAGCTTGGTACTTTAGTTGCTGCTTTCCAAAGAATTCGCACTGGTAAGCCAGTGGTTGAACCAAAAGCGGATCAATCCATCGCTTGGAACTTTATGTATATGTTAAACGGTGAAGAGCCTAAAGCTGACATCGTTAAGGTTATGGACACTTGTTTAATCCTTCACGCTGACCATGAGCTAAACTGTTCTGCCTTTGCAGCTCGTGTAACCGCTTCTTCTTTAAGTGATATTTACTCTTCTGTAGTTTCTGCGATCGGTGCTTTAAAAGGACCTTTACACGGTGGAGCCAACGAGCAAGTAATGTTAATGCTTAAAGATATCGGTACAGAAGCAAAAGCGGGTGAGTGGGTAAAAGACGCTCTAGCTCGTAAAGAAAAAATCATGGGCTTCGGTCACCGCGTTTACAAGAACGGTGATCCACGCGCAAGAATCCTTCGTAGTATCAGTAAAGAAGTTACCGAAGCAAGTCCAGAGCCACATTGGTTTAAAATGTCTGTATTGATCGATGATACAGTTCAAAATGAAAAAGGACTTCTACCAAACGTAGATTTCTACTCTGCAACTGTATACTACTCTATGGGAATCCCAATAGACATTTACACGCCAATCTTCGCAATGAGCCGAGTAAGTGGTTGGTTAGCTCATATGTACGAGCAATGGGAAAACAACAGAATCTACCGCCCACGCGGAAAATGGGTTGGAAAAGAAGGTTTAACCTACACTCCAATCTCCGAAAGATAAAACTACAAAGCCCGCTACACAGCGGGCTTTTTTTATAGGCTCAAAAAGATAACTCTATTTTTACAAATAACGAGTTTATTTTAAGTCCTAGTAGTTAAAATTAATAGAACATATGTGGTACTCATTTTCACAAACTTTAAAGCAAAAACCAACTAACACCTTTTCACCAGGCAAAACATTTTTATAAAGTTCTCCTTCTTTGAGCACATCTTTTTCTTCGCAACTACTCCCTTTCGGTTTCATTGATTTCTCAAACAACTTTCTTGCTGTCTCCTGATCTTCTATAATAATACTAATTGTAGGTTCATAAGCATCTTTGAAACTGGTAGTTAAAACCTTCTTTCCACCTGCCTCGACTAAAACCTTAGTAATCTTATGCTCATCTCCATTAGCCTTTTGTATTGTTTCTTCATTCAATGTGGTATTTGCATAAATAGACTTACAAAAGGTCATCATAGCGATTAATAATATTAACTTCATAGTCTTCTCCATCATTTTCCGAATTGTATTCCCCCAGAATATACTAAACAAACAGAAGCATAGGGAGAAATCAATATTATTTGTAGTTTATTCAAAGCCCCAAACCCACAAGTCCCCTCAAAAGTAACAACATTTTTCAAAATAAGGTAACTTCTTATAAAATATACCCGTAATTTTAGAACCAATACCAATCCAACCAAACCCCAATACTGCCATTCTCATGCTCAAACCAGTCATTTGGGTGGCAGCCACCCAAATGACGTAGGCTACTCCTTATGAATCCAAAAAGTAAAAGCGCCTTTGAGAGCGCAGCGACTCAAACAGCCATCTCCGCCGAAGCCTAGGCGTAGGCGGACCACTCCCCC
>JAYZXX010000136.1:0-33012 GCA_036140815.1 Bdellovibrionota bacterium | reverse complement strand
GGGACAAAATATTCCCTGCTTTTACAAATTGCTTCCGGTGTGAACATCGTACCCGTATCTTAATGTCTTGCACGCATGGACAACACAGTCTTTGAGGAATGCCGTGCTTGCAGTGTCTGTGCTTGGCTTGAAAGCATAGATTTTGACAAATTTAGTGATCAAAGAACGGAGATTAAAAATGACTAATTTTTTGAAAACAATAGCACTTTCTTACTTGTTGGTTAGTTCGCCCACTTTCGCCTCTGAATCACCAGGTGTTACTTCGGATGTTGTTTTATCACAGGTTGAGATTTCAAAGGCGGCGGTTGAATCTGTGTCCAGGACGATTTCAGAAGAAACAAATCTCGGAAATTTCAATCTAAGAGATTATAAGGCCCAAGTAGGAGAATTTAAAGACAAATTAGAACGAGCTCTAATTGAATTTAACGATATAATGGAGTATTTGATTTTAAATCGAACAAAAGAACTCGTTGATCACTACAATTCTATATATCATTCGCCAAACTTTTCCAATGAACAGAAAAGAGTTATTTTAAAAAAACAATTTCAAGAAATTACAAATGAAATGAATGAACTGAGTCAACGTTACCAAGAAGCAATAAGAATACTATTATCAAGTACTGGTGACTTTCTCTTTGATTACGAGTTTAGAGGTTATGACTTAAGTAGCGACGAGCCTTCCAAAGCAGAGAAAATAATAAAAAAGTGGGCTAGAGAAAATGGCCTGCATGATAGCAAATATCACGTGATTCATTACCCTCAGTTTTTGAAATCAGGAGTTGAACATAAACCTACTAAAAAAAGAGACCGATCTAGCTGGAATTACAGCGAATTAACTGATTTTTCTAAATCATCGTGGAAGGTAGAGGATTTCAAAAATGGGCTCAGGTACCAAAAAAGTCTGTTCCATAAGCCTTCAAATAGCACCTGGGGCTCTCTATATCGCAACTATAGTCAAACAATACCAAATGACGTGCTTTTCCTACCTCATCTCATTGAACAAGATGCCGATCAATATTACTCTCACCAGTTTTCGATCATTAGGGGCACTTGTGAAAGCCAGTTGTGCGTGGGCCTTAGAGGAGCAGATATTCTTTTGTTTTTTAAAGAAGTCCGAGAAAAACTAGACCTGGAAATGATATTTGAACTAGCTGATGGAAACTTCATTACATTACAAAATTATAAGTTTTCAGAATATTTAGTAGCCTATTTTGTGGGAAGAACGGATTTCCCAGTAGAATTGCCTTTTGATACTGAGTGAATAATTCATATTAGAGCTCGTCTTGATCTTATATATAAGAAGAAGACCAAAACAATGACAGACAAGAAACTAAAAATAAAGAAACAAAAAGCACGGAGATAAAAAATGAATCAAATATTTACACGGGCAATACTTATATACCTAACTTTAAATTTATCCCTCTATGCTTCTAACAATGTTAAGAGCACAACAGATATTGTCAAAGCTCAGATAGAAACGTCTAAAGCGGCCATTGATTCTGTAACCCGATCCGTCTACAAAGAATCCGATTTAAGCGATTTTAATCTTAGTGATTATAAAAACCAAGTTGTAGAATTTAAAAACAATTTGGAAATTGCTTTGGTTGAATTTGACAACACCATGGAATTTCTTATTTTAGCACGTGTTAAGGAATTGGTGGACCACTACAATGCTATCTATAATTCAGATCATTTTTCACCAAGCCAAAAAAAGATCATATTAATAAAACAATACCAGGAAATTTCTAATGAAATGGAAGAAATAAGTGGAAGATACCAAGATGCCATTAAGACTCTTCTATCATCCACAGGCGACTTATTATTTGATTACGAATTTAAAATCTATGATTTGATGGGTGAGAAGCTATCCAAATCTGAAAAAATTGTTAGAAAGTGGGCCCAAAAAAATGGACGTGCTCGTGATCAACATTTTCGTCACCACTTAATCCAATATCCCCATTTTTTAGTATCTGGCGTACAATATGAAATAAGTACCGTTCGTGATAAATATGCCTATCAATTATATACTTTACTTAATTATGCGAGTGGCTGGGATTCTAATGATTTTGCAAGAGGAATTAGGTATTACAAAAGCTTAGTACCCAAACGAAGTAAAAGATATTTACAATATCCATATTACCTGAAAGATCCAAATGACCAAAGAATCGAAATAGACCCAATAACACAAAGAATTCGCGATAAGAAAAGCCAGCTTGTGAAAGAAGACCTTGATCAATTTTACCCACAACAATTTGAAATTATAAGGGGCTCGTGTCAAAGCCAGTTATGTGTAAGTCTTAGAGGAGCAGACATTCTTTTGTTTTTTAAAGAAGTTAGAGAAAAATTAGACCTAGAAATTGACTTTCAACTAGCTGACGGTAAATACATCATTCTAGAAAACTATAAATTCTCAGAATATTTAGTAAAATACTTCGTAGAAAAAACGGAGTTTCCTGTAGATCTACCATTTGATGTAGACTAATCAATTTAAATTGATAAAGATGAAAGCAAAAAGAACTGCCTCTATTTAATTAGACCCTAGCTTAGTTCCTCTAAGAAATAAAACTCCTCTGAGGATGACACTTAGGTAGGCGAGGCAGTTTATCTAAAAAAACAGATCGAGGAGCAACATAGCTCCTCAAAATATTTAATCTTCTGCCGACAAAGGATGACTCTCTTCAATCTCCTTAGCCAACTTCCCACGACTCACATTGGTATACACTTGCGTAGTCTGCAAACTAGAATGCCCTAAAAGCATTTGAATACTTCTTAAATCAGCCCCGCTCTCAAGCAAAGCTGTGGCACAACCATGGCGAAATTGGTGAGGACTAATTGCTTCATCAAAACCAGCCTTAGCAGACCAAGCTGAAAGCCAGCGCCAAATATCAACGCGACTTGGACGTTTAGAGCGATCATTAATTAAAACAGCAGTCTCCCCTGTATTTTTCTTTAAAAGCTCAGGACGCACTAGTTTTAAATAATCACGAATTTCTGTAACCAAATTAGCACTCAAAGGAACGAGGCGCTCCTTGTTGCCTTTACCGGTTAACTTAATGTAGGACTCTGACTCATTAAAATCAGAAAGATCTAGATCAATCAGCTCACTGACCCGACAGCCCAAACCATACAAAAGCAACAAGGCCATTTGATTTCTAGCCGTTTTAATTTTGCTTTCCATCTCACATGCTTTGTATAGCTTATGAAACTCTTCTTCGGTAATTGGCTTGGGTAAGCCCACTTTTACTTTTGGTGGTCTTAACTCCCTAAGTTCTGGGCTCTTGCGGCCATTGCCTTCACAGAATTTAAAATAAGTTCTAAGACTAGAGATACAACGAGCTTGCGAGCGAACACTTAATTTTTTTTGCTTTTTTAAAAACTCGTAAAAGCCTGGAATTCCGCCTGAGCTTTTTCCGCTATCGAGATACTCTTTATACAACTCTAAATCACGACGGTAAGCTTGAACCGTGTTCTTAGATCTTCCTCTTACATTTTCTAATTCGTCGAAAAAATCGACCCAATAATCAAATACCATAGAAAAATTATGTTTCGTTATTGTGGATGGCGCAAGAAGTTTTCGAGAGTGCCTAATATGTACCCATCTAAAGCTATACTCATGCTCATATTTAATTTATGCTTTGATTCAATTACCGAAACGGAGAACTCCCTTGGAAACACAAAAAAAACAAAGGCTGCATGGCCACTACCCGATTTTTCCACAAAAATATTTTCAAGAAATGGCAGAACATTGCTCGAAAGAACAAATTGCTGATTTTTATGGAACGGGTACGGATTTAAACTCCTTTGAAAATGAACTTAGTGATTTATTCAAAAAAGAAGCTGCTTTGTTTTTTCCAAGTGGGACAATGTTGCAACCGAGCCTAGCTAGAATAGTCTGTGATCAAAATGCATCCAAGCTCATTGCCTATCACCCCACTTGCCATTTAGAAATTCATGAACACAGGGCCTATGAAAAACTTCATAATTTGCAATCGGTACTAATTGGTCAGAAAGGTCGAGTTTTTACTATCGAAGACCTAAAAAAAATTCCTAAAAACACATCCCTCGTATTGTTTGAGCTTCCGCAAAGAGAAATCGGTGGACAGCTACCCACTTGGGAAGATCTTAACGAGCAGATCAAATACCTTAAATCGCAAGCTATATGGTGCCATTTAGATGGAGCTAGAATTTGGGAATGCACCAGCTACTATCAAAAAAGTCTTGATGAAATTGCAAGCCTCTTTGATAGCGTCTATGTAAGCTTCTACAAAGGCATTGGAGCCATTTCAGGAGCAGCACTCTTGAGTTCACAAAGCATCATTGATGAGGCCAGCTTATGGCTTCGCAGATGTGGAGGCAATTTATTTACGAATTTCCCCGTGTATCTTTCTTGTCGAAAAGAACTAGCAACAAGAATCAACCGCTTTCCAGTCTATTTTAAAAGGGCCCAAGAAATCGTAGAGATCATACAAAAAACTTCCGATAAGATTCAAATCAATCCCAAAAAAATCCAATGCAACCTTTTTCATATTTACATTCAGCTACCAGCAAAAACATTGAATCAAAAAAATGAGATCTTTGAAAAAAAATATGAGTTTGAAGGACTTAAAAGTTTTCAAAGAATCGAGGACCAATTGAGTAAAAGAGAAATATATATCGGGGATGCGGCAATGGATTTATCCGACGAGTTGATCAGAGACTATTTTAGTTTTTTAAGTTCGTGAAACATACTGGCATTGAAAGGTCTGTTTTAATACGCCTCTGAACTAACTACAGTACTTTAAAACACCTACAACACTGAAATAACTTTAGCTAATGGCATCCCTATCTTATAATTATAGAAAAAAATCCAATTTTTAAATAACACCTGTCTTATTGTGTTGTTGTCGATTAAAACCTTTAGTCAAAAGGGAAAAAATTGAAAGAACATTGTTTTTTAAACCCAGTTGTAAAGCTCCTTTTATGCTTTAGTCTTTTTTTAGGGCAAATAAAATTATACTCTGCAAATGACGAGATTCTGGATAATAATTCAGCTTCAGCCGCTACTAATAAATCTTTAGAAAAAGAACTGTCGGATCTTCGAAAAGCCATATTGGAAAACTCTTTCTACGCTAAAGACCGCTACCAGTTACTAAGACAAAGCATGGGCCCCGATCAGGTTATTGAAGACAGCCAAGCACAAATTCAAGATTTAACTGAGCAGTCCCCTCGAGCTCTTAACCAGTATGATCAGTTAGCTCAAAATATTCGTTTAGAAATTTATGAGGGAGACAAAAAAGTAAGTAGTGAAAGAATCACATATAAGAGCCAAGAGATTCAAACAAATTCTGATAGTGTTACTTCCTTCAAGCTACAGTTGCAAAATACTAGCTTCCATGAGTTTTACGTATCTCCGGAAAAAATCAGTTTTAATCGCGATTACATTTTTTGGCTGGAAAGACTACCCGACTCTGAGAAGATACGACTCTTTTATATTGATCTTAAATTTGCTCCTATTGGATTATATAATCTACCCGTCTTTGAAATTCCTTTACCAGCGAACATAGACATCCGCACAGCAAAATTAGAGTTTTCCAAGGAAGGTCTTCAATTGGGTGAACAACATCTCAGCAGAACTTCTTTAGAGCATTGGAACCACTTTGAGAAGACTAATTTTTCGATGCAGGCTAATTTGATGGACTTAAAAGGTCTATCTAACAAACTACCGCTGATAGAAAGTTTTATTGATATTTTCTTTGAACTCTTACTTAAACAAGCCCACAAAGACGAGTCCAGCTCTTCTTTCTTAAATCCAATGAAAGAAATGCTAGAAGAAAGAGAAAAGGAAGCAAAACAACTTTTCAAAGAGAAATCCATAGAAAAGCAGCTTCTCGATAAATCCAACCCCACTAAAATTTCTAAAACTGAAATAGACGCCTATCTGAGAGAGCTAACGAGTTCGAATGAAAAAGATTTCGAGAGTTTTTTAAATTCAAGGAAGTTTTCAGTGCAAATTGAGAGCATTCAAAAGGAACGCAACCTTCAAAAAAGCTTAAAAGCAAAAATTTCTCAACTGTATTTTAGCCTCTCCGTACCACGGCCAGATGGAGCAACTAGCATTAAGTCCTCTTTTTTACAAATGGCAAGCAACCTTAAAATTGGCCAACATAAGGAATTTAATGAGGCTTTTTACAACTTATACGCCAATAAAAAATTAAAGATTTCCGCCGCTATGTTCGCAATTGCCACGACAGCAACGCTGTTCCCAGAAGCTTCCTCTCATTTTTTACTTCAAAGTCTTGAAATAGGAGAATTCGTTTTTAACTCCACACTAGGTCATATCAAAGATTTATCAAGTTTGATGTGGACGGCAACGAAAGATACATTGTCTGGGCTTAACCCACTTACCGTACATACCACCTATATTGCCGACGGAAGATACACTAAAACTTTAACTGGAATTGGTGCGCTGTTTGGAATGATATCTGCCATCGTTATGATTCCTCATATAACAATAAATGTTTTCAAATTAGCTAAGGACCTAAAGAATAACGAAGAACTTTACGCAGATGATAAAAAGACAAAAACAAACTTTTTAAAGAAGTTTTCTAATGCTTTTATTCAAAGGCAAAATGCCGAGAAACAAAAATATTACGAAAATTTGAGCCTAGCCACTGAAAATAAAAAAGACACACAAGCTGACAACAGAGGTCCTCGATTTAGCCTAAAAGAAACTAAACGCGCTGAAAAATACATAGAGCTAGCACGAAAAAGAGACTTCCCTCAGAAGAAGTTTTTGAGCTTTGCTAAAAAAATGGATAAAAACTCAAATACAAACAAAGTCTTATCCCCTAATAATGATGCAGTCCCAGAGGACTCCTCAGGAGTAAAAAAAATAGATCGACTTTTCCATGCTACGGTCCATTTTTTATTTTCTTTCTCAGCCTTCAACAACCTAGGTATTTTATATTCTACAATTTGGAACAATTGGTTTATTGCAAGAACTCTAGTTACACGGCCAACACTTTTAGCTTGGTTAAGTCTTCACCCACGCTTGTTTAAAGTTAGCATCATTGCAAGAGGAGGTAAAATTCATAGCCCTAATCGATATAACTCAGGCTTAGAGTTTGGTCTGCCGTTTTACAGGAAACTTCGTTTCCTATTTGACAATGAAAGCTTTCTTAAGTTGGAGAAGCTAGAGGCGAACATTATTGATAATGAAGCAAACATAGAAAAGAGACTCCTACTCCATAACATACAAAAGACTGTCCTGTTCTCAAAAGACATCAAAACCTTTGAAAGTTTTAATGAAAATTCAGTAGACCACATTTCAGACAAAGCAATTTTGAAATTAAACCGCAAAAGCAGACTCTACTTTCAGTGGTATCAACATTATTCCATGGAAAAATTAGACCAATTATATCTTAACTTTCTTGCCAATCAAAACAACATCGATTTGCAAAATTTAAGTCCATATCAACAAAAACTTAATATCGCTAAAAATGTAGATGAACAATTCTTTGAGATTTCAGAAAAACAACTATCTGATTGGCTAGACGAAATTTTTGCTGATGAGGAACTAGAGAAAAAGGTCAAACAAAAGGTGGATCTCTCTTGGACAAATTTAAAAAATTTCTACTTTTCAGGTATTCAAAAGGCCAATCATGCAATGAACCCGAAGTACTCTGGACAGTTTAAGCGCTACGCCATTGTCATTGAAAAACTGAAAGACCCTAAAGCTGTGGCAAGAGCGATGCGCTCTAGCATGGTTAAATTAATTATTGATAAGCCAATGGAACTATTGTTTTTAATGGTTTTAACGGCTGGTATCCAAGGGGATTTAGTTCAACCCATTCATGATCAAATGCATAGTGAGAACTCTTGGTTTTATTTATCCAAATATCAATTTTTAGTAGGCTATGGTTATGGAATTATCGCAGGCCTGCTCAACAATGCCTGGATGAAATTACAAGAAGACAATCGCCTTGATGAAACCGGTGCATTTGAAAAAGCCCCAGGGCCCAAATGGAAAAAGAAGGGCTTCTGGACATACTACGCCCACAACACGCGAGATAAAGACAATACCTTATGGCAGAATCAAAAGTACTTTGCAAAACTCGTTTGGCATAATATGGGGGCCGCATTGGTGACTATGAGTTTGTTTCAATGGGCTTTTCTTGGAAGGATTGACCTCGATATAATTGTTGCTGGTTATATGGTTTCTTTTTTCTCCCCATTGTCTGGTATAGGCTATAAACTTGAAAATGCCTTCGAAAAATCAATTCCTTGGATTGTGAGGAATATCCCTGCCAAGTACCATTCTCACCCTAAAGTCATTCAGTACCAGCACAGTGTGGCAAATATGAAACGTCTACGTTATAACTCTATATATTCAGTATACGAAAATATAACCGGTTCTATCATGAGTAACTTTACTAATATGAGTACAAAAGAATTTGGACCACGCTCCTTTATTAGAATCACTTTTGGTGGGTTTACTGCAACGGAGTTACTAATTAACAAATTGGATACTCTAGCAGAGTCACACGACTTCATGAAAAAGCCAGCCCAAGCCTGTCGTAGTGTCCTTCTAAACAACTACACCGCTGGAATTAAGCTAAAAAATCCTCGTGTAAAATAGAGAAACAAAAAAGCGAGTCCTATCACTAGGGCTCGCTCGAGATGAGGGAGAATGGCATTATTGCCAGTTATTAATTTGCAAAGGCTTCGTCTATACTTAAGTTATAGAACTCACCTAGTTTTGTAAATTCATTTGGAGTGTTGTCTAAATTGGGTTGGATCTTATCGTTCACTACAAAGTCACGACAATCGTAAGGTCCAACCGAAATTTCCCAACATCTTGTGTAAGTTGGCTTTACAGCATAAGTAAAACCGTAGTTTTTGAAATATACCGAACCTGAGTATCCCGAATCATCCAAAGATTCACCATCTTGATTTAATCCACGGATGATGATCATCACAGAACCTGCTTTCGCACTTTGGTCCCAATCAAAAACAGACCAGTCATAAAAATCAGGTTCTTCAAAAAAGCCTACCAAGAAGTATTCGCCTGACTTGCTCCAAACCTTGTTAAAACGAACACCGTGCCAGTCATACTTAAGAGCTTTTGGGTTATCGTCCAACTCCTCGTCTGTGTATTGACGAGCTTCAAAGCGAGGGTTTTTATACTCCACCACCTGCTGAGTGGCATTGTTACTTAATACATTGTTGTAGTAAATGTATTCGTAAGCTAGGCGCACTTCTCCTTCATAATAGGTTTGTGAACCCACTTCTACTTTAGATAATTTTAGGTAGATTCTTTCATTTTGTAGATCTTCAACCTCATAGCCTGAGAACTCTTCAAAGGCATCTGTATCGATCAAATCTAGGTATCCCATAGCTCCCCAATCGGAATCATCTGGTGCTCCTGGATCATATATAGTTGTTGTGTCATCAGTAGTATCAACCACTGTATCTGTAGTATTGTCTGCAACAGAACTGATCTTCTTGCCACAACCTACAGCCATAAAAGTTAATAAAGCTAATAAAATTAAGTGTTTCATTTTTTAGTTCTCCTTATTTCATCTCTACCCCCTAATACTGCTAAGACTGTGCCAGGCTTGGTATATTTTTCATTTCGAACTAAAAAGTGCGTAATATTAATAACTTATAGCCATAAACTTTAAGTCTCTCGACAAAACCCACAGCATTAGGTTTGAACAAGACGACCTAATTTCAAGCACTTAGCTCCTTATTCTTAAAAAAATGGTCCTTTTTTCATAAACTACTGAAATCACTCAACTCTTAATATTGGAAGCCAAAGATGACATTTTGCGTATACATCTGTTACTGACCTAACAGGCTTGGACAACTAAAATTTTTGAAGCTCTTAACTTAGGAAAAAATTATGAATATAGCAAAAAAACTAGCTCTAATCATCCTTGGCTTAAGCCTTTGTAGTAGCCTCCAAGCGGCAGGAAAGATTAAGTTTAATTTCAAAAACAAAGACTTGGTGGATGTAATAGAGGCCTACTCCAAAGCAAGTAAGACAAGCTTTGTGATGACAAGTAAAACCGATTTGAAAGTTTCTATTTTTAATTCGGAAAAAGTCAGCCAAGATGAAGCACTAGCACAGCTTGCTAGAGCCTTGAAGCAAGATGGATTAAGCCTTGTTAAGATGGGAGATAGTATGAATGTGGTCAAAGCCAGACATGCAACAAGAGACAATATTCCCGTCTATAAAAAAATGCCTCAACGTATGTACGATCATATGGCTACATTGGTCGTTGTACCAGCAAAAGACAAAGCTCTAAAAATAGTGAAGGAATTTAGAATACTAAGTTCCAAAGACGGTGAAATCCAAGCTTTTGACAACAAGCTTTATATCACCGACTTTTATAGTAATTTACTAAGGGTCGAAAAACTAATTAATGAAGTAGAAGAGTAAAACTTCTACTTCATTAAGCTCTAGTCAAAACCAATAAAATTTTGAATTAGTTATCTAAAGCTTCTCTGAAGTCTAATTCAGAAAATACACCGATTTTCTCAAACTCACTTGGTGTAGATTTAAGATCTGGTCTCATCACATCATTTACTAAGAAGTCTCGACACTCGAAATTTCCAATTTCAATGTCCCAACAACGAGTCTTAGGCTTTTGGTTGTAATAAGTTTGGGAGACTTCATAATTTTTAAAGTACAAACTCCCAGAAGCATAACCATCGTCATCCACCTCAAGAATGATCATTAAAGCACCATATCCATAGCGATAAATTCCATCACTATCATAGCGATTTGCTTCTTCGAACAAAGCAATGAATTTTTCATTACCATTGTGATCGTAAAACTTATTAAAACGAACCGCATCTTCTGGATTACTTTTTGGTACAGAATCTAACTCACTATTTGTGTATTCTTTGGCCTTGAAATAAGTTTCTTTATAAATAGTGTCGCCATTTTCTTCATAGTCATAGGCAAAGCGAAGCTCTCCTTCATACACAGTTTCACCATCATAAGAAATAGGATCTAACTTTAAGTAAATTCGTTCGTCGGTTTGAGCACGGCTAGTTGAACTCATAAATTCATTCATTGCCTCTTGATCAACTCCAGTAACTTCTGCATAGGCTCCCCAATCACTATCATCAGGGCGATCCTCAGAAGTAAAATCTTCCCCTTCTCTGCTGGCAAAAACTCCAGAGCCCTCTACTGCATCCGTTAAGCCATCAATCGCCGTCTTCTGCGAACAGGCTCCCAAGCCAATCAACAAGCTCAACAAAATTCCAAATCTTAACATTTTTGATTGTTCCATATTCTCCCCCCGAGAACTTCATGTATATTCATTGCGATTTTCATGCCATCAAAAAACCGACAAAATACAGCTAAGAACTTAATATTATTAGACTTTTTAGAGTCTCACATTGATATACTGACCAGAGGTTTGACAGCTGAAATAGTGTTCCAATTGCGTTCAAAATAGGTCCTATTGTCTTTATTCACCGCTTCATCAGATTGACAATAAAATATATTTAAAAAAGAATTATTACTTCTCATTACCAAAAGGAAATATTTATGAAATTATTTTTTTTGATCCTATTTTTGTTTTGTTCAGTTACTAATGCTGCGACCAGCGGAATTTTCACCAAGGACAATAAGCTAATAATCATAATCAATACTGAAGGTGATGACTCCTTTAGACTCTATGAATCTCTAATCACCGAACCCATTGAAGTGGATAACCGGTTAAAAAAACATATTATCGTAGACGCAAATATTGTCGAACGTATATATGAAATTGAATGCATTCGATCAAAAGTAAATCCAAGCTTAGGATCTTGTACAGTAACCATTGGTACAGATTACCCTTGGACCTATATTGATAAAGTAAATAGATCTGCAGACCTAGTTCCTTATGGCGACTTAGCGAACTATGCAGCCTATTCGGAGTTTCACATTCCAAATGACTCTGACATCCTATTTCTCAGTAAGGAACAAGAACTAAAAATCTCGGTTGAAAGAGATTCCCATGGTCGAATCTTTAGATTCCGCCTAGAGTACCAACAAAAACAATAGCTCCTAAAATAGTAGGGAAATTAAAACTTGAAGGAATACTCCACAAGATAGTTTCTAGCCCTAGTATTAAAATTGGCCACTCTTTGATAGTGTTGATTTAGCAAGTTTCCAATTTCAAGCTTTAGCTGTGAAGCCTTAGAAATTTGATATTTATAGTTTAAATCCACCAAAATAAAATCATCCAGTGGCACATCCCCATAAGAAATAATGCCCTTTTCATGCCTGAGGCCAAGAGAGCTATAGTGGAAGTCGCTTTTATAGCCCCAGAATAGGCTCTGAACCTCTCTTGGTCTTCCGTATAAGGCTTTACCAGTCTCTTGGTTTTCGGCGTTCACATAAGCTTCTGAGAGGCGAAAATCCATACCATTGTAAAATGCTTTCTTCAGCTCCACTTCGCCCCCCAGCAAAAGATAGCTGCCGGTATTCTCATAAGGATTTGAGTAGTCTGTATCAATGCGGTCTTTGATATTGGTTTTATAAACAGAGGCAGCCCATTCCCATTGGCTGGCCATTTTGTAGTTCATATAAACTTCTACCTGCTCTGAGAATTCTGGCTTTAAATCTACATTTCCATAAGTTGGATCATATAAATTGTAAAGACTTGGGGCTTTAGCAGCTCTTCTTAAGCCGATTCCCACTTCCCAAAAGCTATGTTTTTTACCGAAAAGAAAGGCCGCTGTATAATTGGTATCCACATCCTCGTAATGATCTACCCTAGGCGCAAAACTAACAAAAAAACTATTATTGAGATCTTGCTCATATAAAAAAGCAAAGGCCTGATGGGCTTGTTTTTTATCTTCTGCCAAACTTGAAATCTTAATTTCGCCAGAATCTACTTCAAAACGATAAGAAATATCCGCCGTCTCCGTAAAGCGAAGCTTCTGATCTATGAAGGCATATTTTTTGTCTGTTGCAACTGTGTAAGTAGTAGAAGAAAATAAACTCTCTCGGTCACTCTGATACAAACCTGTGCCTATACGAAAGCGATTTTTTTGGAAAACCAAATGGTAAAGATCTGAATCGTAGTCTACAAAGTCATATTGATCATCACCATTGCTACTATCTGTTTCAGCTTGATTTACAAAATGTCTATAAAGAAAAGACAAGCTCATATCTTCATGAAAGCGATAGTTTGTGCGAGCAAATACTTGCTGTTTCTTAAATGGGTCTTTTTCGAAACCAGATTCTCTGTCACCTTTTACAGAAATTCCATCACTATTTAAATGATCCAATGAAATCCAAGCATTCCAAGACTTCTTACTTAAAGAGTTAAAACTTTTAAATCGAAATACATTTTCCGAGCCCTTGGCAAAAGATAGTTTTTGATCCTGAGCTTCTTGACGACTGTACAATAAAATCAAGCCACCAATACTAGAGGGAGAGTAAATGTTACTAAAGTTTCCTTTGTACACTTCAACCCGCTCTAAACCACTAAGACTTAGATTAGAGAAATCAAAACGATCATTGGGATCAGAAGGATCATTTAATAGTATTCCATCTAAAACTAAAGCCGTATGCTGTGAATCAGAGCCTCGAACAAACAAACTTTTGCTGCCACCAAACGAACTTTCCGCAAATGAAAAGGCCGCTTCGCCAGACAAAAGCTTTTCTAAGCTTTGTTTGTTTTCAATCTCAGGAAGAGTAAAACTTCGCAAGGAACTTGATTTATGCATGGATTTTTGAAAAGTATCCTCGCCAAAGACGAAAATTTTCTCATCCATTTGCGCAAAAGACTTTAGAGCAACCAACAAAAATAACAATAGAACAACGGGCTTCATACTTCTCCTCGGAAAACAATTTCTTCAAGTATTCGGACTTAGACTTTCAGACCTTGCTCAAGAGCTTCCCAGTGACACTCACCAGTGCTTATTTTGAGTTCGTAAATCATACCGCTGCGGGACAGTTCTGGTCTCTCACCAGATTCCATGAAGATTAGGAAGAGTAAAGATTTGATTTGTCATGGTCAAGGGAACATATTTTTTTAGAAAATTTGAAATCTTCACTTAGGTGATTTTGCCATAGGCTTGATAAGAACAGAGCGAAGAAAAGTACAGAAAAGAACTCCAATGTATTTATTTGAATCTACTATTTCTTTAGGAAGCTTTGGAAAATCAGCCTTAACATTTTTAATAATTTTTTAGGTAGGATTTTTTTTGATCTAAATCGAATTCATAGTCTTTTAAGCGTCACTTTTATGCTATAAAAAATTTGAGGGGCAGGCCCCATTGCCTGCCCCTCGGAGCCCAAAAAAATTAGAGGAACAAATGAATAACACTTGTATATTTATTTAATCAGGTGGAAGCCTGCTTAAATACTTTTTTCAGTTTTCGAAAAAGCAGGAATCGCTCCGTTCTTCCTGTGAACTGCGCTAGAGTATTTTCTAGCAATTCCAGCTCCTTCGATAACACTCCCAGTTCTTCTTTACTAAGAGTAATAGTCTTCGAGGTTTTTTTCATAAAGGCCATAATTCCTCCCTATTAAGCTTGGAAACAGCCTCTGCACTATCCTTGTGCTTACGGTTTTCAATCCTTGAAAACCAAGTTCCCATCCTTGGGTTTTTGTCTAGAAAACATCCTGTCTTCTATTTAAGAGCCAATCCCCCTAAGCTCTTATTATCTAGACCACCTAAATTGGGAAAAGGGTTAATTATTTTTTCTTTTTTGCCGAAGTTTTTTTCAGCAAGGAGGCTAAGTTGTTTAAATTATTATTACTTACGGCTAGTATTTTTTTAATTTCCTGCGTGGAAAAAGATTTAACGAACGATGATAACTCATCCAACGGCGCTAGTTCTTGCAGCTCTTTCTATGTGTTTGCTAGCTCACCTGGGCCTTCTATAAGCTCTGATTTTAGCGAAGATAATGTTTCCTTTACCGAGCTTGAAAGTGAATATGAATCAGACTGTGCGGTAAAGGCTAGTCTTGAAACCGACCTACAAAGCCTAACAAGATTAGGTGATATTTTTAATTTTGCCTATTCGGATGACTACAGCTTAAATTATACCCTACAGGAAAGTGACCCCTCAATCTCCGACATCCAAGAAGAAAGTGGAAGTATTGATGGATGTGACTTTGTCATCGCCAGTCAATTGCAACTGGATACTGAGAACAATGTACTCTACCAGGTTTACTTAATTGAATTTGTTGGGAGTTGTAGCTATACAGAGGGCACTGGCTCTGAAGATGGTGAATCATAGTTCAAGGATGTTTAGTTTTTTGAGCACCATATATTTACTGATAATATAAATGTTGTTCTAAAACCAATATAACTTCAGGTTCTGTCTCAATTCTCGTGTTTATTCTTCTCCTGCATCCAATATAGATATTAGATAAATTCCTCAAAGGTCTCACCCCTGGTGATTTTTTTTTCAAGTCTTATCATAAAGCTCTTTAAAAAATCTGACTAATTCAGGCGCTTACTAAGGTGTGTAAATCACTTCCAAAAGCCATTCTGCAATATAGGGAAACAATTAAATGTATGTTTGTTTTTTAAGCAAAACAACTATCCTTCAAGAAGCTTTTTGACCCCATGAGAATTTCTAACTATAACTAAATGCGGATATGCCCGGGTGGTGAAATTGGTAGACACGCCATCTTGAGGGGGTGGTGGGCGAAAGCCCGTGCTGGTTCAAATCCAGTCCCGGGCACCAATATAACTATAAAGCCTTTATTTTTTTTAATCTTTAAATTTCAATTCAAACTTCTGGAAAAACTCTCCATTAAACTCCACCCTACCCACTGGAGCGAAACCAGCTTTTTTTACGATGTATTGAAAACTTTTGCGGGTTTCCGGCAGAACCACCAAAACACTTTTAAGGTCATAGCACTCTCGGCCTAGCTTTATGAGTTCGGAATAAATTTCTTTTCCTAAGCCCCATGAGCTTTTTCCTAGTACAACTAAAAGCTCAAAGCTAGAGCCTTGCCAAATCTTAAAGCCAGCCCATCCAATGATTTCATCATTATTAACAACGGCCCAAGAACCAATTCCGTGTTCCTGCCAATGAGAATTTGATTCTTTAACAATTGCATCGCAATCGGCTCTTGAAATCCCTGAGCTTGCCATATGTTTTACCACTTCTGGATCTTTCAAAGCTTGAAACAAGTCCTCTTCATCTTGGCCATCAACAAAGTTTCTTAATGAAAATTTTTGGAAATTAAAATCATGCTTAGCCATACCTAAGCTTATCGAAATTACTACAGAGCTACAAAGAAAAACTTGGGCCTTTACTAACACTCTACTTTTCAATTATTCTCTAAATCAAAAGGAGTCTTTAAAGACCCCTTTCATTGAAAATGAAACAAGCTTTATCCACACTTTTAACTAATCTTTTAGTATGGCTTCAAGCCAGGCTTCGGCCATGATCTCTGTTCCAAACACATCTGATTCTTTTAATTCTGAATGATTCTCATCTTGTGAATCTAACAATGGTCCCATCGGGTGAAGGGTATCATGATAGAGTCTTCTTAAAAAATGAGTATCAAAACTAAAATAGTTCGGAAGATGTTTTTCAATGGCCTTTTCCTGGTCGACCATACGAATTACTTTTCGTCCAGCTCTTAAGTTAAAAGAGCTTGCCCAAGCTTCCATGTTTTCGCGATGCAAAGTGTAGAAGTAGGAGATCCCTTTTTCAAAGGACATATTTCCCTTAGAATCTCTACCCTGTTCCACCGGATGGGCTGGACTACTTTGAATAATATGAGCTACATATACTTTAATTGCGGGATTTCTTTTTAATAGCTCGTTTACGATATACTCAGTATTTTTTGTGATATCCACACTAACTTTATTAGCCTTTTCAAAAGACTGGCATACTTTATTTTTACAATGAATTCGAACATCATTCGTCCCTAAATGAATTAATGCGATATCCACCACTGGTGATTCTTGATAGGCATCACTATAAACGATCTTTTGTCCTGGATTTCTTGGATCCCAAATCAAAACATCCTTTTCATCATTCACGTCATTAATCTTAGAGCTTAATAGATTTCTAACACCAGCACTAGGCTGACCTGAGTATCCCTCATGATCAATGTCAAAATCACAATATCTTTGACCTGCTGAGCTGCAAGAACCTAAAGACTTCACAGCTTTATTTCTACCAACAAAGTCAATCTTCTTATTAGTTCCTCGAAAATGATCACAAAGTTGCTGGCGCCAAGTTCCTCCATAAGATTTCTTGCCTTCGGTTATACTGTCACCAATAGCCATAAGCTTTATAGACTCCCCTTTTTGATCATTTGAATAACATCTAGTAGCAGAATCCATTTCACTTATCTCATAAAGACCGATGTTCTCTATTCTCATATTTACATTTTGAGCGTCACCTGAAACAAAACTCATTCCTAATTTCATATTTCCATTCAGCTTAATAGTTCGATTAGACTCCAATTTTTGTTTACCAATGATTTCACCGTTTAAAAGCATGTGAATGTTATTTTTAAATAGCTTTATCTCTATATCATTCCAAGAATTACGTAACGAAGCCGATACAGGAAAACTATACTCTTTTTTATTGGCACCCCAGCCAAGTCTAACTATAAATTTAATATCAGAAGCTCTTTCAAAATAGGTCACTAAGAAATCATTATTTTGAAATAAAGAGTAGATTCCCTGCGGAGCTCCCTCAATGAAGAATTTTGAATGAAAGCCAAAGTTTTTTACATAAATTGAAGGTATGGCACATGAAGAAGAACTAGTCAGAGCTTTTTCCTTAAAATTAAAATGAATGTAACTACCGCTTCCTTCCCGCGTTAACATATTGGGGTTTTTTTGACTATATCGATTCCAAGAGCTTGCTGCGTATTTACAATTCTCCCCGCTCAAAGCTGCCATATCATAAGAGTCATTCCGAACCACATATTCACTTTTAGAACTAACATTTTTAGCGATACTCGGCTGCATATTAAAATAAACATGATAGTTTCTCGAAAGAAGCTTACCAGCAAATGGCCTCATCCAAGCTCTTAATTTATTTTGATTAGCACTGAGTTTCGGTTCACTAATAGAAACTCTATTCAAATTATGAGGGCCAATGCTAGCCCAATAGTTATTCGACGGAGACACAAGACATTGCAGATACTCGGAAGCTTCACCCCAAATTGCATTTTTGCAATAAAAATCTTCCCCAGAATACAGTTGTTTTTCATCGTAAAAATAAATTGGACTCTTTAAAACAGGCATTTGATCTGCTAGAATTTTATTTTTTTCACAAAAAGAAGTTTCACCACAAAACAACTCTCTCGAGCTATCGTTGAATATTTGTGAAATTTTAAACTCTTTACTTAAAGAATCACTCAAATTATTTTTAAGAACAATCCTAGAGCGAAGCACATTAGAAATTTTATTATCTCGCACAATATTGTAAGTAAGTAATAAACCATTCTCAGATAAGCCTGGTAAAGCACCTTGAACCACAGCCGAATTACTATCCATGAGTGCGTACATTGACTTAATACTAGGATTAACCACAAGCTTAGACTCCCCCAAGGCCTCGCCCGGAAGACTTCTTTCTATTTTAGCAGCAACAACAAATTGCAAATCCATACCAATAAGGTAAGACTTTAATATAGATCCACCAGAAACTTTTTGAACTGGAACAACTAGGTTTACCAAATAGCAGAGGTAATTACCGCTACCATTTGACTTAACTCCAAATTTACAGCTACTAGTATTTGAAAGGCGAATCGGACCGCTTGCCTTAACATAGCTAACGGCAATTCGATCAGAGACCGAATTTGGAAGATTAGACTTAGTAATCCCACTTTCTGACAGTATAAGTTTACTCTCATTTAGAATGTCTTGAGCAGAGAAATTTAATTTAAAGTAAGACTTTCCATTGTTAAACTTATTAACCAGTAAAGAACTAGGCTCCACCGCTTCTTTTAAATCTACATTTCTTTGTAAAAACCAAAGAGATAACATCTGTGCCGAAGCATCCTCCGCAATGGATCTGGAAGGAGGCATATAACCACTATCATTTTTATGAACAAAAGAAATTGCAAGGTGTCTATCTGGGCTGACATTATAGAGATGATCAACAATTAAATCTAATAAGTCTGATTTTGACTGCAAACTGCTTTGAAAATTCACTTTCTCTAAACTAGAAGACATAAAGCTTTTTTCGGCATAACTAAGACCATTTAAGCCAGAGCAATTTGTATAAGAAATTAGTAACAAACCAAAACTAGCTAATATCCCTACTACAACTTGTATTTTTCTTAAAGTCATATCTTCTCCAAAAACAGATTCTGTTTCCTATCGGACTAAAACGAAACAAAATTTAGGCCTTTGGTAAAGAAAAATGTTTCATAATGAGACTCAAAAAAGCCATCAGGAACTACAACTTAATTAAAAAAATTGCTATTAAAATAAAAATCAGCTAAGCAGATTTGCCAGCCACATCCTCTTCGAGTAAGTTTTGAGCTAGTTCGTCAATGTCTTCCATTTCATCAGAACCGCCATGAACTTCTCTCATTTGATTTTCGAAATGATTCATAAAATCATCCATATCATTTTCAAGCTCTTCTTCATTACTTGGTATACCGAGAATATCGTCATCCTCATCTAAAGTTTCTTTTAAGATAGACGCCTCGTTCTTAGCTCGAGCCTTTAACTCTGTCGTTTCATTCTCTATAGAGACTTCATGGTCCCCTTCCAGAGCAGAATCTAAATCTTCAATCATAGATTCGTCAGAAAAACTTTCTTCTTCACTAATTGTGGCAGCCTGCTGAGTTTCATTTTCAGTGCCTTGGTCCTCATTTTCAACTAACTGACTAACAATATAGTTTAGCTGTTTTTTCTCTTTTACTTCTGTTTCATTTTGAATTTTACCAAAGTTTTCTTCATCAGCTCTAGTTTTTACATTGCCAACCTCATTACTCTGCTCTTCTTCAAATTCCTTTGAACTTTTAATGCGTGAGCTCGTAGTCTTGGTCTCCTCCACAGAAGTGACTTTTTGCTCTGGTTTTACATATGGATTTACACTTCCAACAACAAAGTCTTCTTCCATAAAAGCTGTAACAATTTTACCATGAAAGTCAGGGTCAAAACATGGCATTGGAGCCTTTTCCCCCACCCCTGCAATCTTCAACATAGCATCCCTAGGAGTTAATTGACGATAACCTTCTCGAACACTGGTCAGGGTATCAAAGGCGTCTGCAAAGGCACATACCTTTGCATAGGGATCGATATCATCTTTTGTTAAAGCATAAGGAAAGCCGCTTCCGTCCATATTTTCATGGTGCTGCAAAATCATATTTTCAACAATAGGAGGTAAATTGATACCTTTTTCTTGCACAGTAAATTTAGCAAAATTGGGATGAAGTTTAAATTGAGCGATTTCCACCTCGTCCATCTCGGATATATCTTTATGAAGCATAGATAGTGGTAGATCCATCATACCTAAATCATGAAGTAAACCGCCCATTCTCAAACTTTCTGTTTCATAAAGACCTGCCATCATACCGAACAAGGCACAATAAGTAGCCATATTTTTCGCATGAGAGTAATTCGTTAGCTGTTGCGCCGCAATTTTATTCACTTCAGATACCAAATTGAGTTTTGAGCCAGACTCGTCTTCAATCCTAGATACAATTTTACCAAGGTGTTCAATAATCTGAGCCTGTTCTTTCGAATTTTCACCTTCATGGAAAAAGCCTGACATTAAAGAGCGTACCTCTTTTTGCATTTCTCTGCGTCGCTCCTCCCTCGTTTTCCCCTCTTGAGTAGCGGTTATTCTATCCGCGCAATAGTTATAATAGATCTGTAGGTCTGATTTTTTAATATATAAATTGAAGTGTGCATTATTCTTAAATTTAGCTAGCACTTCTTCATCAAGTGGCTGATTCACATGATTGTAAGGGATTATTTTTTGATTCGCGGGTAAATAGACATACAAAGCAAAAGGCAAACGATCTCCTGCTTTCAATTCCATTACACTTACTCTTGCTAAAATATCATAACTTAATTGGTGATTCGCTAAATTGGTTGGATCATTTTCAAAAAAGTGATTTATAAGAAGCTCATCTTCAAATGGATATTGATAAACAGCACTAACTTCTGCCTTATAAAATACTTGTTGATCGTATTTTAATTTTCCCGCGTATACAGCTATGCAATCTGCTTCAGGGAAGCGTCGTTTAAATTCAGATACCACTTCCATGGTTGGATGCTCTATCTTCTCTACATCCACTCCAGCCATAACTATTTTGGCATTTAGTTTCTCAATGGCATTTACTTCTTCGACACTGCGAATTCTTTCAAAAATATATCCAAAGCCCCTAAGCCTTTTCATAAAAGAACTTAAGCCAGGCGGACAATCTTCTTCTGAACAGATTAAATAAACTCGTTTCAACTTACACTCACTCCCGCCTATTTTATCGGTAATTTTTTACGAGTTCTTCAACATTTTCTTGTATTTCGTGTGGAAATCACATTTAAGAGCTCTTTGACTTTCAATTTGTTTCATTTTTAAATAAAAATTTTACGAGCTAAATTGAAACACTTAATAGGAAATGAAATAAAACAAGAAGCCTTTGCATGTAAATAAAAGACACAAAAAAGGCCAAGCTAATGCCTGGCCTTTTCTACTTTAAATTTAAATTAAAGTTAATCGTTTACATCTTTAAATTCTGCGTCGATTACTTCATCTTCACCACCAGCTTGTTGCTGTTGTTGCTCTGCCTGTGGACCGCCCTGAGCTGCCCCCTCTTTATTATAAAGAGCAGTACTAACTGCATGAGATGCATTGGTCAATCTCTCGTAAGCACCCTTCATAGCATCTAAATCACCAGCTTCAAGAGCTTTCTTAGATTCAGCAATTGCTTCTTCAGCTGTTTTCTTTTCAGCCTCACCAACTGCATCTGCATTGTCTTTCAAAGTTTTTTCAGTTTGGTAAACTAAAGTGTCTAGGTTATTTTTTAGAGTCACTTCTTCTTTACGCTTTTGATCTTCCTCGGCATTTGCTTCTGCATCAGCAACCATTTGCTCAATGTCTTGGTCTGTTAAACCAGACTTAGCAGTGATCTTAATGCTTTGCTCTTTACCAGTTCCTAAATCTTTCGCTCCAACACTTAAGATACCATTAGCATCAATGTCGAAAGTTACTTCAATTTGCGGTACACCGCGAGGAGCACTTGGAATATCACTTAGCTCGAAACGACCTAAGGTTTTGTTAAATTCAGCCATCTCACGCTCACCTTGCAACACATGAACATCAACACTTGGTTGGTTGTCTGCCGCTGTAGAGAAAATTTGCGATTTCTTCGATGGAATAGTAGTGTTTCTTTCGATCAATTTCGTGAAAACTCCACCCATAGTTTCGATACCCAAAGATAGAGGCGTTACATCTAAAAGAAGAACGTCTTTCACTTCACCACCCAATACACCACCTTGAACCGCAGCACCAATTGCTACAACTTCATCAGGGTTTACAGAACGGTTAGGCTCTTTACCAAAAAATCCTTTCACAGACTCTTGAATCGCAGGGATACGGGTCGTACCACCAACTAAAACTACTTCGTCAATTTCACCGGCACTTAAACCAGCGTCTTGAAGAGCTTTTTTACAAGGCTCTAAAGCACGTTTCACTAATTCTTCTGACATTTGTTCAAACTTAGAACGAGTCAATTTTACTTGTAAGTGCTTAGGCCCAGTTTGGTCAGCAGTGATGAATGGAAGGTTGATGTCAGACTCTACACGAGAAGAAAGTTCAATCTTCGCTTTTTCAGCCGCTTCTTTCAAACGTTGAAGAGCTAGTTTATCATTCGATAGGTCTACACCATTGGTAGATTTGAACTCAGCGATTAACCAGTTTAAAATCACTTGGTCAAAGTTATCACCACCTAAGTGAGTATCACCGTTAGTTGATTTCACTTCTACAACATTATCACCAACTTCAAGTACAGATACATCAAAAGTACCTCCACCGAAGTCATAAATTACGATTTTTTGATCGTTCTTTTTATCAAGACCATAAGCAAGCGCTGCTGCTGTTGGCTCATTGATAATACGTTTTACTTCAAGACCTGCGATTTTACCTGCATCTTTTGTAGCCTGTCTTTGCGCATCGTTAAAGTAAGCTGGAACTGTAATCACCGCTTCAGTCACTTCTTGTCCAAGATAGTCTTCCGCCGTTTTTTTCAATTTTTGTAGTACAAAAGCACCGATCTGCTCTGGAGTGTAAGTCTCTCCATCCACATCAAAAGCACATTCTTTGTTTCTCTCTACTACTTTGTATGGAATATTTGTTGTTTCTTCTTTTACTTCAGAAAATAAACGCCCAATAAAACGCTTTGAAGAAAAGATTGTATTTACTGGGTTTGTAACCGCTTGGTTTTTTGCAATTTGACCAACTAGTCTTTCCCCGTCTTTTGTAAATGCCACTACAGATGGAGTTGTGCGAGTTCCTTCTTCATTGGAAAGAATCTTTGCTTCTCCATTCTCCATTACTGAAACTACTGAGTTTGTAGTTCCTAAGTCGATTCCTATAATTTTACCCATTACTCGTCTCCTTAAATATGTTTAAAAATCTTAATTAATTTGGTTTCAATTTTTGATTCGTCAAGGCCCAAAGCTAATCTTTTTCTAATGCTTTAATGGACCATCTTTAAATTTACTAAAAAAGCCCGCAAAAGGTCCATTTGTGGACTCCCCCTTATCTTCAGCAAGCTTCCTTAAAACTTTTTCTTCTTCTTTATCTAATTTGTTCGGAATTTTTACCTTAGCGATAAAAATCATATCCCCACGGCCATAGCCACGGATGCTTGGGGCACCCTTACTTTTTAGTACGATCTGATCGTTGGGTTGCGTTCCAGCAGGAATTTCTACCGTTTCTTTTCCACGGAAAGTTTCCACCTCAAGTTTTGCTCCCAAAATGGCTTGCAAATAAGAAATCTCAACTTGTCCTACAAGGTCATTTCCTTCTCGGGTAAATAGAGGATCTTCGTTTACAATAATCTCTACATAAAGGTCACCAGCAGGGCCACCTCTGTAACCACCTTCTCCTTCACCTGAAATTCTTAAACGAGTACCAGTATCTACACCTGGTGGAACTTTTACTTTGATTTTACGTTTTTTATTTTCTCGTCCCGACCCATCACAAGTTTTACAAGGATTTGTAATAGTTTGTCCGCGACCATTACAACTTGGACATGTCGTAGCTACACTAAAAAATCCTTGAGTTCGAACAACCTGTCCTTTACCAGCACAAGTCCTACAAGTTTCAGGGCTTGATCCGGGAGCGCTTCCTGAACCACTACAAGTTCCGCACGAGCTATCGGCATCAAATTCGATTTCTTCTTGGCAACCTTCTACGGCATTCTTTAAATCCACTCGCATCATATAACGAAGGTTAGCACCCTGACGAGGACCATCTCGACGGGAACGCTGTCTTCCCCCACCACCAAAAATATCGCCGAAAATATCACCAAAGCTATCAAAGATATCATTGATATCGCCAAAACCCTGACCGCCGCCAAAGCCACCTTGCTGCTTAAATGCGTTATGACCAAATTGATCGTATTTTGAACGTTTCTCAGGATTTCCTAACACTTCATAGGCTTCAGCCGCTTCCTTAAACGTATCCTCGGCCTCTTGATTGCCAGGATTTTGATCAGGATGGTACTTCATCGCAAGCTTGCGATAAGCCTTCTTGATGGTGCTTTGGTCAGAATTCTTCTGAACACCTAGAATATCATAGTAATCTTGTTGCATAGATCCACCTTAAATCGCTTAAATTTAATATCTTATTAAATATGGGGCTGGATTTGGTGGCGTCAAGGGGGGATAGTCAAAAAAGAAGCTCAGCTAAGATTAAAAAGTCACTAGACACTAAACCTGAGTTATTTTAGTATTTTAAGCAGCACGAGGGGGAAAATGTCTGATGCTTTGAGCTTTGAAGAAGTTGAGCTAAATTCACATAGTCATTTAGGTGTCTGGATGGATTTTTTAACAAAAAGCCCTCAAGCAAGCTGCTTCTTTGATCCCCATTTTTTTAAAAACTTTTCTCATGAAAATCGGTGTTTCTTAATCAAAAAAGGAAAAAGCATAAAGGCCGTTTTCTTTGGCCTTACAGAAAGCGAGGGTAAGAATCTTGTTTTCAAAAATGGTGCAATTCATTCAGGCTTTATTATTTCTTCGGAAATATTAAATCTAAAATCAAAGTCTAAAATGAATTCTCAAATATACGAAGTCACAAATTTTATTGCCGAGCAACTACCTAAGCACTTCGAAACAATTGATTTCTGCCTCAGTCCTGAAATCATCGATATTCGTCCATTTCAGTGGTTAAACTACCATAGTCCAAACGACGATGATAAATACAAAATCACGACAAGATATACTAGCTTCCTAGATCTATTCGCTCTAGAAAAATATAGTTCTGAATCTGAAGAATGGGCAGCAAACCTAAGTACTTTAAGACGCAGAGAGATCAGAAAGGGATTTGCTAACTCTTATCACTTTGAAGAGTCAACCAACATTGAAGCCTTTTTAACTATCTACAAACAAGCTGCTTCAAGCTATATGGATCAAATTGAAAAAGAGATTCAAAGCATCAGAGACTTATTTAATAACTACCAAGAAAATATAAAAATATACTTTCTCTTCTCAGAAA
Source organism: Bdellovibrionota bacterium (assembly GCA_036140815.1). Lineage (GTDB taxonomy): Bacteria > Bdellovibrionota > Bdellovibrionia > Bdellovibrionales > UBA840 > UBA6502. The sequence continues at coordinate 7,357 of JAYZXX010000136.1, read as the reverse complement.
AAAAGCAGCTGGTTACAGCAAGCCTCTTCTCTTATGCTTATCAAAAGGCTCACTTTCTTTATGGCGCATCTAAAAAAGAAGTTATTGAAGCCGGCATGGGAAGTTACGCAATGTGGAAATCCATAGAATCATTAAAAAATATAGGACTTAAAACTTTAGACTTTGAAGGCATTAATAGCCCCGAACGCGGGCGTTTCAAATTGAGTTTTGGTGGAAACCTATTAGCCTATTACCGAATCCAATATCAAAATCCAAATAACAAGGAGCTAACATGAGCTTTTCACTAAACTGGGAAGATACTTATCAGAATAATCGCCACATCAGCGTATGGCCATGGCCCAATTTAATAAGCTATTTTTATAAAACCTACGACAGGAAAAGTTCCGTTAAAGTTTTAGAAATAGGATGTGGAGCTGGAGCCAATATCCCCTTCTTCGAGTCACTGCCTAATGTGGAATATTTTGGAATTGATGGCAGTCCCAATATTATTGAAAAACTTCAAAGTCGATTCCCTAATCTTAGAGATAATCTACGAGCCAGTGACTTTACTAAAGAGATCCCTTTCCAATTAAAATTTGACTATATATTTGATCGAGGCGCAATGTGCTGTGTTCCCTTAGAGGCAGTAAAGAAGACTTTAAATAATCTAAAAGGTTTCGCTAAAGAGGATGGGCATTATATTGGTATCGATTGGTACTCAACAGAACATTCAGCAAGACAATCCGGTGAAGCAATCGGCGACAACGGCAACACAAGAGATCACTATAAAGACGGTCCTTTTCAAGGAATAGGTCCGGTACATTTTTTTTCAAAAGAAGAAATTGAAGATATATTCATAGAAAATAAGATTTTAAATTTAAAATTAAACAAAACAAAAGACTATCTACCCTCGGAAACAGAAGATAGTATTTTTGCTTCTTGGGACCTAATCGTTAAGCTTTAAACTTTTCTAGATCGGAACACCTATGTTGGTTGAAATTCAGAGGAATCAAATTAAACCGAGTGAAATCGAAAGCTATTTCGATCGACTATGGCCTATTCTAAGAAGCATTACAGGGGAAGGGTTCCGAGAGTCCCTTTATATATTACAAGAGATCTTTCCTTATGAATTAGAATCCATCCCCTCTGGAACACAAGTTTTTGACTGGACTGTACCTCAAGAATGGAAAATCAAAGAAGCTTTTATTGAAAATAGTAAAGGCGAAAAAATTATCGATATAAAAACAAACAACCTACATGTATTGAATTACAGCACTGCTGTGGACGATGAAATAAGTCTTACAGAGCTACAAGAACATCTCTATTCACTAGAAGAACTTCCAGATGCAATTCCCTATGTGACATCTTATTATCAAAAAAGATGGGGGTTCTGCCTGAGCAACAACCAGAGAAAACAACTATCAGACGACAAGTATCGAGTAAAAATAGATGCAGAACATTTTGACGGCCAGCTCAACTGGGGCCATAGAGTGATTCCGGCGACAGCTCCTACAAAAAAAGAGTTTCTCCTTAGCTCTTACCTTTGCCATCCGAGCATGGCAAATAACGAACTTTCGGGGCCAATCCTGCTAAGCTTTCTTGGAAAACTCATAAGCTTATTGCCGGAGCGTAATTTTAACTACCGCCTTATGATTGTCCCAGAAACTATTGGTAGCATCAGTTACCTTTCTAAGTACGGGGAAGAACTTAAAAAAAATTGTGTTGGCGGCCTAGTTGCCACTTGTGTTGGGGATAGACACGCATGGAATTATAAAAAATCAAAACTAGGAAACAGTTCAATTGATAAAATATGCATGAACCTAATGAATTTCTCCAATCTACAAAACCATAAAATTCACGACTTTTTTCCCACAGGAAGCGATGAAAGGCAATTTTGCTCACCCGCTTTTAATCTACCTGTAGGGTCGATTACCAGATCAATGTACACACACTACAAAGAGTACCACACTTCATTGGACAACAAAGACTTCATCTCTTTTACTGCTTTCAAGGAAAGTATTGAATTTTACCTAAAGGTTATTTTATGCTTTGAGAGTTTTGGAAAATATGAAAACTTAACCCCTCACTGTGAACCAATGCTAGGAAAAAGAAACCTATACGATAGCATTGGCGCCGCTAATAAAACCAACCAAACACAAAATGCATTTTTATATCTATTGAGTTTTTCCGATGGAAATCATGATTTGGTAGACATTGCCAATAAAATGGAAATTTCGATGTATGAACTTTTACCTTTTGTAAAAGCTTTGGTAGATGCCAATTTACTAAAAAAAATACAAGCTTAGCCTTCAGTGAGATGTTTTTTTAAGCTCTCTATGATTCTTGAAAAGCTTTTCTCATCCAACTTTGTATGCATAGGTAAACTAAGGCAGTGTTTATAATATTTCATAGCATTGGGAAAGTTCTTTTCAGTATATCTATTCATTGCCTGGTAATAGGGCTGTAGAAAAATCGGGATATAATGAACATTAACACCAATATCGTCAGCTCTCATGCCCGAAAATACTCTATCCCTTTGCTCCTGGGATTTTAACTGAATTAAAAGCAGATGGTAACTACTATAGGCTTCATTTGAAATACTCTGCATTCTAAGACCGAATCGATCAAGCTCTTCCTTATAGCGAGCAGCCCATGCATTGCGAATTTTTAGAAAATGATCTAAACGCTCTAGCTGTGAACTTCCTAAAGCGGCATGAATATCCGTCATTCTAAAGTTAAAACCAAGCAATTGTTGCTCATAATACCAAGCTCCGTCACTTTCATTCACAAACTTGGAGGTACCTTTGGTAATTCCATGACTTCTATAAAGCTTCAAATCCTCAATCAATTTAGCATCATTACTTGTGCAGATTCCACCTTCACCCGAGGTTATCATTTTCACAGGGTGAAAACTAAAAACGCAGGCATCAGAAAACTGGCAAGCACCAATTTTAGTAGAATGGTACTCCCCTCCTAAAGCATGAGATGCATCTTCAATTATCTTAAAACCATACCTTTGAGCCAGGAGAGATAGCTTTGACATTTCTGCACTGGCACCACCCATATGCACCACAACTAAAATTTTGGGCAAACAATTCGACTCGTCGGCTATTTTTAATTTATCTTCTAAAGCATCAGGACATAAATTAAATGTGAGTGGATCAATATCGACAAAATCAACTTCAGCTCCACAATACAGAGCGCAATTGGAGCTAGCTACAAAGGATATTGGGGTGGTCCACAAAAAATCACCCTGGCCTAAACCCATTGCCAAACAAACACTATACAAGGCAGAGGTGGCAGAATTAAAACTTACGGAATAATTTGATCCCACATAGTTTGAAATTTCTTGCTCAAACTTCTCTATACATGGACCTTGTGTAATAAAATCAGACTTTAAAACTTTAACAACTGCCTCAATGTCTTTATCAGAAATATCCTGACAGCCATAGGGAATAAACTCTTTCATTTAATCAACCACTTGAAAACTAGGGTCTACATATTCCTTAACCAAATCCCTTAGCTCCTGAACATCTAACCACTGCGCATTTCGATCAGAACTGTATTTAAAGCCATGTTCTACGAAGGAAGCAGAGAATCTTTTTTTATAGTCATCAAGATTCCAAATAGGCATACTTGGTAAAATCACATAGTACTTACCGCAATCCAAAGTATTTAAAGAGTCTGTCTCTGTAATCATCTCTTCATGAAGTTTTTCTCCGGGACGAATTCCAATTTCTTTAATAGAACATTTGGGCGCTACAGCTTCTGCTAAATCAGTAATTTTGAAAGATGGAATTTTAGGAATGAAAACTTCCCCCCCCCAAGAGTTTGCAATGGCATGAAAGACCATATCTACCCCCTCATCCAAAGAGATATTAAATCGAGTCCTTCTTTTATCTGTAAACGGGAGTTCTTTGAGGCCTTGTTTTAAAAAATTTAAAAACAAAGGTACAACGGAGCCACGGGACCCAATCACATTACCATAACGAACTACCGACAAAGATAAATTCCTACTACCCTTCATATTGTTCGCAGCCACGAAAAGTTTATCCGAGCAAAGTTTTGTGGCTCCATAAAGGTTAATAGGGGCTGCCGCTTTATCCGTAGAAAGAGCTACTACATTACTAACCCCTGAATCGAAAGCTGCTTCAATTACGTTTTCAGCACCTAGAACATTGGTCTTCACAAACTCCATAGGATTGTACTCGGCGGCAGGCACCTGCTTAAGAGCAGCGGCATGAACAATAATATCCACACCTTCACAAGCTCTTCGCAAACGCTTTGCATCTCGAACATCACCAATAAAAAAACGGAGCTTCGATGCGTACTCTTTGAACAAATCAACTTGTGCCATCTCAGACTGTTTAAATTCGTCTCTGGAATAAATGATGATTTTTTTAACTTTAGGATGCTCAATTAAAAGTCGTTTCACGAAGGCTTTTCCGAAAGACCCCGTCCCACCTGTTATTAATATCGACTTTCCATCTAACATTCTACCCCCAAGTAAAAACAGATTTTATTATAATAGATCCATTTTTTGTATTTGATAAAATGCTTAACGCTTTTAGTCACCCTCTACTTAGTCCCAAGCTCTCCTAGGCATATACATTGTAAAATGAGAAGCTATCAATAGGGAGTTTTTATGAAGTCTAATTCTAAAATCGCAATTATTCTTGGCAGAGCTAACAGTAAACGTTTGCCAAATAAAAACCTAATTGAGTTTGAAGGCAATCCAATTCTACACTACCCAATTAAGGCAGCCATAGAATCAAAGCTTTTTGATCGAGTGATTGTTTCCTCCGACAGCCCTGAAATTGCAAAACTCGCTATAGACTTGGGTGCAGAAGCTCCATTTTTGAGAACGGAAGAAGTCTCCAACGACGAGGCCTCCACCTATGCAGCTCTACACTACAGCTTAGACCAATTATCACAAAACTATGAATATTTTTGTTGCATATACGCATCTAGCCCGCTAATTCAAAGTAAAAGAATTAGTGAGGCCTACCACAGGTTTACATCTGAAGATGCCGACTTCTGCTACCCCATATGTAAGTTTTCTTCACCTCCACAAAGAGCCTTTATCAAAAAGATAAACCAAATACAAATGCCTGGACAAAAACACCTATGGAGCCGAAGCCAAGATCTTGAACCATACTACTTCGACATAGGAGAGTTCTATTGGGGAAAAGTCTCAAGCCTAGAAAAATACAAAGCCATCTATGGTGGCAAAATAATTGGTTATGAAGTTTCAGAACTGGAGTCCCAAGACATCAACACCAAAACAGATTTAGAGCTGGCCAAATTAAAGTTTAAACTAAGAGCATCTAACTCAACAAGTCTTTAATCGCTTTACTTCGTCGCTCTTCACCAAACTTAGTAAAAAAAGATGGGAATACTTTTTCCTCGAATGCTCGCTGCAATAGATTAAAAAACTTATGACCAATTCGAACAGATTTAAACTTCCCCTTAAAGATCCCCTCGGGTTGAAAATACTTAAACTTTTCACCAAAGCTAGAGATATAAGCTCCATACAAAATAGCGTCTTTTTTGTTTCTAACTTTATTTTCGGTTTTTATTTTTTCAATTAAATCACTTTTACTTTCAGGAACCGTACAAATATCCAAATCTTCATACCAAGTTGTTCCCATGAGCAAAACGGGTTTCCCTACATAACAAGCCTCTACGCCAACCGTTGAACCGAAGCTTAAAATTAAATCAGACTGGTCTACCAATGAGTAAGAACTAACCTTAGAATCTGCGTCAATTACCGTAAGTCCATCTTGCTCTAGAGACTTAATAGATCTTATAAAATGATTATCAATCCCAGCCAAATTAGGATGTATTCGGACAAAAAGTGACAAACTTCTCCCTAACTCCTCTTTCAGTTGCGAGGCCATATAGGTTATGGCCTCCACCTGATCCTTGAAAAAATGAACTTTAAAATCATCCAAAGCGAAAAACTCATCTTCGCTAGATATAAAGATTGATACCTTCCTTAAGCCCTCTTCAAATCCATCTGGTAACTTTCCTTGTTCTTGTTCCGTAATATAGGACTTCCAAGAATAGACCTTACCTTTTCTCTGATTTTCAAAAAAATCTTCACCTATTTTATACAACTCAGATTTTTCAGAAAAATCTTTTTTTAGTAGCTCTAACTTGTTTTTATGGGTAGCCAAAGAATGAATTGTATCCTGCTTAACGAGGGCGTAGCGATAGAAATCACCACCTCTTTCATGGCAATAAATATCGACTTTCTTACTCTGACAATATCGGAGCACTCCTCTAACGATAGCAAAACGACCGTTAAAAATAACAACTTCATCATAACTTTCACTTTCAATCAAACGACCAAGAGTTACTAATTGGTAAAAAGCAGTCAAAAACAAGGAATCTATAAGGTTCTGCTCTTTCAAAAGAGCCTCTGAACTGTCTCTGCATATAGATACCAAACTACAGCAAACAGCCTGTCCTATATCAAAGTTTATATCACAATATTTAATTCTGTAATTATACAAGTCTCTTAAACTAGGAAACTTGGTAGATAAAGAATTAAAATAAAGTTTATCTTCGTGTTTCCAAAAAGGATCCACACTTTTTTCTATTGCTTTTGGATAAAAGGCCTTAACCTGAGAACTTCGATGAACACAATAATCACAATAGGCATTCAAATGGCTTGGGTTGGCAAAGCAGCTAGGAATTTGCGACTTACAACGAACAAAATGAATTTCAGCTCCATTTTGTGAGTAATCCTCCATCAACTCTAACTCAGTCTCAAAGTGAGGAGTAAAGGAAGACATTACATTTACAAATAAAACCTTTTTAGAACGACCAGGCTTCAATGTCTTCATCCTTAATGTATTTAGATATGCCAGTTTCTACTTCCATGGGAGCACTAAGACGCCCCTGCTTCATAACACAAACTTCATCACAAATTTCACGAACCATATCCATATCGTGACTGACGATTAAAATGGATCGCTCTTCTTTTTTCACTAAATCCTTTAAAGCGAGGATACACTTCTTTTTAAAAGCATGATCTCCCACTGAAAGGGTTTCATCTAACAGCAAAATGTCGGTTTTTATATAACTGGCAATCGCAAAACCAAGTTTTACTACCATTCCTGAAGAGTACCTTTTAATTGGACTATCAATTTGCCGGCCAATTTCGGAAAATTCGAGAATCTGACCCATCAAGGGCTCTATTTCTTTTAATTTCATTCCGTGGATAGTAGCATTTAAGGTGATATTTTCCCTACCCGACAACTCTGGATGAAAACCTGTCCCAACTTCCAACATCGGAGTCAAACTTCCTTTATAAGAAATTTTTCCACAAGTAGGATAAGTGATTCTTGAAATTAACTTTAACAAAGTCGAC
>JAYZXX010000135.1:0-9550 GCA_036140815.1 Bdellovibrionota bacterium | reverse complement strand
GTGGGGCTTTGTCCTTCAAGGCGCTAGTGTCATTTGGGGGGCTGCCACCCTTTTGCTACAAGACGTTTTTTTTAATAGATGGAGGCCGGGCTACCTTTTTGGGAGCGGACAATTTATTGGGTCGACCAGGCTACTACTCGGCCGTTTTCGAAGAAGATTACTCGGTCTTGTTCTTTGTAGCCTTCTCGGGTGCCTTGGTAGGTTTTGTAGGTCCAGCGTTCGTTGCCGCGAAAATCGCTTCCTGACACTTCTCTAAGATCTGGTTCGCCCCAGGTTTCTCTGACTGCACTCATGGGCATATGTAAAATTAGATCATTTTGTTCGATGGCTTCTTTGATTTCTTCTGTGTAGTTGGACAGTCGATTGAAGAAGCGGCGGTTTTCTAACCAGCTTAGTTGATCTGCGTAGTCTTCGATTTGTAAAAACTCGATCCGTTCTTGGTCTCCATTGAAGAAGGCTTTGTTTTTATAATATAAATTTCTTTGGAGACTGCTTTGTAAATTTCTTTCTAAGCGTTTTACATTAAGTCTTTGCTGTAGTGCTTGGTACTCGGCTTCCGTTAGTGGGCGATTTAACCTTTGTATTCCAAGTTCGTAGCGACTGAGTTCGGTATCTTTCATGTCTTGGGCTGTATAGTAAGGGTCTTGATCTTTATATTGAGTGAATTGGTTGGAGCGACGCAAAGTTGTACAAGAAATCATGCTAAAACTGATAGCTAAGAGAATATAATTTTTCATTCTGAACCTCCCTGTTCTCGTTCTATTTATCGGTATATCGTCGAAAAAGCTTACAGGGCAAAGGTCTAAAGTCTCGTTGAATGAAAAAGAGTGGAAGTATTTGCATGGACCTTTTTCTGAATATCTGTATTTTTCCCTAAGCCTTTGAATTTCTATATTCTTTAAGCGAAAATAAAAGGGAGAGCATTGCGCTAAGACTAAGGGCTTGAAGAAAGAAACATTACAGCAAAGATTATGGCAGACGAAGAAGAAAAAGATAAAAATGACAATGTAGACACGAATCCCGATATAGCTGCTGAAGTAGAGGGAATGGTCGATTTAAGTGATGTCTTAGCAACGGGAGACAATGAAACTGGAGCTGCTTCGGCTGAGGATGCTTTACAAGACCATGCCGAAAAAGAGTCGCAAGAAGTAGATCTGTTTGAAAAAAAGCAAGAAGTTACCAATGAAGCTGATTTTGTTGTCAAAGAGTCTAAATTACTTAAACTTTTTAATAAGCTAGCGCCAGAGGGAACTTACCGTCGTTTTATTTTCTCTAAAGTAAAAAACTTTTTTAATAAGTGTTTCTCTACCTGTAAAGACCTAGTATTAAATTTTAAATCTCGAAGTGTTCAATTTGTAAAAGAAGACTCTAAAGTTATTCTTAAAAAAAATATTGAAAAGATAAAAACCCTTACTGGGAAGCTTGTTTCTGAAATTAAAAACTTCTTGTCTTTGAGCTGGAAGTTGAAAATACTTTTTGTGTTTATTCTTTTGATGGTAGTTACGATACCTTTTGTAGTTCAAAAGGCTTTGCAAGGAGAAATTTTACCTGAGCTTGAAAATCCTTATGTTTTCAATTTTAACGATGTGGCGGATAAAGTTTTCAAGATAAAGGAAAATGAGCCTTGGGAAAAGTTTAGAAACCCCAATCGCTATCCTGAATACGTTGTTCGATTTGACCGAATTATTGTAATGTTAAAACCTTCCGTTTTTTCTTCGAAAAATACGATGGGAGTTTTTTCTTTGTTTTATGAAACCAGTTCTCAAGAAGCTGCCACTGAAATTAAAGACAGAGAGGCAGAGGTGAGAGATATCACCGCGCGCACTCTTGAAGGGGTTGAATATGATGAGATTCGTACTGCCGAGGGCAAGAAAAAGGCGAAAAAACTGGTAGCACAGGCTATAAATAAATTTCTAAACAACGGTAAAGTTGTCAAAATTTATTTTAAAGACTTTGTGGTTTCACCTTGATCAAAAGCCTTTCTGTCGAATTTAGCTATATCGAAAACGATAGGCTTTACAATCGATCTGGTATTTCTTAATCTTGTCATGAAAAGTACTCTTGGGCATACCTAAATTCTTTGCCGCCAGTCTTTGGTTTCCTCTAGCTTGAGCCAAGGCATTCTCAATGAGTTTTTTCTCCATTCTTTTAACTGGTGGTAAGCTGGTGTCTTCGCCATTTACACAAATATTTTCTGAGCCAAAATCTATCAACTGAGAAAGTTCTTCTTTACCAATTGGTAGATGTGGAAAAATGGCTGCTGCTCTTCTGACAAAATTCTTCAATTCGCGGATATTTCCAGGCCAATTGTGGTTTTGTATTTCTATTACCGCCTCTTGAAGAAAATGAACTCGATACTCTTTACTAAATAGGAAGAGTAGTGGGGTAATGTCTTCTTTTCGATTTCGAAGTGCAGGGATCGTATATTTAATAATATTTAAACGATAATAGAGGTCTAATCTAAATTTTCCCTCGGCAATCAGCTGCTTTAAATCTTTGTGACTGGCTGCAATTACACGTACATCCACCGAAATATTTTTGTCACTACCAAGAGGCTTGACCTCTCGGTTTTCTAAAACCCTTAATAATTTTGCCTGAAGGCTCATTGGCATATCACCGATTTCATCTAATAGGAGTGTTCCACCGTTAGCTAGTAAAAAGGCACCTTTTCGATCTTCCTTTGCGTCAGTGTAGCTTCCTTTTTGGTGGCCGAAAAGATCACTTTCGATGAGGTTACTGTTAAAATTAGAGCAGTTTAGAGTAACAAAAGCGCGATCCTTTCTTGGAGAAAGATCGTGAATTTTTCTACTAATGATTTCTTTTCCTGCGCCAGACTCGCCCTGAAGAAGAACATTTTCTTCCGAAGCGGCGATCATAGGTAATTTTTGTAGCTGTTTATTCCATTCTAAATTATAGCTTTTTAACTCTAAGTTTTTATTCTGAACATCATTATTGCTCGAAAATAGAAAGTTGGTTGATCCTAAACGAATTTGATCACCCTCTTGAAGTTGGATTTCTTTAATTCTGACTCCATTTACAAAACTTCCATTTTGACTATTTAAGTCCTCTAAGTAAAATCCGTCAGAACGATGTTTGATCATCGCGTGGCTTCTGGAGCTAAAATTGTCGTTCAAGACGATGTCGTTACTTATTTCTCGACCAATCATAAACTGGTCATAGAGTCGATAGACCCTCTGTTGCTCACCATTAATTTGTTTGAAAAATGCCTGCTGGCTATATTTAACTTCTGATTCTCTTTGAATTTTTCTAGTGATCATTGATAATCTCCTTTCCACTTGGATTGAACACTACAAGTTCTTTGCCAATTCTAGGAAAAATCCTAATTCCGGTAATTTTAGGCACTTAGCGGCCAAGATTCCAGGCGATGGGTCCGAATCATTGGATTTTCGGTCCGATTTTTCCGGGAAATTAGATTGAAAAAAATCCAACCAAAAGAAAGTGATTGGATTTATGGCAAATTAAAGTTCACAAAGAGATCCGTCCTTTTGCATGAACTGGATAAAGTGAAAATGTTTTAAGAGATACAGTTTGTCAGAGATAGATTAAAAATATGGTTTTAAAACATGTTTTCATAAAGGCAAATTGAAGAAACTTCATCTAATCTAAGTTTGTCTTCTATCGAAAGTTTTGATATAAAATTCTCCAAAAGGACAGCCATGAAATTCGGTGGAAACGGTAAAATTAAGTTTATTAAAAGTGCAACTGTGCCAGAGCAGTTCCCAGAGTCAAGCTGCCCCGAAATCGCCATCGTTGGTCGATCGAATGCAGGAAAATCCAGTTTCATAAATGCAGTTTTTAATACACGAATCGCAAAAGTTTCAGGAACTCCTGGAAAAACCACACTTTTAAATTTCTTTACGGTCAGTGGCGGTACTTACCAAATCGTAGATATGCCAGGTTATGGTTACGCAGCTCGCTCAGCCAGTGAAGTTAGGTCTTGGCGCCCCATGGTTGAAACATATTTCAGCTTAAGGGGAAACCTAGTTGGAATGATTTTGGTGATGGATATCCGTCGAGATTGGACAGCGCAAGAGCAAGACCTTGTGGATTGGGTTGCGCAAAAAGAATTGGATACCATTGTGGTTCTAACCAAATCGGATAAACTAACTCGAAATCACCAATTTCAGGCCCAGGCCAAAATTAAAAAAGCCAGTGGTCTCAAAAATGTTTTCTGTATATCCTCTAGTAAAAAAACGGGTCTTCAAGAGGTAGAAGAATTTTTCTTCGAAGAATGGATTCGTGGCGATGATTAAACTTTTTGGTTTCGTCGCTTTACTACTTCTACTATCTTTTCTATGTTTTAGTTTTTGGTTACGGCCTCAGATCTTTTTAAAAGACTGGCGACCGATGAAGCAGTTTCGTCAAATTGATTTTGATCGATATACTCTATTAACAACTTTAAGCGGAATTCTTTTGTTTGTTTGTTGCTTTGTATTTGGCATTTGGATTTCGGTACAGAAAATGAAAGGTTTATTATGAAGGTTGTAGCAGTTTTACCAGCAAGATATGGCTCAAGACGTTTTCCTGGAAAGCCTTTGGCAAAAATTAATGGTCGCGAAATGTTGGCTTGGACCTTAGAGGGTACGGCAAAAGCAACAAAAGTGAACGAGATCCTTGTAGCAACGGATCACGAAGAGATCTCCAGCCTAGTAGAACGAGAAGGTTTTAGAGCTGTTATGACAGATTCTGATCTTCCAACAGGTACAGACCGAGTTTGGGCGGCCGTACAGGAAGAAGATTTTGATGTGGTGCTAAATGTTCAAGGGGACGAGCCTTTGATTGATGGTAAGGTATTGGATCTTCTGGTGGATTGCTTTCAGGATCCCAATGTAAATATGGCTACGCTTGGTCGCGAAATTTTGAATAAAGATGATCTTGAATCTATGAATACAGCCAAGATTGTATTAAATCATAAATCTGAGGCTTTGTATTTTTCTCGTTTTCCAATTCCACAGTCTCGCGAAAGGGATGCCAAGCCATTGTGTCTTAAGCACATAGGTATTTATGCATTTCGAAAAGAATTTTTGAAAGAATTTTGTGAGGCTGGCCCGAGTAAGTTAGAGGTTCAAGAGAGCCTTGAGCAGTTAAGAGCCTTATACCTTGGTGCTACCATTAAAGTAGTTCAAGTGGAGTCAGATTCTTGGGGAGTAGATTCTCCAAAGGATATTTTGAAAATTGAAAATATCATGAAGGAACGTGAAGAGAATGGCTAAGAAAATTTCTGTGAAGAAAAAGGCAAAGGCAAGTACTAAAAAAACTTCGACTAAAAAAGCGGTGGCTAAAAAAACTAGTACGAAAAAAGTAGTTTCTTTAGCTGCAAAGAAGAAAGCTAAAAAGAAAAAGGTCTCTTCAAAAAAGAATTTAGAGCGTAAGGCAAAGTTCCAACAAAAGTTTATTTTTGTTACAGTCGGTGTGGTTTCTTCCATTGGTAAGGGGATTGCTACAGCTAGTTTAGGGGCTTTGTTGGAGGCTCGTGGATTAAAAGTTTCCATCATGAAGTTTGATCCATACATTAACGTCGATCCAGGTACGATGAGTCCTTTTCAGCATGGTGAAGTTTATGTTACTAACGATGGTGCAGAAACTGATCTAGATCTTGGTCACTACGAGCGTTTTACTAATGCTGTTGCCAAGAGAGCGAATTCCGTTTCAACGGGTCAAATCTATGACCGAGTAATTTCTAAAGAAAGACGTGGGGATTATCTAGGTGGTACGGTACAGGTAATTCCACATATCACAGATGAAATTAAAGAACGAATGTATGAAGCAGGTCAAGGTGCTGAAATCGTATTGGTTGAGATTGGTGGAACGGTAGGGGATATTGAGAGTCTTCCTTTTATGGAAGCTATTCGTCAGATGCGAAATGACGTTGGCCCTGAAAACTCCGCTTTTGTACACGTTACTTTAATTCCATACATTCGCGCGGCCGGTGAACTAAAGTCTAAACCGACTCAGCATTCCGTAAAAGAGCTGAGACAAATTGGTATACAGCCTGACTTTTTATTGTGTCGTTGTGAACATGAAATTGAAGAAAGTTTAAAGAAGAAGTTAGCTTTGTTTTGTGATGTTTCTGAAGGAAATGTTATTGCAATGAATGATGCTTCTACGATTTATGAAGTTCCATTGATGTTGAACTCTGAAAAGTTCGATCAAAAAATGATTGAACGCTTAAATATCACAGGGGATAAAATTGATTTGGCGGGTTGGCGTAAAATCGTCAAAGTATTGAAAGAGCCAAAGCATAGCGTAAAAATTGGTATCGTAGGAAAGTATGTTGAGCTAAAGGAGTCTTATAAGTCTTTAAACGAAGCTTTGATTCACGGTGGAATTGCAAACAATTCTTCTGTGGAGAATGTTTACATAGATTCTGAAAATCTAAATTCTAAAAACATTGATAAAATCTTGTCAGAAGTAGATGCCATTTTAGTTCCAGGTGGTTTTGGCGAACGTGGAATTGAAGGTAAGGTTTTGGCGATTAAGTATGCTCGTGAAAACCAGGTTCCATTTTTTGGTATTTGTCTAGGGATGCAAATGGCGGCCATCGAATTTGCCAGAAACGTTTGTGGCATCGAAGATGCGACTAGTAGAGAATTTGGCAAAAAACGTTCAAAGAATTTTGTGATCGATATTATGGAAGAGCAAAAAACAACCACGGAAAAAGGTGGAACAATGCGCTTAGGTACTTATTCTTGTGCGCTAGATAAAGAAAGTTTGAGTTTCAATATTTACGAACATAAAAACATTCAAGAGCGTCATCGTCATAGATATGAATTTAATAACAATTACAAAGCATTGTTTGAAAAAAGAGGAATGCGTTTAGCTGGTGTAAATAAAGAGCGTGATTTAGTGGAAATCATTGAAGTGAAAGAACATCCTTGGTTTATAGGTGTTCAATTTCACCCAGAGTTTTTGTCTAAACCACTTACACCTCATCCATTGTTTAAAAACTTTGTGAAAGCAGCTTTAAAGCATTATATGAGTGGAATTAAATCAAAGGCTTAATATGCAATTAATCGATACAGTAAAAAAAGTTTTGGAACAAGAAGCACAAGCTATCATGGCTAAGAGAGAGACCTTAGGAGAACCTTTTTTAGCGGCCATTGATGTTTTAAGTGAATGCAAAGGGAAAGTGGTTTTTAGCGGAATCGGTAAATCAGGGCATATTGCTACCAAAATATCCTCTACCATGGCATCCACAGGCACCCCTTCTATCTTTGTTCATCCCGCTGAAGCCTCTCATGGTGATCTGGGTATTATTGATGAAAAAGATGTTGTGGTCATGATCTCTAACGGAGGAAACTCTGTAGAGTTAAACGACATTATTGCTTATTGTGGAAGAAAAAATATTCCATTGATTGGTTTTACTTCTAAGCCAGATTCTCAATTAGGAAAAGCCTCGAAGTACATTATCGATATTTCAGTAAAGGAAGAGGCTTGCCCAATGGGCTTAGCTCCGACAACAAGTACCACTTTAACATTGGCTTTAGGAGACGCTTTAGCTATAGGTTTATTAGTGAAAAAGGGCTTTGGTGAAAATGATTACGCTCAATTTCATCCAGGTGGCAGTTTGGGGCGAAAGCTTTTAACCAGAGTATCTGATGTGATGCACTCTGGAGACAGTCTACCTTTAGTAACAGAGGATGAAGCTTTGTCGGAGATCATTTCAAAAATGACAAAGAAAGACGTTCGAGGTGTGGCTGGAGTGATTGATACTGATCGAAAATTAGTAGGCATTATTACTGATGGTGATATTCGTAGGTCTTTTGAGAAATCGAAAGAGCCCTTGTCTTTAAAAGCTAGAGAGTTAATGTCTACTAGCCCGAAAACAATCCAGGCTTCAGAGCTAGCACAAAAGGCTTTATTTGTGATGGAGCAGTTTCAAATTCAAACTTTGTTTGTGGTAGATACGGAAAAAGAAAGCTTTGAGCCAGTTGGGCTGTTGCACTTACAGGATTTATTGAAGGCGAAAATTCGTTAAAACTCAAATCTAAACAAAAAATTGCTGAAGAAAAGCCTAAAACTATTTCGTTTTAGGCTTTTGTTATAGTTTTCTTTAAAACAATGATTTTTTTCAATTCACAGGCGTGGAATTCAATATGGCCGATTAATAAAAGCACAGTGTTTTATACCTACTAAAGTATAGCTCTAAAATTCTTCAATCACTTGAAGCATTCTAAAAGCTCGGGCAGACTATATATATGGTAGAAGTTGCGAAAATTAAAAAAATAAAAGCGATCTTTTTTGATGTAGATGGTGTTATGACCGATGGCGGTGTTCAACTTCGTGAAGACGGGGAGTGGGTTCGTCGATTTAATGTTCGTGATGGAATTGGTATCAAGTTTCTAATCGAACACGGATATCACGTTTGCGTAATTACTGGCGCAAAGTCTGGTGATGTGATCAGGAGGATCGAATTTTTAGGGATCCCTCATTTTTACCGTGGTATCGTAGACAAGACGGTAGTATTTGATGAGCACCTGAAAAAGCACAACTTAAAAGAAGAAGAATGTTCATTCATAGGGGATGATGTTTTTGACTTACCCTTAATTGAGCGGTGTGGTTTTGGGGTGACTGTGCCTAATGCTGTGGATGAGTGTCTCGAAAAAGCAGACTACATTACCAAAAGAGAAGGTGGTTCAGGAGCCGTGAGAGAGCTTTGTGATCTAGTGATAAAATACTCAGAGCAGGGAAGAGGAAATCCATGAAAAAACTCTTTGTTTTTATAATTTTGGGAATTTCAATGTCGTTAGGCGCGGCAGAGGAAATTATTGAAGAAGTGAAGTTTGAAAAAAGCGAGTTGGCAAGAGATGCCGTTTTGCCGGTATTTCGAAACCAAGTTGTAGTAAAGAGTAGAACCGTTGAAACAGAAGGGCGCTTTGAACTTGCCGGTGTATTCGGTAAGACTATGAATGATGCGTTTTTTGATAACTACCCAGTCATTTTGCAAGTAAACTACCATTTAAATGAAACCCATGGAATCCAGTTAGAGTTTGGGGCTTATAGTTCTTCACAAAACTCTTTTGTCTCGGAAGTAAGTGCCACACGAGGTGATACTTTTAATCTTGACCAAGTTCCAACATACGACACAACATACTCACTTCTTTGGGAATATACGCCATACTATGGTAAAATCAGTTTTTCGAAAGACACAGTTTATAACCTTTCAATTTATACAATCCTAGGTTATGGTCAGTTAAACTATAGTAGTGATGCAATTAGTGAAAGTACTTCGGTATTGCACATAGGTCTTGGTGAAAAATTATACTTCAGTAAAAACTTTGGAATAAAACTAGACTTAAGGGCGAAGTTCTATCAGTATCCTGATTTTCTAAGTACAGCAACTGGAGATGGCACTGCTAAGCCACCGTTTGAAAATAAAAGTGTTTTTAACACAGAATTGGCTGTTGGCTTACTATATATTTTCTAAGTCCATAATACTTCCGAATAAATCTAAAACGAAAGCTTGTTCAAAAAGCACTATTCAAACGAATAGTACTTTTTTGTTTTATATTAAATCTATTCACTTTTC
>JAYZXX010000134.1:0-31123 GCA_036140815.1 Bdellovibrionota bacterium | reverse complement strand
AAATCGATACCTAATAGTTTATTCATAGTTTGGACCCTCCGGTTTGTTTTTGTCTGGATAGTATATCCATACCGGCGCAGCTTGTACTGACGCCTTTTGTAATCGGCGGGTCCATCTCATTAGTCCTAATGGGGGGCTTTTGTTGTCTAGGGAGCTATATTGAAGTCTTGTGTTTACCGCTAAATTTCAAAATTATAGTCATCAATACTGTCGTTTTATTAAAAGGCATTCAACAGTTAGACTAAAAAAGTAATCATCTTAGACCTGAGAGGGGAGCTTGAACTATGCTCCCATATTGGCGGCGACTATATCTAATAAAATTTCATCTATTTGTCCTAAGGCTTTTTCAAGAGGCAAGTTTTGTTGATTCATGATAGATTCTAGAACTTCACTGGCTTTGTTTAAACCAGATTTTTTTCTTCCATCTTGATCCAAGCGATTGTGAGTCATTGCAATTTTTGTTAAATCATAGAAAAAGGAGTTGAAGCCATTTTTTTGTATATTCGGAGAATTTCGTAAATCTTCTTTGCTGCTGAGGTAGAGTAGGCCTAAGTTTTTCCATGATTTTTCAGTATTTAATTCGGCTAAAAGCTTTGCTGCTGTTAATGCTACTGCTCTTATCTTCATGGTTTCTGTAAACTCAAGCTGGTGATTTTTCAGGTTTTCTTTTGTAATTGAAATTACAGAAATGGCTGGGTCAAGTTCCATCCGTAAATCTAATGTATCTAGTCGATAAGATATGTTCAGTTTTGGTAAAACTCTTTGTCCAATAGGGCCAGGGCTTTTAGATCGGGGAATACTTGTGTCTAAAGACAATAACAAAAGTAGGTCTGCCTGCATATCTTCAGATAGCTTCAAGCTTTCGCTGATTTGTTCAATTCGAAGGCGGAGATACTTTTCTGTTTGTTTTGTTTCTTTGTTTATAAGCTCAGGATTCTGTATCAGGTCTTTTTCAATGGCTTTTACTAGGCTTTCCCAAGCGTAGCTGAGTTTAGATTTATTTGTAAGAAAAAATCTTGAATTCATCTCAAGATTAATTTCTCTTAAAGATAAGCCATCTTTTTCAGCGCTATGTAGACAAAGAACTGCCGTTATTCCCTGCAATGGAATTAGTAAGCCAATTAATACTGAAAAAACAATAGGGGGGAACTTCAAATTCACAGTGTATTTAATAGCAAAGGCTGGGCCGCTCTACTAGGCATTTAAATGCTCCTGATAGTTAAATAAGCGACATTGGACAAATTTTGTCATTTTTAGTTATAAAAAATGGCAGGCCATATGATTTTAAAACAAATGCCTATGTCTTATGCGTTGTGATATTGCTAGTATTTAACGAAATCAGTTGCCATCATCATATTGAATTAGGATAATTATTTCGCTAACTTAGCTTTCATTATTTATTTAATCCTCGAAGGAGTGCAACATGGGAAATCCACGTGATGTGGTAATTGTAGAAGGGGTTAGAACGCCTTTCGCAAAAGCCGGAACGAAACTAGCGGAAGTGCACGCTAGTGAATTAGGAAAAGTAGCACTAACAGAACTTATTGCCAAAACAGATCTAGACGTGAATCAAGTGGATGAAGTGATCATCGGTAATACGGGAACACCGAGTGATGCGGTTAATATTTCAAGAGTAGTGGCTTTAAATTCAGGAGTACCTCAAAATGTTTCCGCTTTTACAGTTCATAGAAACTGTGCTTCTGCTTTAGAGAGTATTGCAAGTGGCTATGAGCGTATTAAGTCTGGAACGGCCGATGTAATTTTAGCGGGTGGAACAGAAAGCATGTCACAAATGCCTTTGGTATTTAACAAAGGTTTCACTGACTTTATGATGAACCTACAAAAAGCGAGAACTACGGGGGCGAAATTAAGTCTTCTAACGGAGTTTAAGCTTAAGTTTTTAAAGCCTCGAATTACTCTAATGGAAGGTTTAACGGATCCTTTTGTGGGAATTAATATGGGGCAAACGGCAGAAAATATCGCCAAAGACTTTGCCATTTCTCGACTAAGACAAGATGAGTTTGCTCTTCGTTCACATCAACGTGCGACGGCTGCTCATGATAAATTAGCTCAAGAGATGACACCTGTATTCTTACCGCCTAAATATAAAAAAGTAGTAGAGGAAGATGTTGGACCTCGTGCGGAACAAACCATTGAAGCTCTGCAAAAACTTCGCCCTTTCTTTGATAAGAAATACGGAAGCATCACTGCTGGTAACTCTTGTCCCATCACGGATGGTGCTGCAATGATGTTATTGATGAGTCGTGAAAAGGCAGAGAGCTTGGGTTATAATCCAATCGCTAGCATTAAATCTTATGCCTTTGCTGGTTGTGAACCAAGTCGTATGGGATTAGGTCCTGTTCATTCAACTCCAGTGGCTTTGAAACGTGCTGGCCTTGAATTGAAAGACATGGGATTGGTTGAATTAAACGAAGCATTTGCTGCTCAAGTGATCGGTTGCCAAGAAGCATTTGCTTCTGACAAATACGCTCAAGAAAAATTAGGATTGAGCAAAGCAGTAGGGCAAGTTTCAGATGATATTTTAAACGTGAATGGTGGAGCCATTGCTTTAGGGCACCCAGTTGGAACCACAGGAACTCGTTTGGTACTAACTCTTATGAAAGAAATGCAACGTAGAAGTGATGTTCAATTTGGTCTAGCTACCCTATGTATCGGTGGTGGCCAAGGTGGATCAATGATCATAGAGAAAGAGGCGTAAGATGGCTGTAGAAGGAATTAACGTAATTGAAAGAGAAGATGGAGTTGCTGTTTTAGAACTAGATCTTGCTGGTGAAAAGGTAAATAAATTCTCAACACCAGTAATGCAGTACTTCGATGAAATGCTAGAAAAAATGATGAGTGCTAAGTACAAAGGTTTGGTTGTAATTTCTCGTAAACCAAAGATTTTTATTGCTGGTGCTGATATCAATGAAATTAAAGACATCGTTGAACCGGCGGATGCCAAGCAAAAAGCGGCAGAAGGACAAAGAATTTTATCTAAATTTGAAGACCTTCCTTTTCCAGTGGTAGTGGCGATTCATGGCGCTTGCATGGGCGGAGGTTGTGAGATGGCCCTTGCTTGTGATTACAGAATTTGTACCGATGATAAAAGCACTCGAATTGGCTTACCAGAGGTTCAACTTGGTATCATTCCTGGATTCGGTGGCTGTGTAAGGTTACCTAGAGTTGTGGGAATTCAAGCGGCTCTAGATATTATTTTAGCGGGTAAAGCGGTGGATAGTCGCAAAGCTAAAAAGATTGGTCTGGTAGATGATGTGGTTCCTCAGTCAATGTTAGAGGAAGCTGCCATCAAAAAAGTTCTAGAAGTTGCTGGCAAAGGAAAACGTAAAAAGAAATTTCAAGCAAAAGGATTTGTTCCAGGTTTGTTGGAAGGTCCTGCTAAATTTGTGGTTTTCAACCAAGCTGAAAAAATGGTTAAGAAAAACACCAAAGGTCATTACCCAGCTCCTTTAAAAGCTCTTGAAGCGGTTAAGAAAACTTACGGAATGAGCAATCGTGAAAAGGCACTTGATATTGAAGCGAGTCTTTTTAGTGAAGTTGCAATTACGGATATTTCGAAAAACCTAATTCATATTTTCTTCATGACTGAAAGTATTAAAAAACAAACTGGAGTTCATGATAAAGAGGTGAAGCCAAGAAGCATTAAACATATGGGTGTTTTAGGTGCTGGTACTATGGGCGGTGGAATCGCTCAATTGGGTGCGGACAAAGGCATCGAAGTGAGAGTGAAAGATTTAAATAATGATGCTCTGTCAAAAGCTTTCGTTGCAGCAGCTTCCATTTGGGAAAAGAAACTAAAGCGACGTCGTATGACGAAGTTTGAGTTTAAAGAAAAAATGGGACGTGTTTCAGGCGGAACTGATTATGCTGGTTTTGGTCGTATGGATCTAGTGGTAGAGGCCATTGTTGAGGATATGAAAATCAAGCAAAGCGTAATTGGTGAAACAGCAAAGCATATGCCAGAAGACGCTATCATAGCTACAAACACTTCTTCTTTGAGTGTGACAGAAATGGCAAAGGGCCACCCTAAGCCTGAGAACTTTGGTGGAATGCACTTCTTTAACCCGGTTCACAAAATGCCATTGGTAGAGGTGATTCGTGGTGAGAAAACTTCTGATGAAACTACAGCGACGATATTTGATCTATCTAAAAAAATGGGTAAATTTCCGGTTGTTGTAAAAGATGGACCAGGTTTCTTAGTGAACCGTCTGTTACTTCCTTATCTGAACGAGGCTATGTACTTGTTGGAAGAAGGGATGAGTATTGAAGAAGTGGATAAGTACTACTTAAAATTTGGTATGCCTATGGGACCTTTTCATTTGATCGACGAAGTTGGTATTGATGTATCTGTGAAGGTTGCAAAGATTTTCCATGAGGCTTTTGGAGATCGTGCGAAGCCGAGTCCATTGATGTCAAAAATCATGGAAACAGGTCGTTTAGGGAAAAAGAACCAAAAAGGTTTTTATCTGTACGATGAGAAAGGAAAAAAGTTAGAATTAGATCAAAATGTTTATAAAGACTTAGGTTTAAATACTCCAACAAATCCTTACAATGCGGAAGTTTGTGTAAATCGTGGTATTTTTGCCATGTTGAACGAAGCGGTTCGTGCACTAGTAGATGATAAAATCGTTGAGAAGGCAGAAGAAGTGGATTTAGCCATGATCATGGGTACGGGCTTTCCTCCTTTTAAAGGTGGCTTGATGAAGTATGCTGATAGCATTGGTACTCGTAAAATCACAGACGAATTATCCAGGTTTGCTGATGATGTTGGGCCAAGATTCAAACCTGCTGAAAGCCTTATGAAGATGGCTGATGGGGATGAGAAGTTCTACGACAAATTCTAAAGATAAAGGGAGCTTTCGGGCTCCTTTTTTTTACTTCCTTACTTAGGTTTCTCTTTCTTTCTTTCTTTCTTTCTTTCTTTTTGTTTTCATGAAACTGTGTTTTTGGATTTTGCTCGAAGGTTTTTAGGGTTTTAGCGAAGGAATTACAGTTTATACATAGTCCGGCCTCCCTGGAAAGTTTTCCTCGAAGGACGCGTACCTCCATGTACTCGCCGGTTTCGACCGCTGATATTCTTGTTCATTGATCTAGCTAAAAGCTTCTTTGTTGGTTCTTGGATAGTACGTTTGCTCTTCTAGCGGTTCGATCGCTTCACGCTAACCGGAGGTCCTTCGAGGAAAACTTTCCAGGGAGGCCTCTTGCTAATATCTAGAATAGATGGGACAATTTTTTAGCTAACTCTTAAATGATTTTAAGTTTTTATAGAATTTCTAATTTTTTGCTTAGGTATTTATTCAAAAAATGAATATTAAAAATTAAAGTAAGAGTAAGAGTAAGAGTAAGAGTAAGAGTAAACCTATAAGCGTGATGTTTTTTTAGGAGATACAAATATGAAATTAACGGGATCTTGTCTTTGTAAGTCGGTGAAGTTTTCTTTTTCAGCAGAAAAGAAAGACTTTGGAGTTTGTCATTGTTCTGTTTGTAGAAAATGGGGTGGCGGTCCTGCTTTTGTAGTTCAAAGCACGGGAGATGTTGCTATAGAGGGTGAAGAGAATGTTCAAACCTATCAGTCCAGCGAGTGGGCGGAAAGAGGCTTTTGTAAAACCTGTGGAACCCATTTGTTTTATCGAATGAAAGAGGTAGATTTTTGTAATTTTAATTTAGGCACAATTGATGGGAATGAAGACTTTGAATTTAGCCTACAAGTCTTCACCGATGCTAAACCTGAGTCTTACTCTTTTTCAAATCAAACTCACTGCATGACCGAGAAAGAAGTTTTAGAGGCTTTTTCATCTAAGGACTCTTAATTTATATACTTTATAAAATGGCCCCTTTAATTGCGGATAGCCATTAATAACTACTGAAAAAGATTTGTTTATATTAAGATGTCCCAGTTCTGATTTTCCTTGCATCGAATACATAGATGAATTTCAAGGATTTAGAACTTGTCCATCCGCAATTAAAGGGGCCTGTATATATACTTTCAGACTGGGGTTTCGTTAATATTTTGTATTTTCTGTCCAGAGCTGATTTTACTTTCTAGTAATTGGCAGTATTTTCATGGAATATCACTCTTGCACGGGGCGTAAATTACACTTTAAATTCCTTGGTTTAAGCATCTCGTGAAACTTCTATACAGAATTAGAGAATTTTGTTATGAAAACAGAAGCTTGGGGAGGGGAACTTGAGTAAATTTGTTTTAGCGTTTCTATTTTTAGCGGCTTGTGCAAAGCCCGTTGCCAAAAATAATAAGAATCAAAACAATGACGATCCTATTCCTGAAAAGCCCAGCTCCAAAACTCACACGGAAGTTTGCTTAGAAAAATTTGGTTTACCAGATGCTTTGTTAAAGGCAGAAATTCACAAGTTCAATAAGGACTGTGATTTTCTAGAACTAACCGAATCAGCCATCATTGAATCTTACGAGATGGAAGTAAAAGAAATAGCTCCTCGTGAAGACTGCATTGAAGTAGAACAGGTCTTGAGACAGATTGACGATAAAAAGACGAAGTTAAGTTCTTACAAAGAGATGAAGAGATCTATAGCTACCAATGATTTTCAAGATGAAATTGCTGCTCTCGAAGCAGCAGTAAATTCCTTAGAGAATTCTCCTATTTTAGCAAAAGAGAAGGCCTTGGTTTTTATAAAGGCGAAAATGAGACCTCGTTTTGTTCGTGAGTTAGAGAGGATGGAAAAATCTGAACTCTCTTATTCATTAGATAGTATTGATATTGGAAACCGAAAAATTGTTTTGAAATCTTACCTGGTAAAAGACTTGGATCGTGAGGTTAAGGATAATACCTTCAATCGTATTCCAAATTTGTTTTACTGTAGTTTAGATAGTAGTACCTTTAAGAACCAAACCTTTATGGAGTATAAAGGAAATTTCAATGGTCGCCCTTTTGTAGACGTATATTCGGCGAGTCTTGATAGCCATTAATTTGTTTGGTTCTGGTTTAATTACTGACATATTAGTAATGTAGAACAGCGGTTGAAACCGGCGAGTACATGGAGGTACGCGTCCTTCGAGAAAAATATTTCAATGAATCCGGGCTTCTTAACCCCTAAACTTTACAATAAAACTAAAAAATTCAGACTCTTTTAAACTCTAAATATAATCCAAGCTGTTTTTAGGTTCATACACAAAACTGAGAAAGGGAGGGGAAAAAGTGGGTGTTTGGATTAACTCTGAAATATATTCGCTAATTTCAAAGAACTATTTGATTTCCCTTCCAATTTTACTATAGTTTATTTCATTTTTGTTAATCCCTTCTTCTTTATGTGTCTAAAATGCCTCTATTTTTTGGTACAGCTAACTAAAGTTTCGACACTCCTATGATTTATTTCAAGCTTCTCCGAAATTGTATTTCTGACATTCAATATTTGATATAGTTGCCGACAAGGTGTGAATAAAGGGAGTTTCAATGAAGCAGTGTAATGCATTTTTAGCATCCGTTTTTTATATGTTAGTTTCAGTTTCTAGTTTTGCTGAACCATGTGCTTATTCGGGAGCTTTCGAGCTTACGAGTATTAATATGAAGCCAGTGAGTTATGCATTAGAACCGAAGATCGCTTTGGAAAATTTCGTAAAGGATCCGAAAAATCCTGTACTTCAAATTATAACGAAAAATGAGAGCTATCTAAAAGAAGAAGCAAAAAATTCAGTGGTTTCTAAATACGTTTTGGATCGCATGAGTCAAATCGTAAATCTATGGTTAGAAGTTCGACCTAAGAAGTCTTCGACTTGGTTAGATAAACAGGGGACTTGGTTAGAGAAACATCCTGAAGTGGTTTTCGAAATCGATCGTAGGTTGTATGAGAAGCTAGTGGATGTGTTAAGTTTTTTGGTTACTGAAGTGGGAAGAAAAAAACATAGTATTGAAGAAACCCAAGAGCATGTAGAAGCTATTTTGGATAGTATTTTTGGAGAATTGAAGGATAAAGAGGGGGCCATGACAACTCATGCATACCTTTTGCGTCTAATTCACCATAGCAGTACTGATTCACGTAGCACTTTTTTCAAAGCTACTCGTGAGATGGATGCTCGTTTGCTAAAAGCTAAAACTGAGGAAATGAGTTTTTCACGTGATGATATGGAAATAGCTTTTCGAATGTTGATTGATCGAAATTGATTGTTCTTCAAGGCTTGGCAGATTTAAAAAACCAGCTAGTCAGTCTAGCTGGTTTTTTTGTTTTTAAGTTGACACAAGCTACTTAACAAACTCATCGGTTGCTTTGATTAAAGCCTCGGTGATTCCTTTTTCCGATAAGGAGTGTCCGGCATCATCAATGATTTGGAAATTTGCTTCAGGCCATCTTTTATGAAGCTCAAAGGCCGTAGTGGATGGGCAAACCACATCATACCTACCTTGGACAATCCAGGTAGGAATATTTCGGTAAATATCTACCTGGTCTAGAAGGTAGCCGTCTGAGTTGAAAAAACCTTTGTTGTGAAAATAGTGAGATTCAATTCTAGCAAAAGCATCGGCAAATTGATCTTCACCAGCCTCTTCTATATGTTTTGGGTCGACGTATAGCTTTGATGTACTGGCTTCCCATATACTCCAGGCTTTGGCCGCTTTTTCTCGCTCTAGCTTGTCATCACCCGTTAGGCGCTTATGATAGGCAAGCATAAGGTCGTCACGTTCGTTTTCAGGGATGGGTTCAAGGTATTTTTCCCAAGCATCTGGAAATAAGTGTGATGCACCTTCTTGGTAGAACCATTTTAGTTCGGATTCACGAAGGGTGAAAATTCCTCGTAAAAACATGGCAGTGATATGCTCAGGGTGTTTACTTGCATAGGCAAGGGCTAAGCAAGAACCCCAGCTACCACCGAATACCGCCCATTTTTTTATACTAAATTTGTTCCTCAAAGCTTCGATATCAGAAACTAAATTCCAAGTATTATTTTCTTCAAGCTCTGAGAAGGGTTTTGACTTTCCACAAGCACGCTGGTCAAACAAAATGATGTGATATTTTTTGGGATCAAAGTATTGGTGGTAGTCTGCATTGATTCCACCGCCTGGACCACCATGCAAAAATACAACGGGTTCTCCTTCGGGATTACCGTGGCGGTAGTAGTAAATTTCGTGTATTTCACTTACTTTAAAATAGCCTTCGTCAAAGGGCTGAGACTTTGGATACAACATAAATACCTCTCTTTATTCATGAAGTAATCTATAGTGAGGGGGCTGACAATCAAGGCGCAGTGTAGCTATTTTTTTGTTTGCTTCTTACTTTTCATCTTTTTTTTTTTTTTTCTTTCTTTCTTTATTTCTTTCTTTATTTATTTCTTTCTTTCTTTGGTTCTAGGTACTTAATATTTTCTTGAACTTGTAGTTCTGGGTTTTGATAGAATGTTTTGATGAATTTAAGAAAGTAGAGTTTGTAAATTTGTAGTCCGGCCTCACTGGAAAGTTTTCCTCGAAGGACGCGTACCTCCATGTACTCGCCGGTTTCGACCGCTGAAGATCCTGATCTATAATCTAGTTGAGAGCTTCTTTGTTGGTTTTTGGGCTTTCCTAAAGGCCCTTTAGCGGATCGATCGCTTCACGCTAACCGGAGGTCCTTCGAGGAAAACTTTCCAGTGAGGCCTATTGCTAGAAATGAAAAGAATTTACTTTGTTTTTTCACTAGGGACTTTGCTTGTTTTCTCTGTTTTTTTAATCGTTTTAAAAACACTATTTGATAAATTCTTCCTGTGAAGTCTCTTAGCTGAAGGTAAAGATAAACAGGTCCTTATTTTGTGTCTAAAGGGGGCTTAACTATCTAAAATTCTACAATTTAGGAATATTTTTTAATCGAAAAGGAATGCCTGGAATTATCTCATTTAAGCCATCATACTGGCTCCTCTAATTCTGGAGCAATCAATGAACTACTTATTACTATTTGCCGTTACAGCTATCTGGGGACTGGGGTTTATCGCAACAAAATGGACTCTTGTTGAGTTTTCTGCTATCTGGTCTAATACGCTTCGTTTTGTTTTTGCAGCTGCCATTGCTTTACCGGTAGTTTTTAGCTTTCGCTCCTATAAGATGGGTAGCAAGAAGACATTAATGGTTTTAGGTGCTTCCTTGTTTTTATTTTTAGGAATGACTCTTCAAACAATGGGGCTTGTTTATACTACGGCTGCTAAATCTGGTTTTATTACCTGTTTGTATTCTTTGATTATTCCAGTGATCTTAATGTTTGTTTTAAAAAGACGCTATAGCATCTACTTTTGGGGACTGCTGTTTCAGGCTCTTGTTGGAATCGCTCTATTGTGTGATCTTGATTTAACTAGTTTAAATTACGGTGATCTACTAACTTTCCTTTGTGCTTTTGCATTTGCCGCGCACTTTTTAGTGGTGGATCGAATTGGCAAACATTTCCCAAGTGCCATGGAATTAAATAGTTTACAGTGTATTGGAGTGGCTTTGTTTGCTTTACCTAGTGCATTGTTCTTAGAGAGTTTTCCTGGATGGGGGAGTTTAGGAGATCTTTCTTCGGTTCTCAGAATCTCTCCGCTTTTAGGTTTTTTATGCGTTAGTTTTTTTAGTTCTTTCGTGGCTTTCGGGGTACTTGCTCACACGCAAAAGTTTTTACCAGCTCATACGGTAGGATTGATTTGTCTTCTTGAGTCACCATTGGCAGCTCTATTTGGCTATATTTTCTTGGATGAAAAACTAAATGCGATGAATCTCTTAGGTGGAGTTTTAGTGCTATTTAGTGTTCTTTGCATTCCACTTACGGAGGCTAAGAACTGGTCTCGTTTTAAGGCTCGTTTTAAGGTTGGTCGTAAAAAGCTCTATTCATCTTAATGATTGTTTAGGCTATTTTTGCGATTCATTGGATTGGAAAAATTTAGACAAGCTACTAAAAATTGGTATTTAAGTACAAAAAAAGACTCCAAGGAGTCTTTTTTTGTACTTGAAGTTTTCTGAACTTTTAGAACTTATAAGAATAAACTGGAACCATCACTTTTAAGTCCTTGTGTTTTTTCACTGCAAAATTTTGCAGATGATCGTAGTTATAAACAAAACGATTTCGCTCTCTAACAAGGGGAGATAGGATTTTATTGGCTTCTCTTTCGAAATAGTAAGAACCCCCCAGTAAACCGAGGCTTAACAGTAGGTTGGTACTATTAGAATTTCCAGAAAATAAGGTGCCAAATAAAACAAAACCACCCAATAAGCCTGTGGCTTGGTGTATGCGATAGTTAGAATCAAAGTCTTTCATCTTTTCTCTAAACTCAGGTTTTTGAGCAAGTTTTTTAGAAATGTCTGCGGGGTTTACAGCATTTTCACCTTGGTAATAATTTGTTCCATACCATTTCTTTTTGATTTTTACTTCTCTTCTTGGATTGTAGGGAACAGTTGAGCAGGCACTCAATAATAGGCAAAGACAAACAAAGCTGCAAATTCTTCTCATAAACTATCCTCAGTTTCTTATCATATATACAAATAAAATTTCTGTCGAAGAAAGCTTAAAGACTCTGACCTTTTGCTAGTATTTTGAAGCTTTAGCGCTAGACTCTGGCCCCGTAAGAGGCTTTGGTTTAAACTTGAATTAGTTCTGGCAGTGATTTTATCCAATATCAAATCAAGGTAAATGCCAAGGTGATAAGGCCTTGTTTTTTATAAATCTCCCTATTAAAAAAGCCGACCCCAATTGGAGTCGGCTTTTGTTTTTATGGTTTTAGTTTAGAGATTATTGAGCTTACTTTGTGGCTTCATTTACTTCTTGAAGCTCAGTATTTAGTGGTACTTGACTGTTTAGTTGTGCTTTTTGGAATAACTCATCCATCGGTAAACACAATGTAGAAAATCCTCTAAAATGTCTATCAATGAAAAATTCTCTACGTTTTACATCAGGAAGTGATAGCCAGCATTTTCGATAGTCTTCCTTGTTTTCTTCCAAATAAGTTGCCATATAATCTTCCATATCTTCTGTAATAAAGATTCCACTGCCTGGCTCATCAATAATGATTGTACCACCGCCACCAAGAACAGGAATGTCACTACCACCACCATTGTCGTTTCCGCCACCGATAATTGTTCCATTACTATTTCCGCAAATCCAAGATGGACAGCCATAGGCTCCACCAGAGCCACCGTTGGTGTTTAATCCCAATAAGCGTTTTAGTTCGTCAGATAGGAAGCTTGAATCTACACCCAGCGTTTGAAATACATTTAATACATTTTTCGTAATGCTAACATCTAGATAAGGCTTGTGTTTTAGTCGAGACATTGCTCTAGAGATAATATTTTTATCTGCAGGATTCGTTGGAGGCCCCATTAGACCACCGTTTTCTACGGTAGGTACCGGTGTTTCGCCTTGTTGAAGACCGACAAAAATGTAGCCACCCCATTTTTCTGGCATATTGTCTCTATTTAGTTCTTTTCTCGACATATATGGGATTGGTGGAAAGTCACTAAATTCTTCTTCACCATACCACGGGTGTGTAATTCCTGCTTTTACATTAAAAGTAGTACGGGAATAAGAAGCTCCCACAAACATATTGTAGTCCATGTCTTCCAGGTTTCTCATATTTGCCCATATTCCTCCGACAGATGCGCGAAAGAAATTTTCAGCCCTGGACACAGCATTTACATTTGTATTGATGTTAGCAAATACGTTAAAGGATTTTTCCGATTCTATGTACTGCGTAGATTCACCATTTGTTAGATTGATCTCCGTGACAGCCCAAGGTCTTACGAAGATAGCAAATCTTAAACGATTGGCGCTAACAACTCCCTTTAGTACTTGGAAAATATTGTACAGAAGTGGATTTGAAGTAAATATTTTTTCTACTAAGTTTTTCTTGTGTGGAACTTTGCTAGGGTCTTGTGGGTCGGCTGCTTGACCAAAATTATTTCCAATGCCATTACCCAAGTCGATCCCTGAACCTGGTTTTTTAACCGGCTCTTTCGTTCCGAGCTTTTTACTTAAACCAAAAAGTCTCTCCAAAAAACGACCTTGAATTTGTAAAACGTAAACGTCAGGAAGAGAGCTGTGAAAAGAGTACTTTAATGCAGCCTGTTCTTCGTCTGTTAAAACTCCAAGGTTGGTAAAGGATTTTTCAAAGTCTTCTCGAAGTTCAATGGTTTTGTTCAAGAAGTAGGTCATGTTTTTATTGTATTCATTAATTTTTTGATCTTGTAGTTCCTCTAGGCTAGGCAGCTTTGGCTCTTCTCCAATGTTGAAACCTTGATTGGTGACAAATTCATTGGCTTTCTTTAACTGTCTTTCGGCCAAAGCTTTAATTTGAGATCGGGAAAAGCTCGCTGAATAAGATTTTCCATATAGATCTGGATCGCTTAGTTTCACCTTATGAAAGTAAGCTGAAAATTTTTGTAAACGATCGAAGGCATCTTCTTCTTCAAGAATTTCTGAAAGAGATTCACTGTCCACTTTGTAGTCTGAGTCTATTACTGATTGGAAATGCTTTTGTAGAGGGCTTCGATCGTCTTTAGCGAAGCTTTTGCTAAGGAAAGATCTTTTATCATTTTTTTGGATTTCCAAAAGATAATCTAAAAGTGATTTTGACATTTTTTGCATTGAACCTTGCAACATTTCATCCAAAGCATTTGGTTCAGGGCTATTGGTTTTTAGTTCGCTGTAAAGAACACGAAGTTGTCCCAATTGTTTTTGCTCACTGTAAGAACGATTTATAACCGCTTGTACTAAAGCACTGTGTTGTTCTGGGAACCTGCTAAGTATTTCTTTATACTCTTCCTTATCGATTTTTGAATTTAGTTGATCTAGAAAAGCTTCTAATTGTTCCGATTCGGTCTTTTTCATTAATCGACTAAGTTGTTCTTTAGAGAAGAAAGAGTATTCAGCTAAAAACTGATTTGCCTGTCTTTGCTCAAAGGTCGGAAGCCCTGTGTACTTTAAGATCATTTTTTGCATAGACAGTTTATCAGCATCGCTTTCTAGGTACTCTACAAGGCGATCTATCTGGTTATCATCATTGCTGTTCAAAATGGCTTCGATTTGTTTGTCGTCAATTTGCTGAAATTTATAAGCAAATTGGTTCCATTCGATAATCATTCGTTCAAAACGCTCGTTGATATAGTCAACAGCTTCTGTTTTTCGAGGATCGTTATCATTTAGATATGTGACAGGCGACATAATATAGGCTTTCGTACCTTTCACTTTGAAAAAAACTTGGTTTTTAACAGCATTCACAGACCCCATTTCTTCTACGAAGTTCGTAGTATTTTGGGCACTTGCTGTTGAAGACATTAAGATAGCACTTAAAACTGATAATATTTTTTTCATTATTACTCGCTTCCTTCTTTCACTTTTTAAAGATGCATTTTGCCAATAATTAATAATTTCCAATAGCTAAATCCCGAAAATTGAATTTATTTTAGGGACTTTGCCTTGTTCATCTACTCTGAATTACTTACAACCCAAGCCTCAAAGCGTTCAAAGTCTTCCGCTTTCTTTAGATCAGGCTTTTTACCGTTGTAGGCAATCATATAAAAGTTCGTATACTTAAGAATCAATTGATCCTGTAATCCTTGCGCTAGTTCTGACTTAGCTATTTCGAGCCATTTCTGTTGGTGTTCATGATTTTTTAGGTCGAATTGATAAAGCTGATATATATCTTTCAAAGGATTGGGATTAAGAAGTCCTTGGAAGTGAAAAGCTTCTATTTCTTCCACAGTATCGATTCTTTCCACCTTTAAACTTTGGATTTCTTGGTATTTAATTGAAGCCTTTAGGCCATCAGAAATATAGTCTGAGGTTTGACTTGTTAACTGGCTTACTCCGATGCTGTAAAGCATATGACCAATAAAGGCATAACTAATTAATCCAAGTGGGCTTAAAAGGCTTTTACTTGTGTATTTAGTATTTTCTTTTGCATATAAAACAGGGTGTTCGGAAATGTAGTGCTCAGCTAATGCCTCTTCACCCTTTTCCTTATAAAGCCTTATAAATTCCTTGTTTAAGTCACGATAGTAAAAGCTTGGTGAGTCGAAAAAGTCAAAGGCCAGTAATGGGCCAATGCTTAAAAAAGCCAAATCAATAGGGCCATCTATAGGAATAAAACGACTAAAAATTAACAGAGCATCAGATTGAAAGAGGTAGACTCCGCCAGCAAGAAGACTAATATGAACAGCGGATTGAAAGAAGGGCTTCCATCTGTGAAATTGAAGCTTCATACTGTGCAAAGGATTTTCTCTAAAAATAATACCATTAGAAAGTAATACTTTTTTTAAATTTTCTTCGAGAATCATCTGCTCCGCTCGGGCTCGAATTGCTTCTTTTAAGTATTTTTTGTATTGAAAGTGCTTCAAGCGCCAACTGATAAATGGCGGATAGGGGAATTCATGAGGGCTTAGAGCAATGGCCATATTTCGGAGTTCTAAGCTGCTTAGGCTTTGGATTTTATTTTTTGTTTTCTGCTCTTCTAATTTCTTAAAAAGTCGATAGATACTTTTTAAATGAGGAGAATTTATTTTTTCTTTCCAGTAGGGATCTTCTTCAAAATGGGTAGGTTTTAAGTCTAGCTCTTCTAAAACTCTCAAGAACAAATTGTTCTTTTCGAGATAGTTTTTCCTACTATGTTTCAGACTAACGGAATGATAGGCAGAACTAATTTTTGTAGCACTTCTAGAACACCAAGAGGCGTCCACTTGTAACACAAAAAACTGCAAAAAAAACAAAGTAAGTATGGCTTTCATTTATCTGAATTATATTACTTCTTGGGTGATTTCGGGGGGATAAAGACTCGCATTGAAAAATTGACAGCACTTATAACAGACTTAGTCACTTTATAGTTTCTAGTCCAAATTAAGATGTTTGTTGGGGGGCAATATAGTTCAAAGGTAATGAATGGAATTTGGAAGCTAAGGATGATTTTTCGAAAAAGTAGACGAGATTTTAAATAAATGAATGCCCTGTAAAAAGCACAGTAGAACGTAATTACACGCTCTCGTGAATTTAAATATCAAGGTTTGTATTGAAAAACCTGTTTTATTTCTCTGTAAGTACTTAAAAACTCAAGGGACTAAAGCATCTTGGGTGGACCTTGGTTTGTCAAAAATCTATACGGCCATGATAGAGAGTTCAAACATTTATTTAATTCTGTTGTTTTTTGAAATCTAGGTTATCATGAGCCCACATTTCTTGGGTGGAGATGAAAAAGCTTTTGTGGGAGAGAGCTTCGGATGTAGTGGGTACATCCAATTTAAGGAAAAAATTAGGGTAAGGGTGTTTGAGCCACATTAGTAGCTGAATGCTAGTGTGGCTTTTTTATTGCCTAAAATTCGATCTAATTGTTTTATTTCGCCCGTTAAATCCATTTTGACAAATCAATCCGCTTGAGTCTCTATTGATTCATTGATAGCTTTTCTTCGTTCAAGCAAAGAGGTGTAAAAATGTTTTGTCCTTGTGAAACAGGAAAAGATTATCAAGATTGTTGTGCTAAGTTTATTGAGAAAGGGGCGAAGCCAGCAACGGCTGTAGAGTTAATGCGCTCTCGCTATTCTGCCTTTGTAGTTGGAGAGGTACCTTATCTTTTAGAAACTCATGATCCGCGAACACGTGAAGAATTAGATGTGAACGAAATTGAAGCCTGGTCTAAAAACTCTGAATGGAAGGGCTTGAATGTTATTGAGATTACCGACGGGGATAAGAACGATACCGATGGAAAGGTTGAGTTCATTGCAACTTTTGAAGTGGATGGCGAAGAGTATCACCATCATGAAAGAGCCGAGTTTTTTCGAAAAGGTGGAGTGTGGTTTTACAAAGACGGAAAGATGGTTGATGTAGAAACTTTCGTACGAGAAACCCCTAAGATCGGTAGAAACGAGCCTTGTCATTGTGGAAGTGGAAAGAAGTATAAAAAATGCCACGGCCCTCAAGAATTGAGCCTTTAATTATCTAGAGCCGCCACCAAAAAAATTAAAAAATCCAGAGCTAGCTTCAGATTCAAAACAAGGAGGTAGCCCGTGTTGTGCAACGCAAGCCCATTTGTAGTAAACTTCCAGGTTGATACTACTGCAGTCTGGAACCTCTATGCTTTTGTTGAGCCGTTTTTCCCAGACATCTTTGATGTCTGATTTCGTTTGTCTTTCTGGCCAGAAATAAGCCTTTTGCCAAACTCCCTCATCCATACTTTGGGAGGTCCAATCTGGTAAAGGCAAGGTGTTTGGCACTTGTCTGCATGAGCTATCTTCATCTCCAGCTTTTTCCGTTTCACATAGTTTAAAGAAAGCATTAGCTAAATTATATTTTCCTGCATTCAGCTGAACAAATTCTCTGAGTTGTGCTTGGCTTAATAGGCTTTTGTCTTCGTAGTTTACTAAACTGTATTCGCAATAGGCTTTTAAGATTTGTTTAAGTTGATCTTCAGACTTTCCGGATCTAGCTAATAGTTTTTCTTTGTAGTTTTCACTAACCACAATTTTAGAGGAGTTCACATTGTCCTCCATCATGTCTTGGTATTGAAGAGAGGTTTTTAAGTAAGCTTCATTGCATTCGTTTTTGCTACTAGTCTGATGCCATGAGCACATCAGTTTTCCAGCATTATCCTTAACTGCATATTTCTCATCTACTGCAAAAGCAGAAATGACTTGTAGTAGGCATGCTATAAAAACAATTTTTGCTAAATCCATGATATTATAACGGTATTTTAAACGCTAAACTTAAATAATTTCATCTTGATCTCATCTTGAAACGCTTAAAAAATGTGGAAATCTCAAGTTTTCTGATTTTCCATATTTTGTATTTCACTAGGCTACTATGAAATTATTCTTCTTCATTAAGTTCTACAGAGATTTTTGTTTACCATGGAAGAGCACGATTGATGTTTTATAAGGGAAAGGGGGTGAGTTTACTAGAAATGTTTTTACTAAATCCATTTGCCAGTTGTAATAAAAGGGGCAAATTTATAAGGAAAGCATTTCAGGTTTCATCGAAATGTCTTAAAGAAATTATTTCCTTTTACGGAAAAAATTTTCAGATTTACCACTTTCAATGTATAATTCAGCAAATCACATCTTCAGTTAAATTTCATAAGATATGTAAAGTTATTTTTTTAAAAAAAGGTAGGCCTATGACTCCAATTATTATAGCCGTAGCAGGGGGGAGCTGTTCTGGAAAAACTAGTTTCTGTAAACGTTTTAGAGAACAAATTGGTGAGGAAAACTGTTTGATGGTTTTGCAGGACAACTACTATATTGATCAAAGTGATCGCTTCGATGAGGATGGGGGAGCTGTTAATTTTGACCATCCAGAGTCTTTAGAGTTTAGCCTTATGAAAGAGCAGCTAGCGCAGCTTAAATCAGGGAAAAGTGTTGAATTGCCCTTGTATGATTTTACCACCCACACTCGTCGTAAAGAATCGCTATTGGTGGAGCCAAAGCCAGTAATTTTAGTAGATGGTATATTGATTCTATCTCAAGAAAGTTTACGTGAGGTGTTTGACGATAGTATTTTTATTGAATGTGATAGGGATCGTAGATTTACGAGAAGACTACAGAGGGACACAGTGGAGAGAGGTAGAACTCCTGAGGGGGTTAAAGCTCAATTTGAAAAACAAGTTGAACCAATGCATAATCAATTTGTTGAACCATCCAAAAAATTTGCGCTTACACAAATGAGTCAAGAGTTCTACTTAGAAAATGGTGATGCATTTATAAAAGAAAAAATTAGCAGGCTCTTGTAGAATCTTTTAGTATGGCTAAGATCGCAAGAGTATTTTGGGTGGGCGGTTTTTGTTAATTGGTCCGACTTAATAAGCATGGCCCTTTGTTCTCACTGACTTATTTTTTTGAAGTTATAGTCTTAAGTTTTTTCTAGTTTATAGAGTAATTTATTAGTTAGAGAAATTTAGGGACTTTGTTTCCCAATGATCTTTTTGAATTTTTTAGTTGATCTATCATGGCCCTAAGACCAGCGAGAAAGCACCTGCTCAGTGAGACTTAGGTCTGGTTTTGTCGATATAATTTTCTGATTTTTGTCTTTTTTTATCCTGGTATTACTTTAAAAGCCGAAATAGAGAATAGATTTAAGTGTTTAGCATCTAGTCCCGATTAGTAATTTGCTACTAAGGAGGGGGCTTTTGCTCGGTCTGAAAATTAGACAGCTTAAAAAATTCTTACCAGCTTGGCTGATTCAAGCAATTTTAAGAAGACGTATGCGAATTCCTTGGGAGGAAAATCCTCGCTACGAATTTAAAGTTGCTGAGACACTAGATGAATATATCGGAGCCTTGAGTTTACTGTACCGAAGTTATTTGCGTCTGAATTATACGAAAAAAATGAAAAATAAAATTCGAATCACCCCATACCATCTATTGCCGAGCACAATTGTACTTATTGTGAAAGATACGGCAGTGAATTCAGTAATTGGCACAGTATCCATTATACAAAGGGGGGAGTTGGGCTTGCCTTTGGAAGAGTCCTTTCAATTGAAAAATCCACTGCCAAATCATCGAAGAATTGGCGAGATTTCAGGTCTAGCTGTAGACAAATCCTACCGTGACTCTATGGGGGCAATTAGCATTCCTTTGATTAAGTATATGGTGAATTTAATGTTAGATCGCTTAAATATGGATGAGTTTTTAGTTGTAACCAATCCAAGGACAAGGCATTTGTACGAGGGAATTTGGTCTTTTACTGAGCTAAAAAATGTAAAACCTGTTAAAAAACATTCGTTTGCAAATGGAAATGAAGGGATATTATTGTTTTCCAATCGACAAAAGTTGATTAATTTTGTCAAAGAAAAGTTCCCCAAGAAAATGGAAAGAAATTTATATCGATATTTATTTAACCATAAATTATATGGTGCAAAGTATCCGAAAATGGAGTTTGAAGGGCAGCATGGGTATGGAGTACCTTTAAAGGTGATGGAAATGTTCTTTTCTGAGTTTGAAGGAAGAAAAGTAGATGTTAGTGATAGTCAGAAGAAAAAAATCAAAAACATTGTAAGCAACACCCATCTTAGCATGAAGTCTTATCTAATGTTTGGCGATGGATTCAAAGATCGTTCGGCAAAACGTTTTCGCTACATTACTCAGGCCTGGTTGATCGTTGATGATTGTTCAAACCCGAGCAAAGTTTTAAATGTTAGTTCCGTAGACGTTTCAAAAAATATGATTCGTATTTATACTAGATTTGATATTGCTAATATAGATTTTCATTACATAAAACTGCCATCAATGAAGGATAATGAGTATTGTGTAGAGAGAGTGGAGTTAAGAAAAAGACGAGGGGAAAACGAATATATTTTGGAAGTACTTTCTGCTTCTTCAAAATGGATTGATGTGATTCAACGTTTACATCAAATTGATTCGACAAACCCATTTAAAGAAGTTGCTTAGTGTTTATGTTAAATTATGAATTTCTCACTTTGTCGTCGATATGTTTTCTCTGTTTCTTTCATAGCTTGAGCATATCCAAAGCGAATTGCCCATGTGATTTTATGAGTTTTGGGTAAGTCTATATTTTCATTCCAGGCATCAAATGCTTCATTTATTTTCTCTCCAAAATTTTTAGGAGTTCCTTCCGGCCATTTACCTATTTGAGAATGCATGAATGGAAGCAAACTAATGACAGTCATGGGTTGAACACTGATACTGTTTTTATTAAGATAGATCCAAGATCTCATCATTGCTCTTCCACTTTCAATAAGGGCATGCTTTCCTTTTAGTTCTGTGGAAATCGCTAATACCCCTCCCATATTTTTCTTCAGTCGGTAGGTATCCAATTTTATTTTCAAACCCGCTCCTAGATACCAAAAGATTTTTTGCAAGCTATAACTAGAGCGTAATAGTTTTAAGAT
Organism: Bdellovibrionota bacterium; assembly: GCA_036140815.1. Taxonomy (GTDB): domain Bacteria; phylum Bdellovibrionota; class Bdellovibrionia; order Bdellovibrionales; family UBA840; genus UBA6502. The sequence goes on along the minus strand of JAYZXX010000134.1, from coordinate 10,318 downwards.
AAAGCCATCCATTTTTTTTAAATTTAGATTTTTGAGGGAAAAACCATCAAGTGTGCGAATACATTCCGAAAGATTGAAACGCACCCAATCGGTAGTGTCTATAAAAGCATTTCGATTTTCCCAAATAAAATACTCACCGAGTTGATATAAGTCTCTAAGGCTATTTGAAGGCTCTGTATTATAGTGAATTTTAACATCAAGATCTGAATTTATATCCTCTAGTTCGGCAAAAAGTTGCTGTGGAATGTTCGAGCTTCGAAAAAACTTTCGGTTAGTGTGCCTGTTGAATAAGTCCCATTCTTCGAACAGAGATTCAGTGTTTCCTGAGGAGAAGTTTAGACATACAAGCTGAGGAAAATCCTTTGGATTTGCTACACTATAGTGCATATTAAAAGAATTTATATCTGCCCAAATTTTTGCTGTTTCGATAAGGCAGCCCAGAGCTAAAGTGCTTGCTGAGTTAGAAATATTTAGGTTGTGTTTGCTTCTTTCTTCATCAAGGTAAATTTTAAGATTGTTGTTTTCAAAATGAAATTTCCAATGTTGGGAATTATCACCTGTGGGAGAAAAGCGTAGATAGTTAATCAAGTGTTTTTTTTGAGATTCGCTGAGTTGAAATAGATTTACAATAGGTGGTTTGAATTCTTTCATAATCTGAAATTATAAAAGAAAAATTGCTTTTTTAAATAGATGTGCTATCGAATGTGTGGGCATCTTGCCACGCTTATCTAGAGGGGAAGATTTGGGGATTGATCAGACGCATATCGATATTTTGAAAAGCAATTTTCAGAAAAAAAAGCAGCGAAATACTCGCTATTCTTTGCGTGCATATGCCAACTTTTTAGGGATGGATGCATCTAGTCTTTCTAAGGTTTTGAAAGGTCAAAGAAATCTCCCAAGCTCTCTTGGCCAACAAATTGTCGAAAAACTTGATTTGGATGAGGCTCAAAAAAATGTTTTCTATCAGAGTTTGGTTGAAACGAGAAGCAAACGTATAAGGGATGATAGTGAACAGTGGAGTTATTCAGAATTAAAGACTGAAAAAGCTTTTAAGGTGGTCGCTGAATGGGAATATTTTGCGGTATTGAATGTAGTTAAGCTAAAAAGTTTTGAGCCAAATGCGAGTTGGATATCGGATCGTCTCGGGATTTCTCTAGTTCGTGTGGAAGAAGTTCTTACAGATCTTCTTGAGCTAAAGCTTTTAGAAGAGGGGCCAATGGGTGAGCTGTTTCGAAATACAGGCAGCCTAAGTACTGAAACAGATGTTCCTAGCCAAGCTCTGGTTCAAGCTCATCGACAAGAGTTGGAATTAGCTCATAGAAGTTTAAGTGAAGATAAAATTGATAAACGCGGGTTTTATAGTTTAACAGCGACTGGAAGCCCTGAGGCATTTACTAAGCTTAAAAAAGTATGTTTTGATTTTCTAGGTCGTTGCATGAAGGTACTAGAAGCCTCGGAAGCTGAAGAAGTTTATCAAATTAATATACAAAGCTTTCCTTTAACAAAGTCGAAGAGGAAGAATGTTTAATAAAATTTTGCTATCTATATTGTTTTCCATTTCAGTTTTTGCGGGAGATCGCAAAGGTAACGGTGGTGATGTTTTAACCTGTGAGCCCGTATCTAAATACCATCTTTGGTCCTTAGATTGGTACGAAATGCTTTATAGGTATAAGTTGAAACCGAATTTTCCAGATTTAGATAGCGATGTTTCTAGTGCATTAAAAATTTTGGAACGCATTAAGGATATTAGTCCTCGACGTTATGAAAAATTAAGTAAACTTGTACGAGAGTTTTATTTTCGAAGCAAGTTTACTAGATTTCCGCTTTCTGATGTTCGTGACTCAGGTGTCTATGAGATACCAGAGGATTGCCAATTATCTCAGGCGGTGAATCAGAATCCCGATATTTTACCAAGTAATAAATACTATCTGATAAATGAAACTATTTGGAATCAACTTAATTTAGAGATGAAAACTAGTTTGATATTACACGAAGTTATTTATAAATCCCAAGATTTTAAAACCAGTGAGAATTTAAGAAAGTACGTGTCTTTCTTAATAGCGGATGAATTTCATTTATTAAGTTTAGCCCAGTATAATCAAAAACTAAAAAATCTTGGTTTTTTGAAAAACGAAATCAATGGGCTTGAAGTAGATTTGATGCAGGATTTTCAGTTTTGGGATGACACTAGTTTAATGTTTGCAATGCCTGTTCCATACAGTGAGTATGAACATCAAAAAATCAATTATCGTTTACGATCTGGGCCTGTGACATTTTACCAAAATGGGAAATTGGCTTCTTTTTGTCCTGACTCTATTTATCGGCATAGGTTTCATTTTGGATCTATGGAGCTTCGTTGTGATATTTGGGAAATGGACTATTCCCCAATAGAGTTCTATCCCTCGGGGAAATTAAAGTCGGGAATTGTAGACTTTGAAATGTTTGAGCAACAAGAGATCAGAGTTTTGTCTCCTAGTGCTAATGATGGTCTTAAGCATACGACAATGGCGAAGTTTTATGAAAACGGATACCTTGCTGAGCTGGATAAAGCTGGAATTATTGTTTCTAACGATAAAAATGTCTTTTTTACGGATAGGAAGAATAAAGTTGTTTTTCATAAAAATGGAGTCTTAAAACGGGCTAAACTGGAGGCGGGAAGTTCTTGGAACTATGGCAATGGGCGCCTGTTAATTCAAGCTTGGGTTGATTTCTACGACAATTTTCAAATTAAAGAAGCATTGGCAATCATGGATTTTAAATTTTTCGTACAGGATCAAAACCTTCTATTTGTCGGTGGACATAAAGTGCAGTTCTATGAAAACTCAAAGCTGCGTTCGGCGGTACTAGGGGAAGATGTTCTTCTTAAGGATCGTTTAGGGAACTTTAGAGAACTTAAAAGTGGACAACGGCTGTTTTTCAATGAAAGGGGCTTGTTGTTTTGAAAGGCATTGTTTTTTGTCTACTTTACTTTATGGTCTCTAGTTCAAGCTTTGCCATTTCGGGGCGTGTTCTAGGTGTTGATTGCGCAGGGGATGGCTCAAGTTTGAGCTTAGTGGATGGAGAATTTTTAAATGAAAATAGATTAAATGATTTATACCCTAGTATTGCCGATCCTTTGCATATGGCTTTTTTGCTGGTAGAGCAAGTTTTAACTGATTCACCTAACTCTAAGGAATCACTGTCTGATACATATATAAAAATTGAAAGAGCCTTAGAGCAAGCAAAAATATATCCTGGTTTTTCAAGTATAGAAGCGGAAGACCTTTTGATAGAGCGGTCTCCTATTTGTGAGGAGTTTGTAGTTGCTGAGCTTCGCAAAGAAAAAATCTTATTATCTCCGCGCTTTGAGGAGCTAGGTTCACTTTCAAAGTCTTTGATTCTTGCAGAACTTTTATTATTAGATCAAGTACAACAATATTCTCCTGTTCATCTTAGGTCTTTGGTTTACTCTTTGTTTTCACAGGATTTCTTTAGCTTGGCGGAAAGAGATCAACATCGGAAACTATTTTCAGCGGGCTTCGATCAATTTGAGTATGGTAATTATTGGATCGATTTGACTAAGGAGCGTTTTTACCGAGAAGATGATGGGAGCTTGTCATCAGTTAGGCTGGTTCAAGCTTCTTTACTAAAGACATCTTATGGAGATTGTTTTGCTTCAAATCAAACAGCTAGTTTGTTAAACAACAAATTTTCAGCCAGGAAATTGTTTATATCTAGCTGTGAGCTTACCTATTCTGGCACTATTTTTCCAATACGGAAAAACTCTTTCATCCGTTTTGAGGGGGATGAAAAACTATCTAGTTTTTATGTAGAAGCAGGTTCCACAATTCAGTATCGCAAGCTACTATTAAAAGCACCTTTAAATGGATCGCCAGCAATGGTATTTCCATCTTACAGCAAAGATAATCTAGTGGGCACATTTCGCGGATTCTTTGCAGAAATGGACTTACTTGGACAAAAAGTAAAGCTTCGTGATTTTGAAAATATTATTTTTTCAAGTGATATGCCGTGGCCAAGTCATTTTTATACCGATGAGCTTCTACTTTTACATAGTCCAATTGGTAATCTGTTGGTTTCTAAAATTATTGTTTTAGGGGAGGGGGCCCAGTTTATGGGCGGCGTAATTTTAGAGCAGCAAGAATTACGAATTCAGTCTAAAAAAGTTTATGCTCAGAGAGATACTTTTTTAAGTTTTTCTGAAAAAGCAAGATTGCTAAAGCTTACTCTAGCAAAGACAGAAAGCTTTCAAACAAGTTTGGGTCGCATTTTATATTTTATGGCCGGTCAAACTCTTGTTTTTAATGATGATGCTTTAGTAGTAAATTTTTAGTTGTAGTATTTGATTGGCTTTGATCCTGGGGGGGATAAATGAGAATTATATTGATAGTGTTATTTGCTTTGTTTTGCTTAAATGCTTTTGCTACCAATCCGCAGATACTGGCTCGTTCAGAAGTTAGAAAGAGTTTTGGGCTGGATTCTTTATCTATTTTTTACGACTCCTATCCTGTTTTAAGCCGAGATAATAAGTTGTATATTAATATGAATTATATTGAGTCGGGCAATTACGGTCTTCATCAATTCGATCTGGAGACCGGAGAAAATCAAAGTCTTTTTCAGCTAAATGCAAACTTTAGAGTTTCCCCAGTTTTATTGTTAGGTACTCAACATGCTATTGTAAGCGTATATGATGATAAGAAAACCTATGGAGTTCTAAGCATTGATACGATGAGTGGATCCTATAGAGAGTTGTTCAAAGTAAATGAAGACCAATCGGTTCAAATGAATAGTTTATTTCTTCGAGACAACCAACTTTTCTTCCGTTATCAAAGTCGCTCTTCAGGAAAACAAGGATTAGGCTATATTGATCAAAATATGGCTTTTACCGATTTACCATCTTTAAAATCTAGTGTTCAATCTTATAGTTTTTCTCCATGTGCAAACTCTTTTGGAGAGTTCGCTTTTAAAGAAAGGTTTTCAACCAATGGGGACCTTTCAGAAGAAGTGGGTGATCAATTGGTTTTTGTGGATGTAAGTGGCAAGAAGAATGTAATATTGGTGGATCAAGATATGGATTCAAAATCAAAGATTAAAAAGATTTACAATCAATGTCACATAAACGACCAAGCTGAAATTTATCAAGTGGTAGAGTATGAAAAGGCAGTTCACGCAATAATTCGTTACAAAGACGGTGAATGGAAAGAGCTAGCACGAGATGGAAAAGGTGACATTGGTCAAATTGAATATTTTGCTGTTAGCAGTAATGACTTAGGAGAATATGCCTTTAGAGCCCTTGATTCACAATCTAGGCAGGCGATATTTTTATTTGATAAGTTTTCTCGGATGATTTTAAAAATAAAAAAAGGAGATCAGTTAGCAACGGAATCTGGATTTGGTGTGATTTCACATATCCAAGATACAGCTCCTAGTTTTGCCGGTCGACCTGCTTTAAGTAATTATGGTTTAGCTTTTAATGCTTTTTTAGTAACTCCAGACAAGAAAAAAAGCTTAGGTCACGCACTCTATTATTATCATTTACGCACAATGAATTAGTGGTACCTTGGTTTTTATTTAAATTCTGTGAGTGCCTTTTCAGTAAGTACTAATTTGTGTACAATGAGAGAGAAGATCAGATTTCTCTTTTATTGGAGTTGTATGAAAATTTTAGACCTTAATTTAGATAATTATGATGCCCTTGTGTTTGATCTAGATGGCACATTGGTTGACTCCATGCCTTATCATAACAAAGCCTGGATCGATACTTTTGCTTCTTTCGGTGTTCAAATCACGGAAGACTTTTTGTTTTCTACGGCAGGAATGGGTAGTGAACGTTTAATTGCTCTTGTGGCTGAGAAAAAAGGAATTACCTTGAATATTGAGGAGGTTTCCAATAAAAAAAGAGAAATGTACAATCAAATGATGCCCAAAGTAGATTTGCTAGCACCTATGATGGATGTAGTTAAGCATTACTATAAAAAGAAAACTATGGCCATTGTTACAGGGGGGAGTCATACCACTGTTGATGTTCTATTGCCGAAGCTTGGTATTGAACACTATTTTGATAGCATTGTTTGCGCAGATGATACTAAATTGGGAAAAGACTCGGTTGAACCTTATCTTTTGGCTGAAAAGCAACTTTCAGTTGATATTACAAAATGTGTTTTTTTTGATGATGGTGATGTGGGGCTAGAAGGTGCCAAGAAAGCTGGGATGACCGTGGTTCATGTGGACTCTCATAAAGAAGAGTTTTTTATTGCGGTAAAATAAAAAATAGTGGGCCTGAGGATGATAAAATAAAGGCTTCTCGACATGGGGGTATTGTGGGTTCTCATTTGAATTATTCTTATAGCTTGTTCAAGCCATTTTTAATTAGTTCGATAATTGTCTCCTTTGGGCTTGCTATGTTTGTTAGAGCTGATCACCAAGTTTTAGAAGTTGTTCTTTCTCTATCTTTGATTGCTTTCATACTTTGCCTTGTTTTAGGCATTTCGCTTAAAAGACCCAAAGGCTTTATTTTTAGACTATTAATTGGAGGAGGCGTCACACTTTTAATTCACTTGTCACCACTTATCATTTTTCTAGTGATGGACTTTCCTCCTCAAGACTAATAAAAGTTTCCAATTATGGTAAAACTTCTAAGTAATTATGAAGTGCAGTTACGATTTCTGCTGTGGTCCAGTTTAAAGGGGAGTTTTCACTGGCAAAGTAAGTTGTGAATGATTCTCCTTTGATCGTTAAGACCACTGGAATCCAAGCCTCTGGAGCACGAAAAGCAGTGATGCTGTGGCCCTCGATATTGATTTGGTTTTCTCCAGTGATTGTACCTAGAGCTCTAGCCAGGTGAAACCAGGCTTCTTGTAAATGGTGTTTGTCTCCAGTTTCTTTGAAGAGTTGAACATAAATTTGGCTAAACATAGCGTCCTGAAACGACCATTGAGCTTCCATATTTTCACCCACATACTCTTCAACTTTACGCATATCTTTAACATATTTTTGTTCTTTAAATTCTTTATAAATCATTTCTCTTTCAGCAAAGGTAGTGGCTTTATAGCCTTGGCCATCCTTGATTGAAAAAAAGTTTGCAGGAAAAGGAAAGTTTCCAGAAAACTCAATAGGGTGAGCGTTACCATACAAAAACCAATCACTTTTGTATCTAGCAACTCCAGCTGGTCGAAGAAGAGTTTTCTTGAGTTCCGATAAAATATGTAGCTTATCTTCTGTGCTTAGGCGTCGAGGTGGGTAGAGAAGTAAGTGTAAAATGGCAGCGTCTTCGTTTCTCAATACATTGCCTTTTGTAACTTCCATCATGGGGCCATAGCTTGTTTTTCCTGCTACGCGTTGAATTCCTAAGGCTGGGAGTAAAACATCATAAGATGCATCAATGCTTTGGCTGAGATTGGCTAGAGATTGGTTCACTTTTTCTAGAACATCTGGTGCGGTAAAATCAAAGTCAGACTTAAAGTCTGCCATATATTCTTCGAGAAAATTTTTAATTTTACCTGATTTAATTTCTTTATTTAGGCTAGAAAAGAACATGGCTTCATTTACACTTCTCGTTTCAGCTTGTCTTAGGCCACTTTCCATTCTTTCTAAAAAACTCGTAACTAAACCGATGGAGGAAGTTCTTACTCCCATCAGTTCTTCCCAGGCGCCTGTGTCTTCCATTTCAAAAAACTTCACTCTTTCAAAGAAAGCACTTAAAAACATAAGCTGTGCTTTAAATTGAGTGTTCATCTGTCTTGGATTTACAGTCTGAGAGCCCAAAGCATCTAGCAAGCTATGTGCATAAAGTGCTAGGGCATCATTTTGCTTATGTCCCCACTGAGATTCTGTTTCAAGGATTTCTTTGGTAAGGGTTTCACCTTCTTGACGTCCAACAATACTAAGTCGAATGTGAGGTACATTACGATAGCCATCCACAGGATCATTTAAAAAGTCTGGATTATCAATGTTCTTCAAAATACGAGCAAATTGTCCTGGCTCAATAAAAAGATCAATCATCGCCTGACCCATCCTGAAAGCCTCGTCTTGATCTTCTTTTATTTTACTACGGTTAAATCCAAATATGGTTTTTAGCTTTGGTAGTGCAACAATGCCTTTAAAAGCTCTCGCTAAATCTCTGAACCACATAAATTGCCCGTAACCTCCAGCGTGATCTCCGTTATTCGCAGCCGCTAGGAAGCCTTCTTTTGTAACAGGAAACTCAGTGGTATCTTTCTCAGCCAGTAAGCGAGCTAGTTTTTGTAGCGAGTCTTTTTTGGGAAGTTTCGTTTCAGAATCGTGTGCTTGTAAAAGGCGGGTGGCAATTTCACGGTTTTGAACGAGCAAGCTTTTCTGTCCAAGTTCAATTTGTACGGCTTGAGATTGATCCAATTTAGAGTAATCCGCTCTAAACTTTTTAGGAACAATAGAGTCAAGTTTTCCGCTTTCAGAACAAGTCCCTGCAGCAAAACTGAAGATTGGACTGAAAAATAGTGATAGCGCTATATATAGGAATAATCTATTTTTTATCATTAGTAAGTACCTCTTTTACTTTGTAGATAAAGCAATTCTCTGGCCAAATCCGTTGTTAAGTGATTTCAATGCTTTAGTTACTAAACGGGGTAAATAGACTTGGTATATTTTACTTAAGTAGTGAACTAGAGTTGCCATTTACCGGCATGCCGGGGCTTAAAGTGTTTTTCAATTCTGCTGGCAATTTACAGTAGTTTAGGGCTGAAGCTCTAGAAAAAATATTTATCTACAGGGCTATGGCGATTTATTTCAATTTCACTCGTCTAAATCTAATGGAATGCTAGTTCTTTTGCATGTTTAAGTGCTTTAAAGAATTGCAGATCAAAATTCGTCATGATAGTTTTTGCGAATGCCAGAGCTACCCGATGTATAGACCCGACTTATTGAACAACTAATTAAATCAATGAGATAGTAGTGTTTATGGGTATTTCAGCGTTTTAGTCATTTCATTTTTTTTCACATCTTTTAACGTCATTTCACAAAATCAGTCGTGAAAGTCGTGAGAGTCGTGAGAAGTTTTGCCAGTTTATTCCCCATATTTAGCCTGCTCAAAAAGCCTTTATTAACAGCTATTTTTAGCAATAAACAACGGAGGCAAGAAATGTCTAAAAAAGAAAACAAGAATGTTACTTACAATTCTCTAAGAGTTAAAAACGAAACTAAAGCTTTGTTACAAAATTTATTAGCAAAGATTAACAAAAATGAAGATTGCGGAAAAATCACCTCCGACAAAATCATTCATCACTTAGTTAAAAATGTGACAAATGAAGACATCAAAGCACTACAGCTAGAATCTATAACATGGGAGCATGAAGATCGTAGATTGAAGAAGCTTTGGGAAAAGAAAAAAGGCAAAATTTCTGAGAATAAATGGAAAGAAATGCTCTACATTGGTCAACTTGCTGAGTTTATAAATGAACATTCTAGGCTGAAAGTTGGGACAAATGCTTAGAGAAAATATGAGCTTTTATCAGGGGAGAATGTCACATTTCTTCCCTGATTATAGTTACTTAAAGTTAAACCTTGACAAACTACGCCAAATAGCGTAGTTTGTAAAAAGGATTAAGGATGATTAACAAGAAAATTATTTATTACACACTGGAAAACGGAGACTCCCCCTTTGAGAATTGGCTCAAGAAATTAGACAATTTAAGCCGAGCAATTGTCGTTAGATTTGTTCAAAGAGTTGCAACTGGAGGAGCAAAAAAATCCATCAAAGCTTTAAAAGATGGAATTTTTGAAATTAAAATAACTCACGGCTCAGGTTATAGAGTTTACTTTGCTGAAGATGGTGATGAGATCATTATTCTTTTAGTTGGTGGTGACAAGAAAACCCAAAGTCGTGACATTGATAAAGCAAAGGAGTATTGGAGGAATTATGGCAAATAGACATAAAGACTTTAATGAATTAGTAGCTCAAGAATTTGAAGATATTGGCTTCGCTCAAGCTTATATTACAAATTTAATTAACAATGAAGGCTTATCTTTAGAAGACGCTTTAATAGAATCTATCAAATCTATGGGGCTTCAAGCTTTTGCAGAAAAGGCAGAAATCTCTATTTCTTATGTATCAGATTTTGTAAACAAACGTCGCAAATGGAGCACTGATAATCTTGTGAAATACATTGAGCAAGTATTCAATCTAAAAATAAAAATGAGCGTCGAAATAAAAAGTGGAGAAGTGGCATAGAGAAATGCCACTTCTCTTTTTTACTAAAATGCTAGAGGTTTGAAAAGCGTTTACAGGACTAGACCGTTTTAAATAAAAAATGAGTCATTAACTTTCTTAGTTAAAAATAAAAGTTGC
>JAYZXX010000133.1:0-8721 GCA_036140815.1 Bdellovibrionota bacterium | reverse complement strand
TGCACGCTTCTTAATCAATCATTTCTACTATCCCTGATTGTAAATCAAACACCCAAGTATGAATCGCCAAACCTTCATCAACGGCCTTCTTTATAAAATCAATTTTAAGTAAGTTTTCCTTTTGCAGCAGAATGTTTCGGCGAATTGCCATCTTTTCATTGGAACACAAACCCTGCTCTTTAAGGTCAGAGCTCAAAGGCTCCAACCAATCATGTAAATGTTTATCTACATTTTGCTTCATAGCCGCTCGAACTCCACCACAAGCTGAGTGACCACAAATCACAATTTTGGTGATTTTTAATGCCTCCACAGCAAATTGCAAAGCAGACAAAATGCTAGTGTCATTGGTTAATATTTGGTTGGCAACGTTTCGATAAACAAAAAATTCACCTGGTGTAATTCCAAACATTTCAGAAAGTGAGATTCGACTATCAGAACATGTGATAAAAAAGGTTTCTGGGGATTGCCCACTAGATAGCTCTTTGAAGTAATCTGAATTAGTGTCTAATTTTCTTTCCCGCCACTTCGCTTGATGTTCCAAATAATTTTTCATTAACCTACCTATTTCCTAATGAATTGTTCTACAATAAATACACCAGTAAATTGGAGATTCCAATGAGGAAATAAGACAAAATACTTCAAAGGTTTTTTAGATTAGTGTGAAATACTCTTTAAATAAAAAAACTCGCCCTTAAAGAGCGAGTTTTTGCAAATCAACCTCAATTTAGATTATGCGATTAAGCTACTTAGCATCCACGCAGTCTTCTCATGATATTCAATGCGAGCACCTAAAAGGCTATTTGTACCTTCATCGTTAGCCCCTTCTAAACTTGGTAACATTTCTTTAGCCGTTCTAACCACCTGCTCATGGTCAGCTAACAAATTTTTAATCATTGCATTGGCATCAATTCCACTTTGAGGGTCATCTTTAATCTTACTTAACTCTGCAAACTCAGCATAAGAACCAGGAGCTTTTTGCCCCATCACTCGGATACGTTCTGCTATTTCATCCACCGCAAGAGCTAGCTCTCCATATTGAGTTTCAAACATAGTATGTAAAGTTTGAAAGGATGGACCTGTTACATTCCAGTGATATTTATGTGTTTTAAGATAAAGCGTATAAGACTCTGCCAATAGACGAGATAAGCCTTTTGCGATTTCTTCAGCTTTTGCTGACTCGATTCCTATATTTAAATTCATAATTTAACTCCTGTTTAAGATTACTCTAAAGCCTTTAGAAAACCTTGTTAATTAATTAAAAACAATTGCCTAATAAGAATAAACTATCAAAGTCATCAATAGCAATTTCTTTCTAGGTACTAAACCTAAAGCCTATTCATCACAATTCATTAGCTAAGCTTTAGATCCTGTCACGCTTTTTTACGATAAAGATATTTTATAAAAGCATGCATTGTGAACAAATGAATCAGAGCTTGCGTCCACTTGTATAAATACCAAGGCAATCTAGGTTTAAACTCATGAATTCCAGCAATGACTAGCTTTTCCTTAAATATCTCTCGAAACTCTAGTCTTCCCCGGCCTACTCCCTTTGCCAAAAGACCGCCTCGTACGTAAAATAGCTGTCGACTAACTGTAGACCTATCAGGGGCAAACTTTAAAATTAGTAGGGGCAAATTTACCCCTGCAATCATAAACTTCACATATAGATCATCAATTTTTACATATACAAAAAACTTAAAGAACTTTGGAAGCCAATGAAAATACTCCTCCGCCACAGACTGAGCTGTCATATTCTTAGAAAGAACAATCCTCTGTAGGGACCGAACCTCATTGTGCTCAGAACCCGCCTGGTATTTAAAGGCTTTAGGAGAATTTTTAGGATTAAACTGATAGGAGAGATCAATGGCTTCTTGAGGGCTCTTTAATTTATAGTTTGGAATTACCAGTTTCATTTTCTCTGATGCAAGCATCTTGTGTTTTAAACTAGCGATTAAGGGATATACTAAATTCTTTGGCGCACCCGCCACCAAACTCACCCAAAGTTTTGAAAGACTAGGGCTAAAAAACCTTACCGGTATAAAGAGAGGTTTTTTTTGATATTTACCGGCTAAGTATCTCATCATCTCAATGTAAGTAATATTTCCTCTTCCTGCCAGATCATACTCTTTTGAAAAGCAAGACTGATTCAAAATGCAAAACTTTATCGACTGTAAAACATCATCAATATAGATAGGAGAACTTTCAATTTGAGTCCATCTTGGGCAAACCATTACTGGTAAACGACGTACCAGGTTTTGCATAATACGAAAGGAACTTCCCCCATCACCAATCACAAGTCCAGCACGTAAGCTCGTTAAAGGAACCTCCACTTCCTTGAAGGCCTGCTCTACTTCAAGCCTACTTTTTAAATGTCGACTCAAGTGTTCATTCTCTGGAATAATCCCACCCAAATAAATGATTTGCTTCAAAGCTCTACTTTTCGCTGCCTTAGCGAAATTATCTGCTAAAAGTAAGTCAAAATCTTCGAAATCACCTTGAACTAAATGCGCTGATGGAAGCATTGAATGAACCAAATATATGCCCACATCACAATCCTCTAAAGCCTTTTCAATATCAAGAAGAGAGAAAATATCACACTGTTTCCACTTTAAGCGATCCGGAGCGATAGAGGTCTTTTCACTGCGACTCAAGGCAACTATATCATGGTCAGTTTCGTCTAATAATTCTTGAATCAAGCGCGCTCCAACGAAACCACTCGCCCCTGCAATTGCAATCTTAGCCATATTTTCTCCTAAGTTCACAAATTATAACTTGGCATTTTATCTTTTCAATGAATTAAACGAAGGACAGTGAATTCAGAATGTCTTTTTCTCATATTAACCAACACTAAGAATTACTTGGGCAGAGATGATGACCTCTGCCCTATTTGAATAACCAATTCATTGATTGGCTAAATTTTTTCATCTTGTTTTTTATAAAATATTCTTTGCAGATAGAGCTTAGAAAGTTCAAATAATTTCTCTCGAAAACTGATGCCTCTCACTGGAGTCATTTTTGCCATTTTAGCTTCTAAAACTTCCAATATATCAAATCGATTGAAAGCCTTTGCCCAATCATAGGCTTGCATCCCAGCAGCATTTGTCGATTCTAAGTTAGCACCCTTTTCCAGTAAAAGGTTTAGCATATCAACATTACCTTTGTAGGAAGTGATCATCAGCACTGTGTTTCCAGCAGGATCTTCTTCATGGATTGAGACCCCAACAGCAATCAAGGATTTTGCAAATTCAAATTGCTGATTATAGATCGCCAACATTAATGGAGTATATCCCTGGTTATTCTTTTCTTCTAAATTAATTTGGGCACCAGTAGACAATGCTTCGATTAACGCGTCTAAATCCCCTGTTCTTGCCCAATGAAAAATTTTTGATTCCTTTGGACGTAGTCGCTGTATTTCTCTTTCTTGTTTTAACATTTGTTCCTTTTAGTTTTGAAATTTTTTTTTGCCTTAGCCATTTGCTTAAAAAGAAAAAAACAGAACGAAGTGCAAATACTATCATGGGCAGAATTAAAAATTAAACTTTTTAGATCGAAGAGATCTACCAAGTTTTCCGATTCAAAAATTATAGCACTAGATTTTTGGGCGCATAGATTTTTTTATAAAACCCGCCCTCTCGTTTAATTTCAGTAAAGAATGCCTTAGAAACACCAGACTTAAATAGGAATTTGCTGCTAAGCAACGCAGTCAGACTATTAGTTATTTTGCAATTAAAGTTTTTAAATAACTTTTCCCTCGCAGATACTTCTCACAAAAGTATTGCGCGGGAAATTAAAGCCTATTGAATTACAATATACAATTCACCTGAATCATCAATGATTCCATCACACTCGGAATCAAGGTCTATCTCACACCAAATAGGAAGAAGTTCGTCTTGGTTTTCTGAGTCACTATCCTCCGATGAAGAATATCCAGAGCTGTCATCCGAAGATGAGTCATCACTATCCGAATCTCTACCTTCTTCACCAGCGCCGACTTCTGAATTTTCATCTACTGGAACTTCCGCAACCACAGGCTCACATTGCCCTAGAAAATCCTTTTCACCCTCCTCAATTCCATGCTTCAAGTGAGCTGCTATGGCTTCCATGGGCAAAGTAAGACTTTGGTAATTTTCTGGATTCCCTTTAGGGACGTGGCAGATTTCTATAAAAACCTTATCATTGCCTCGAATTACCAGATACTGCTGAAGATCTTCTAGACTTGTATCGAATAGGTTGTGCTTATTATTTAGTTTTAATTGGTATTCTGTTTCAGTACTTTCAGTGGTTTCTTCAATTGTTTCTACAGGCATTTCACAGGCTGCGAAGTTAAAGCTTACAAATACTAAGATCGCAGGCAATAAATGTTGGTTACTCACAAAACCCTCCATAAGTTTCTATGAGCGCTTCCAAAACATTTACATCAACAATCTAGGAACTCGCTAGAAACTAGAATATCTGATCTTGAAGAAATGCTCAATTAAGCATGAGATTTTTCTTAATTGAGTGCTATTTCAGAACAAAAATGAAAAAGAAAATAATACAAGTTGAATCAAAAATATCTTTTCTGATAACTCTCAAAAACAAAACCAATAAGGTAACATTATAAGTAGTTGATATTACTGATATTTCATTGGTTTCCTTAAAGATCTAAACAAACTTATTACAATCATGGATCTTTTACTCAGGGGCTAATAATTTTAGGGATTTACCGTTATAGTATCGGTTCTAATTAAAAGAGGATTTTGGAATATGAATAGATTGTTAGTAAGTTTATTATTTCTAACTTTTAGTGCTAATAGCCAGGCAGAAACTCCAAATAGATGCCACTATAGTGCTTCTCAACAACTTACCTTCTTAGAAAAATCAAAAATTGCAACAGCCATAGTTAATCGTTTAACCGGTATAACAAAAACCAACAAAAGACTTGATGTCTATGATCAAACCTACAAAGACACCGAAGTTAATTTTTGGAAAGGCGCTCTTGAGGTTCAAAAAATTAGTGTTCAAGTTCGTAAAAATTCAAAAATTCAAAATTTGGGAAAAGTTGGCGATTCAAGAATTGTAGTAGCCAACCACCCTACAGGCTTAATGGATGGGATTGCTATTGGTTACTTAACAGAAGTATTAGCAAATCGAAAAGATGTAAAAATCTTGTATAACGAAATGCTTTCTAAATTGATTCCAGATATCAAAGACAAATCCATCGAATTAGATATCACTAGCAAAAGCGCTGCCCTTAGAAATCGGAAAAATGCCAAAGCCATTCAAGAAGCCATAAATCACGTAAAAAACGGTGGGCTATTGGTCGTTTTTCCTGCCGGTACCGTTTCTTCCTTTCGCGCAGAACCTAATAAAGATTTAGGTCTTATTCAAAGACTTCGGAAAGCAAGAGTTACTGATTCGGTTTGGCGATCTACAGCTGCTGAAATAGCTCTAGCTACTAAAACTGAAATTACGCCAATCTACTTTGAACAAAGAAATTCACTTTTGTGGCATGCACTTAGCTCAATTGATTCAAGCATTGAAATAGCAAGCCGAATTTTGACTCTAAATATGTACAAACTTAATTTAGGCCTAAGACTAATCTTTGGAATGATTAATGAGTTTCACAAAATTCAACCTGGTACCCAAGTTTATGCAAGAATTGGAGATAACATCAAAACCGCTGAACTATTCCCGAAAAAAGTTACTTCTAGAAAATCACCGGAAAGCTTTGAACTCAATGAATTAATGAGAAAGTCTGTATATGAACTTGCTAAGGAAGAACATAAAGAAATTTCTGAAGCCGAAAAACTTGTCCTACAAGCTGATATAAGTAGAAAAATACCAACTCGCGGATATGGAAAAGACATTCGTAGAGTTCGAGCTGACTTGGAGTATATTAATTATGACTATATTCCTTCTCAAGAAACCGCCTTCAAAGCTCTTGTACAGGCCAGAGAAAATGGAGAGGCGATTAGTCTTTTGAGAAAGGACTACAGCGGTAATGATTTTGAGATGATCTGGATCAAGGGAGAAAATTTAAATCAACAAATCTTAAATCGCCTAGGTATCGACCGTAAAACTACTTTTAGTGAAGTGGGTGAAGGAAGTGATAAAAAGCTAGATATTGATGAGTTCGATATCTTGTACAATCACTTAATCTTAGTAAACCACAGCGCAAAGGAGATAGTTGGAGCTTATCGCGGTGGTGAAACAGCTAAACTATACGCAGAATTTGGAGTTGAAGGAGTCTATTCTCACGAATTTTTTCAGTACGACACAAAGCTCTTTACTGAGCTGAATGCTGTAGATTTCGGAAGAACTTATATCCTTAAAAAATATCAAAAAGGAGACGCCCTTCTTGCGATTTGGAGTGGGCTTGCTGAGTATTTAGTTCTGAACCCTCAAATTAGAGCGATGGTAGGACCTGTGAGTATTTCGCAATCCTATACTGTCCTTTCCCAAAACATAATTGCCGCCTACTATTTAAGACACCATGGTGTTGAAAGTATAAAAGATCGATCTGAGTCTGAAATCATTGGTAATGTTAGACCCCCGGATGAACTAAACCCTTTCCAAGCCTTAGCTGAAATGCGAAACAAGGACGAGATCAGTAAAGAGGACTTTGCTAACATCAAAACTTTGATTGATGAAGGAAATCCCAAAGCCATTGATAAATTCATAGAAAAGCTTGAAAGCGTAGCTAGAGAAAAACTATTGGAAAAAATGTCTCCGGAAGAAGCTGCTATTCTTCCTGAAATCTCGGGTGTACCTCCCTTACTAAAGTTTTATACCTCTATGACAAGCCCAGTGTATTCAGTAGCTAATTTTGATCATACATTTAAAACCATTGACCTTGGCATAGTGGTTTTGACAAGTGTTATGAAGAATCGAAGTTGGTTAATTTACCTTGGTAGAAGCTCAAAAGAAAAATTCCGAGCTTATCAGGATGCTCAAAATGAGCTTTATCCCGGTTGGCATAAAGAAGAAAACTTAATGGAAGTTCCCAATAGAGACTAGGATTAATAAATGATTTGGCGGGTAGGTAAAAAAAGATCGCAATGGCTAGGCTTTTTAATAAGCTTGGCTTTGCTATTTTCTACTCAAAGCCTGGCTTCCTCCCCTGCCAATCTTAAAATAGTCGGTTGCAGTAAAAGCAGTTCCACCAAAAGCTTCGTAAGTGGTAGCTCCAAAAAAGTTCCTAGTTCGGAAAAACTTGTTTTTAAAAATGGGACTCAGGGATATAAATTAAACCTAATTGACTTTCGCCACCATGATGTTAACTCAGAAGCAATCACTAGAATGCACAGCTTGGTTCGACTTGAAGTAATTAGTACTTATGAAAAAGAAGGTTTAGCCACAGAAAAAGTAATTAATACCTTTATGAAAGGTCTTGATGCAAAACGTGCTGAACCAATTTCTTGGTACTATATCACTCATACCGCTCAGGATTCTACTATTGGAATCGTCGCAACTGCCAAATTGGTGCGTTTCAACAAATCAGATATGAACCCGCAGTCGGTAGCAGCTCGAACAAAACTTAAAGAGGCTCTTCCGATCATTCCAAGGTTCGACCTGGAAAAGAAATCAAAGGCAGTATTCGTGCCTGAACTAGGTCGCTACTCGCATTACTTATTACCTGAACACGAGTTTTTTAGACAGGGCCCTTGGATTGATACCTATAGTCGATTAGTAAAAAGGTTCAACAGTAGAGAAGTGGCAGAAAAGGTCGACTCACTAGAAAAACAACAAATCCTAAATGAGATTCGACGTCTATGGGAACAAATTCCTGAAGAAGTCTTCTCTATTGCTGAAATCACTGGTGTTACTAGCAAAGGCTTTGCTGAGTTAAAATTTAGTGCCCTAAAGATTTTTATGGATCAAATTAAAACCGATGCAAAGTCCTATGGATTAAAGCGCTTGTATCTATTAGCAGCTAGCGAGCCTGTTCGTGAAAAATGGAAGAAACACGGTTTTAAAGAACTTGAAGGCGGAAGCTATTTTGATGAGGCCAGTGGAATGATTAAAACCAAAATGTATCTTGATCTAGATTCCTTGAAAGACTAAAGTTAATTCTTAAATTTAAAAAATTAGGCTAAAAATCCAGCCGTCAGATTGTTCCTTTTTTAGCTTTTTAGGAGATTTCATTTTATGAATTTTGATAAGACAATCATTTTTCAGGATCTAATTAAAATTATATCTGAAGAATTGGAAGTTTGTATTCGTGCAGCCAACTCTGCTCATGAGGCAGCGACCCATGAAGAGTTAGTAGCCGAAAATAAATATGATACAAAAGGTTTAGAGGCTTCTTATTTGGCAGGTGCACAGGCCCGTAGGGCCAATGAATTACAAATTGATATTGATGAAATTAAAAAGATTCAAAACAAAAAATTCTCAGAAGATCAGTCCATTGATTATTCTAGCCTAGTGCAAATTGAAGATGAGGATGGAATGTCAAAATTTCTTCTTCTT
The DNA here is from genome assembly GCA_036140815.1 of Bdellovibrionota bacterium. GTDB lineage: Bacteria > Bdellovibrionota > Bdellovibrionia > Bdellovibrionales > UBA840 > UBA6502. Next base: position 270 of record JAYZXX010000133.1, on the reverse strand, counting down.
GTAAATCGAGCTGGTGGCTATAAAATTCCACATCAAGAAATTGAAATCCAAAGTATTACACCGGCATCACCATTGGGACAAAAACTTTGGAAGAAGAGATTAGATGACGAAATCGAATTAAAAGTACAAGGTAAAAGTAAATATTTTAGTATCATTAGTCATTACTGAGAAATTCACCAACTAATTCTAATTCAAAGCCCTTCTTGATTTTGTCATAAGAGTTCGAATGAACAATTTGTTTACTGCAAGTACATTTTGTAACTACGAATC
>JAYZXX010000132.1:0-15348 GCA_036140815.1 Bdellovibrionota bacterium | reverse complement strand
GGAGTATCGATAATGTTAATTTGGTTATCTATCCAAGTAGTGTAAGTCGCAGCAGACTGTATTGTAATCCCTTTTTCTCTCTCAAGATCCATAGAGTCCATCTTCGCGCCAACACCGTCTTTTCCTCTAACTTCGTGGATCGCGTGAATACGTCCAGTGTAGAAAAGGATACGCTCAGTAAGAGTCGTTTTACCCGAGTCAATGTGAGCCGAGATACCAATGTTGCGGACGTCTTTTAATTCAAAATTCTTTCCCATTAGAACAAGCCTTCCAAAATATTTGTGTTTTATAGTTAATAATAAAGTCCTAAGACCTAAAAAATACTTAGTCATCCAGCGGCCTGATTTTGGCCAAACCCGCGTTAGATATATACGTGTGGCAAATTAAATACCACAATGCCTCATGCTTTGCAAAACAGAAGTAATCGAAAGGATTGATTTTTCTTATGTAAAAACCATTTCAAAACTTCTCTGATTTACTCCAAAGTGGATGAGTTTTGCTGAAAAAACACACATCATTTGTAAGTTTTAAAAGTATCTTACTTTCTTAATCACAAATTCAGATCAATCGAGACCTATTCGTCAGATTCCACTGTATTTACACGAACGAGAGACTTGCTGTAAACTATTGATACTACTTAACTTTGTTGAGTCTATTAAATACAAACTAGCTGGCCCAAGCTTTTCCTTACGGAGAAAACGTAAATGAATCTTTTGCAGTTCTAAACTTGAAAGCTGATCATACTTTGTTGCTCGAAAAACCTCATTCACCTTTTTGGAATAGCGCGATAAAAGTAGCATTCCAATCCAGCCCGGCACGCCAACAAAGCCAACCACCTTGGATATGGAAATCATATCCAAAAACATAGCCAAATATACTGGGGTTAAACCGGCTTTCATCAAAAAGGCATACCAACGAACCACTTTTTCACTCACCAAGTCCTTTTCCATCAAATCTTTTAAGGCCCCACGAGCGATTGAAAAACCAGCACTAATTGACATTACAGCTCCCCACTTCAAAAATACATCTGCAGAGAATGAGCCTAATTCCGTATGTGTTAAAGGGAAGCCATCTTTAATCATTTGATAAGCCAAAATTATTAATAGGTTCACAGCGCCAGAGCTAAGTAGCCTCGCCATAAAAACCTGTCTCGAAGTATCTAGAGATTCATCCGCAATAGAATACATATTAGGTGATTTCTTCAATGGGCTTAGCAAAAATTCTCTTGTTTCTCTATTTCGGGTTACTCTTTCAGATTGATCCAAGCGTTTCATTTCTACGTAGGAACTTATCCCTAGTTTCCACTCTTCATAGGTCGATAAAACTCGATTAGCAAAGCCCATCATTTTACCTGTTTTAAATATTTTTCGATCGGCAAAATCTTCGAAATAGATAAAGAAAGCATTAATCGACAAACTGATACTTAGACCTGTGATCATCTGAGAGGGATTCAAACTTTTCGTCTCAATCCCTTGATAAAGTGCGTTGATGTGATTTGCAAAAAAACTATAGCCTTCTTTAAAAAGGCTAGGTAGTTCGCTATTTAAATCTGTAGCCATCACAGACTCACCCGCTAAAACGCTAGCTGTCCAAACAAAGACAGAACCTGCCGCAGCAATGCTAAAGGTAGCATGGCGAAGCACCTTAGAACTTTTACTCTTCCCTTCATATTCATCTTGATAAAAACGTTTTAATCCTTCGATCAAACCTTTTTTTTGCAAATCAGATTGAGGAATTTCTCGAACACTAATTTCTACTGGATAAGAATCTACGATTTGCCGACTAGACTGAAGCTTCTCGTACTGCTGCAATTGATCGTAACTAAATTGCGCTTCCATTCCTTCTTCAACTTGAATGGAATAAAGAACATCTTTGCCATTCATTTGTAAATTTCCCCATTGCATGGAAGAAAGAGGCGCTTGGGTGAAATCGTTTTTTCGCGAACTCTCTTGCTCATCCGTCGGCCCAACAACTACTTGCGCCTGCACTTGTGCCGCGGAAAAAGAGAATAAAATTAATAGCTTAATAAACAGGTTCACATTGCAATTTTACTATAAAACCAAGGTCTTAGACAGAATTTGCCTTTCAGGCTAAGGAGATTGGAAATAATGACAAGGAGATGGCGTAAATTGGCAGCAGGTTCTAAATTTATTGAGTTTAAATGGCAATAGCTAACCAACTGGTTGCCCTCCCAGGCCTTCCATACTGATGTTTCTATGTTTCAAAAATAAATACTCCAACCTATTGTTTTAATAAATACTAAGATAAAGGCTTTTTCCCCTTTTCATTCCAGTACTCTAAAGAATGTTTTTAGTCTATTCATCTTTTTATTTAACTAAGAATTTATGATTATGCAAAATCACCAAATTTACAAATTCATCTCAACTCAAAAAGCTATCATTACAAAAATTTAAAATAGGGCTCCAACCAAGAATCCATTCCACGCTAGTTCAAACTCTTGCAAGTGAATCTTTCATTCACTCTTCCAAAATTAAAAATCTGCAACCAGCAAAAACAGTCCTAATTTTCGCGAAACAAATTGTTACAAAACATCCGGCTTCGTAAAGATTCGAATCTTATCTAACTTTCATTTAAAAGTTATTTCTATTTGTTTTTCTAAAAAGCTTGCGGCTGGTGAACGCTTCTTTTCTAATAATAAACATTGGAGATTTTATGCGCTTTACTCACTTCATTTCAATGTTTCTTTTGTTTTCATTTCAGATCGCATCTGCGGATTGGCAAGCTAGTCCCTGGAAAGAGCTTCCTCATGGCCAAGCAAGGATAATTGTCATTGATGAAGAGAGTAATCAATATGCATTAGAATTAGATCTGGAAGAAAAATGGCATAGCTATTGGAAAAACCCTGGTGACTCTGGTGCTCCACCAGAGCTGTTTCATTATAGTTCTTCGGAACAACAAAAAGTGGAAATTCAATATCCCTACCCTGAGGAAATTTTTGTTGATCCCATTATGACCTATGGTTACGAAGAAGAAGCTGTTTACTTTTTTGAATTACTAGAACCACTGCAAAAAATTAGAGCAGACCTTCTTATCTGCAAAGACATTTGTATCCCAGGTTCCATTGAAGTTAATAAAAGTGAATTTCCAATGGAAAAAATCAGTAAAGCGGAACAAAGCCTTGTGGAAAGTTTTCAAGAACGAATTCCGCAAAGCTCAGACTTCAAAGCAAGCTTTAGTCCATCTTTAAAAAACACTCACTGGCAAATTACGAGGGATAAAGATTTCGAACTTTTAAACGTCTTTTGGTATCCAGAACAAGTGGAATCCCTAGAAGCGGCTAAGCTAATTCGTGTATCTGGAAATCAGTATAATTTTTTAAGTAAGGATAACTTCAAAGACAAAAAAGCTAGAGAAGCTGTGATCACTTATAAATCCAAGGGCCAAGTCTTGGCAAGTAAAGTCGCCTTCTTACACCTTAGTCCAAACCTATTCCCTTTTTTCCTGATGGCCTTTTTAGGTGGATTGATTTTAAACCTAATGCCTTGTGTGTTTCCTATCGTCTCACTCAAAGCATTTTCTATTGTAAAGGCCATTGAATCCAGTGAAAAAAATATTCGCCAAAATCAATTTGCCTACTCCTTCGGAGTCCTATTTTCCTTTATCGCTTTAGCTTTCGTTTTGGTTAGCCTAAGGGCTTCAGGGCAGTTTGTTGGCTGGGGATTTCAATTACAAGACATAGGTTTCGTTGGCTTTTTAGCGCTTCTCTTTTTTATTCTAGGATTAAACTTCTTCGATCTTTGGAGCATTGATAGAATCCCTGGCTTTGCTACGAAAAAAATTGCTAACAAAGATGAAAGAATCAAAGCCTTTCTTACAGGTCTCTTAGCTGTTGTTGTAGCCTCCCCGTGTACAGCCCCTTTTATGGGAGCGGCTATTGGTTTTGCCCTTTCCCAATCCAGCCAAGCCATTCTCTTTATTTTCAGTGGCTTAGGAATTGGAATGGCATTTCCTTTTCTTATTTTTGGCTTGTTACCGAAAGCAGCGAAACTACTACCACGCCCTGGAAATTGGATGGTGGTTTTCAAAAAAGCCATGGGCTTTTTGTTAATAGCAACAAGTGTGTGGCTAGTTTGGTTGGCTACACAATTGGCTTCTACTTCGAAAACCAAAGATGCAAGCTATTGGCAGAACTTTAAAGTTGAAAACTGGGCAGAACTTTCAGATACCAGCTCCGCTCGCTTTGTAAGTTTCACTGCGGATTGGTGTGTGACTTGTAAAGTGAATGAAAAATTAGTCTTCCAAGATGATGAGGTTCAAAAGTTTTTTAAAAATGAAAAAATAAAAACCTACAAAGTGGATTGGACTAAAAGGGACTCAGCCACTGGGATGAAATTAGCCGAATATGGTAGAGCCGGTATTCCGCTATATTTATTTTTCCCCAAAGGCTCAAAACAAGTGATCTTATTACCTGAGCTATTAACAAGCTCTGTACTTATTGAAAGCATACAAAACTTAAAAAACAGTCAACAAGGAGAATCCAATGATTAAAAAAATTATTACAATTGCACTAGTCAGCTTTGGTGTAAGCGCCATGGCCGCTGTTGAGAATGGACAACAAGCACCTGATTTCACCTTAAAAGGAAATGACGGCAAAACTTATCAACTCTCAAAAATTTTAAAAGATAAAAAATTTGTTGTTCTTGAATGGTTTAACAATGAGTGTCCATATGTGGAAAAACACTACGGTTCAGGAAATATGCAAGCTCTACAAAAAAAATACATTGCTAAAGATGTACAGTGGTACTCAATCATTTCTTCAGCCGAAGGCAAGCAAGGATATCGCGATGCCGCAGCTGCAACCGCTACAAAAAAGGAAAGAGCTCAGGCATCCCTAGCAACCTTGCTAGATCCCACTGGTGAAGTTGGTAAAAAGTATGGAGCGAAAACCACTCCTCATATGTACCTGATCAGCCCAGAAGGAAAAGTAATTTATCAAGGTGCTATAGACAGCGATTCTTCGTATCGCCCAGATACAATCAAAACGGCAAAAAACTATATCGCCATGGCCATCGACAATGCAATGGCTGGGAAAGCTATCGACCCAGCAAAAACGAAACCATATGGTTGTAGTGTAAAATATTAAGTCTTGAGTATATATATAGCCCATAAAATGGGCTCTCTCCAATAAGGATATATATTTTAAAATCGCTTTTAGCAGAATAAAGCGAGCCTAAAAAATGAAATTCAAATTTCACAAAAAAATTTTGGATTTTAGAGAATATACATCCTCTATGATAGTCTTTAGTTAGAAATTCTCGATATAGTCTCAAAAACGGTATTTTAGCTATTGTCTTAAACATTTGCGCAGAACAGTATCTAAGTAAATTAAAAATTCCTATCCATTGTTAAGCAAAATAATGCTAAGCCTTTTAAAAGAGTTTTATATATTAATATTTCTAATGAATTCTGGGGGGACTTCAATGAAATCTAAAACTATTCCATTCTTCTTCATCTTCTTTTTTAGCTGGCAAATAAATGCTGAAACTAAATGCGTGGCCCACAGAGCGCTAGGTTACGGTGGATTAGAGAATTCGTTGGAGGCAATCTCGCAAAATGTAGACCAAGAGTCTTGGGGATTAGAAATTGATATACGACACACTCGTGATGGTAAAACTCTTGTCTACCATGACACTCGTCTCAATCGCTTGGTTCGTGGCGATCAATGCCCGAAAAAATCAAAAGTCTCACGACTTAATTTTAATGAGATCATAGAAAACTGTGAGCTTGCTAATCGTGAAAAAATCCCAAGCTTAAGGGAAGCCTTAGAACGTCTTTCTTTTGGAAACACAAAACTATTTTTAGAAATTAAAGACAATAAAATCACCCATCAAGATTATTTGGACATTTTCGAGTTTTTTAGTAATCGTCCTGAACAAATTTATTTCATCTCTTTCCATAAGGAGGTCTTAGAAAAAATCTACCAAGACTCACAACTCAATGCTTTTCTATCAAAAACGAAAATATTACTTCTAAAGTCTAATGGCAATCGCCTAAATCTAGATAGGCTCCATGGTATAGACACAAAAAAAATTGGTAACAAACAGGTTAAAAAATACCAGGCCGATGGAAAACTTGTTGGTGTTTATACTAAAAATCATAGATCTGAAATAGAAGAATTCATTGAAAAGGGAGTTGATTTCATTACAACCGACAAAATTCCACTTTGTAGATCTCTCACAATATGAAATGTTTTATATTTTAGGTCTTCAAATTGCATTTTTTATTGGAACCTGTTTAATAGGCCATTTTGTATTTCAAGCTTGAACACTTGCGTACCTATTCACAGGAACAAGAAAATAAGGCAATTAATAACAGGTACTTAGAATCATAGCTTTAGATTTCGAATTGGTGATACAATCTAATAAACCCTCCGCCCCACTTTCAAACATAGTATATTTTATATGTTGTCAGAACTTGTCTACATTTTGATGACAAGTTTCTAGTAAAATCATATATCCTTTGCTAACACTCTTCCCATGAATCCAGAAGAAAACAAAAATACCATTAACAGCAAAGTCTTTTTGCAGGTTTTAAGAAGAGAGCTTTTGACACGTAAAGAGTCCAATCCTTCTTACTCTCTTCGAGCCTTTGCTAAATCATTAAAAATTGATCCTGGATTACTCTCAAAAATCATCAATCAAAAAAGACAGCCGACACAAAATTTAATGAAGTCTTGTCTCGATAAACTCAGGATGGATCTTGAGGAAAATTTAAAACTATACCAATCGAACGCAAGTTTAGACGAAAAACACAAAAGCCTGAACTCTTCTGACTTAATCCCCATTTCTAAATGGTACTTTTTTGCCATTTTAGATTTGTTTCACCTACCCGACTTTGAGAACAACATAGACTGGATGAGTAAGAGAATTGGTATTGATCGAAAAACTACCGAGATTGCTTTGGATCTTTTGGTTCAATCCAAACACCTAGAGAAGGTAAATGCTAATTATCAATTAAGAACTGATTCAAGCAATTGGGTTAACTTTAACAATACCACGGAGACAAAAAAATCACTACAAAAGCAGATCCTACAAAAAGCCATTCAATCCATTGATGATATCGATTTTAAACATAGAGAATCTAGTAGCTTAAGTCTCCCCATCAACACTGCCATGATTCCAGAAATGAAAACATTGATGGATGAGTTTAAACAGAAAGTTATTGAACTGTCTGATAAATACGACGAAATCAGCCCGCCAAACGAAGTTTATCAGCTAAGTATGCAGTTTTTCCCACTAACAAGAATTAATGAAAACCTCAAACCTACAAAAACGAAGGAAATGGAGAAAGAAAATGAAGTATAATTTAAAATCAAAAACAATTCTATTGAGCAGCCTAATGCTAAGTCTCCCCTTCACAAAAATTTATGCAAAGGGCCACTCCGGCAATGGTGGTGATGCCTATGTTTGCTTCACTGATAGTAAGTATAAAAATGAAGTCATAGGGATCTTAAAATACAATGAAACTACGAGTTTCCCGAAAGATCCTTTAGGAAAATCTGAGGATGGTAGTTACTTGAAAGACCATATTATTTCTGTACGCTTACTTGATAACTACCAAAGCTTATACACTCCATTTTACGAAGAATCATGGTCTGATCCTATAAGCGATTTACAAAAAAGTATTCCTAATGACTTACTGGTTAAAAATAAAAAAAGAGTTTACCAGAACCACAGAAATTTTGGTGAGATTTTAGATGAGTGGAGAAACTTCGAACAAAAAAGTTTAGACCGAACTAGTGTTGCACACAAACTGAGTCAGTTACAAAATAAAATTAAGTGGAAAATCAATACCAATAGTATCATCGAAATAAATGATGCAAACTCAAGTATTGTTCCGACAGAAAAATGTAGCATTCTACAACTAGCAAGACATATCAAGCTGAGCGAAGATGGCTACCGCGTTGTTAATATTAATGAAACCTTATACAAGCTTCTTCCTGACGTAGATAAACTGACATTTTTAATCCACGAAACTTTACTAGCCAGCTACGAAAATATCGAAGATACAACACAGGTAAGAATACAAAGCAGTTTCTTATCTAGTGTGGAGTACTTTCAACTTCCCGCCGATGAACTTGAAAACGAACTTCGGCTAAATGGAGGATTTCAATTTCCAGTAGATTTTCACTACTCAATGGACTTGAAAGTGCCTTTTTCAGACATCTATCAAGAATTTTATCTTAGGCCACCAAGGAAAGGAGAAGTACTAAATGAGCTCAACCTAGCTGCAGGTAAAATAGTTCAGCTACAGTTTTTTGGAAAAAATTTAAATTTAAAAGTACTGGAAAATGGTTACTTGGAAAACCTAAGCGATCAAAGAATAAAAATTGATGCTTTAGAATTCAGCCTCAGCAGAGTATTGTTTAAAGCGGACACCAAAATACCAAAAAACCTCTACTTTATAGGAACCAATTTAAGTTTTGATGAATATCCAAATATGAAGCTTCCTCGGAAGGCTAAGATTCGATATACAAAATATCCCGACGACATAGCTACTAATTATTCTATCTATGGAACAGAGTTTATACACTCGCCTAGGGACCAGAAAATCTATTCTATTGGTGACTATCAATTTAGAATGAGGGAAAACTTGTTTCTATATACGACCGAAGACGGAAGACTTGCTCTCAATAATATTAGCAGTTCTGGCAACTATGCCCCCTTAATGATTGGCACAGTAAAAGTAAAAGGAACAAGTCTTCGTTGCCAACCAACCAAATTCTATAAAGATTTGAGCGTAGCAGAATGCTTAAATTTAGAAAATACAGTCTTTGAAGGAATTAGGATCCCCAAATCGGGCAATTGGTATCAATACGATGCAGTTTCTTTCTATGAAAATGGTAATTTAAAGTCATTTTATAATCATGGTTCTCAAATCATAAATAACTATAAATGTGTTTCTGGATGGGTAAACCTATCAAAAAATCAAAAACTATTATCTTGCAAGCTAGCAAAAGATCAAGTTTTCAGCTTTGCAGACTGGAAGCTTTACGATGCCACCTTTTCATTGAATAAATACTTAGGGGACAAAATCATTGAGATTAAATTTTCCAAGGTCAAAAATAGCCGTGGCAAGAAACTTCGCTCCTTTCAATTCGATGGGATACCTTGCCAGGCTAAAAAATCCTTTGCATACTACTCTGAAACCAACAAATTAGCCCACTGCATTTTAGGGGCTGATCTAGATATTGATCACCTCTTACCAGAGTTTTTACGAAATAATTTAGTCGCGAAGATGGGCGGTAGAATTTATTTTACTCCTGATGGGCAAATTCGAGGTTTCAAAACGAAGTATTCTTTCCGCAGTGATGGACTCGATTTTGATCGCAACTCTCAAATTCAAATTAGAAATGATAGAAAATTTTTTTGGCATAAGGATAGATTATAATATTGGTATAACTATGACACCTTCAGAAATGCTGATCTTAAATACTGATTTGTGGGAATACTATGTGATATAAATTAAAGAAATATTCTTCGAAGAAAATCCATGAGATTGGCCAATGAGGGTGTTTAACAATTACATATCAACTCCCGTGGGCTCCAAGACAAATGGGGCCTTATCCTAAGATAATAACGCACTTAAATATCTTCCTTTTACATCTTACAAGGGAAAAGCCAAATAAATTAAAGATCAACTCATCATGTCTTTAACTTGTTCGGGATCCCCCTCTAGTAGATTCACCTATATTCGAGTTTTTGATTGTTTCAAAATAGAAAGCCTCCTAGAATACTTCTATCATGTTTGGTTTAATTTTTTACGTTACCCTTGCCATTTTAGTTTCTTTTATATGTAGCTTGCTAGAAGCCTGCCTTTTAAGTATTCCACAAACCTATATCAGCAGTCTTGTTAACCAAGGTCATAAGCTAGGGCCTCGCTTGCAGCTACTCAAGGAAAACCTTAACCGGCCCCTAGCCGCAATTTTAAGTTTAAATACTATCGCCAATACAGTTGGAGCCGCTGGGGTAGGAGCTCAAGTCTTAGAAATTTTTGGCAACGAATATGTTGCACTAGCATCAGGACTATTGACACTGGGAATCTTAATTTTCTCAGAAATCATTCCCAAGACCATTGGCGCCCTCTACGCCAAGCCCATTGCAAAACTAGCCGCCTATATTTTGCCAGTTATGATTTTTATCACCTACCCCTTTGTGATTATCTCAGCAAGAATCACACAAATCATTAATGCTGCAGCTGACGAAGATGATCAGAAATTCACTAGAGATGAAATGATTGCCACCACAGAAATTGGTGAATCAGAAGGAGCTATCGAAGAAAACGAAAGCTTAATTATTCGAAACCTTTTAAATTTAAATGAGTTAAATGTTCAGGATGTAATGACTCCCCTCAGTGAAGTATCCCTATTTCGTCAGGATAAAGTAATTCAGGAAATATTGGATGACTACCCCGTACTTAGACACTCAAGGTACCCAGTCTATGGCGAAAACTTAAACGACATTACGGGAATGGTTTTGCGCTATCAAATCATGAAGAATAAATTAAACGACAAAACAGATCAAAGCTTGCAAAAACTTGTCAATCCTGTTCGAGTTGTGTCTAAAAACCTCTCCGTCGCCTCTGCTATGCAGCAGTTTATAAAACACAAAGAACATCTCTTTATTGTGGTGAACGACTATGGTGCCACCACTGGAATTATCACATTAGAAGATTGTATCGAAGCTTTACTCGGAGAAGAAATCATTGATGAACTTGATTACGATAACTCTAATGACTTTCACCTAGAGCACGACATGGACTCGGGTAAATTTATTATCAAACGCGCCAAAGAGAATGAGGATTAATATGGATTTAGCCATGGCCTACGTACCCTGTAGCAACGAAGAGGAAGCTCATATTTTAGCTCAGTCATGCGTTGAAAAACGCTTAGCTATTTGCGCAAACGTTTTACCACAAATGACTAGTTTTTACCATTCTGACGGAAAGGTCGTAAATGAGGCTGAAAGCTTACTTCTATTAAAACACGTTCCCCATAAATTCGATGATTTAAAAAGCTACCTGGAAGAACAGCACAGCTATCACACGCCTTGCATTACCCAAATCCACCTACACAACACTTCTGGCGCCTATCTCGATTGGGCCAAAAAACAACAGTAGTATTTTATGCACAGCTTCACATAAGGATGTTCCAAAACACTTTTTTACACCCCCACCTTTCTCTAAGCCTCACATTTTAAAGCTGAGACCAGTTCTTGTAAGTTTTATTAAGTTCATTCATTTATTTTTTGCTCAAAATATTTTTTCTCGCTAGAGTCAATGTATCAAGGGGAAATTATGAACTTTATCTACTCACTATTAGCAATCGTTGGTTTATGTGTTAGCGCTTCTGCTCACTTTGAGTTAGGAGTTTACAAGGGCCTTACAAACAACGCAGAAGAGTGTTCCTTTGAAATTAAGTCGGTACACTTTAAAAATGATCTACGTCACCCACTTAACGAGCGGGTCATCATTGACTTGCAAAACTATCCCAACACAGAATTTCGCCATCTTCCCATCGTAAATTCTAGCAATGCAAGCGTTCGCCCAAAGAGAGAAATTTTAAGTGCAGTATTTCCACATAGCAGTGGAGCTAGCGCCTTTGAACTATTTATGAACGAAAGTGGACCATTCAAATTAGTATATATCAATGATAACTACAAAACAGGGGTTCGCGAAACCCAGGTTTGTGAGTCTTTGAGCTTACAAAAAAACCGACCTTAATCCTTGTAAGATAAAAAGTCTAAACTTACTTAGAAGTCAAAACAGAATGCTTTTAAGCGTCTAAAACTTTGACATTTCGCACAGAAACAAAGGCACTCAAAGCCCCGTAATTACTAGCTTTTCTCTCTTTTTAGCCTATCTCCATTTTCTCTCAACTCTGTACAAAAGCTTACCGAACCGCTAATCGATGAGCGAAAAACAGGTCAAAATTTCTATCTTTATTATTAGTAGCTTTTTGATGCTGATGTATCAAAACTGTGACTTTAGTGAAAATTCCAGTGATATAGACTATTGTTACAATAATCCAAGCGTATGCCTACCTAAAGAACTGGATGAATCCAAGTTAGATTGGGAAGCAACAATGAAAACGCGATTGATTTTCAGCTCAACAGAAGATTTTCCTAAAATCATCGAAACTGAAGGCACTGACTATCTCAGCTCTTCTGTGGTTCATGAGTTTCCTGCCAATCAGAGACTCTTTTTTAATATAGCTCACCTCACTGAGCACAGTAAAATATGCGTTTACGATCTAAATGATCACATAGATAATCACTGCCTAGACTCCGATGGACAAATGCAGCCAGATAACTTTTACGGCCTTAGGGAAAGTAGAAGTCTACATAAGCTCAATTGGATTTTTCAACAGAGGCTTGAAAAAACTTTTGTGGATGAACAAGCTTATCTTTTGGAATTTCCTTCTTGGCAAACTGAATACGATCTAAAACTTGGTGATGAAAAAGTAATATACCTATATGAAGTTAGCTCCCGAGAATACTTCGGACCATTTTCCTTTAAAATTACAACTCCAGAAATCGATATTTTGTATCGCGATGAAAATGACGTTGCAGGTTCCTCCAAAGAGTTTGATGCAAATGAGATTTTAATCAATTTCACTGAAAACTTTAGTGATCAAATTCATATGTGTGAAATCATCCTCTTAAAAGATTACCTTTTAGATGATGATATGCGCTGTAGAAAAATTGAAAACTATCATGCCATTGATATGAGTCAGTCTGACTCACTTCTAAATAGAGAGGACATTAAACACAACTATAAGTCCTGGGCTGAAGATCTATCAGCCTATAATCTTTCCAGTGGTGATAGAATTTATCGATACTATTTAGATAAAAAATGGTTTCCAGGAAACTTCTTCTCTGAAGCTGGTAGAAAGTATTATATCCGAAAGGAGATCTTAATTAAGTGAGTCTCTTGGGAAAATTTTTCTCAATCATTTTAATGGATTATAGTTTTTTCCTGTGTGAATGTTTTATTAATTTCTTAACAATTGAAATCCATGAGTCGATAGCTCCTATGAATACGTATTAAGGAGAAGCAATGTCAATGGCCATCAATATCCACCCTTCTGAAGAAAAAAAAAGTGAAAAGCAAGAAGGACAAATTAAGGAATTTAATGAATCTAGCTTGAGAACACAACTTATTGGTGATGCCGGTAAAGAACTAATGCACATCTCTTCTCGAACCTCAGAAAGCATTGGGCAACAGCAAACACAAATAAGTAAAAGCATCGAGGATTTTAATGCCATTAAAATGGATATGCAGACCATCCATAGCGATACAATGGATGTGCATAATAGCTTCGATTCACTATCCAACGAAACCCAAGAGAACTCACAACAACTAAGGCTCGTATTTGAAAAAATGCAAGATCTGGAGGAAAGATTCGAAGACGTGAATCAACTTTTAAGAAACATTACCGCTATCGCCGATCAAACCAATCTCTTGGCTTTAAATGCAACCATAGAAGCTGCCCGCGCCGGTGAAGAAGGAAAAGGTTTTGCCGTAGTCGCCCAAGAAGTGAAAGAACTTTCCAGGAACACAAAATCAGTGAATGAAGAAATTCAAAAAAGAATTTTTAGTATTGGTGAGTCCATTTCAAACCTTTCTACCAATTTGAACTCAAGCAAAGAAAAAATGGATAGTTCTTTGGTCGTCTTAGGTGAAACCCAGTCTCATATTAATCAAATTAAAAGTACTACTGAAAAAGCAAATTCATACGTTGAGAGCTCTATTCACACATTTATGAATTTATCGGAAAATTCAAAAAAAATGAATACGGATTCAGGGCAATTAGATACCATCGCAAAAAGCTTCTCCTACTTGCTTAGTTTGGTTCAAATGAATGCCGGGGCCGAAAAAGAAATGGACCCATTAGATCGATTATCGCCATTGGTTTCAAGAAGTGATTTTAATGCTCCTCAACGTTTTCAAAAAATGGAGCAGGAATATGTATTGAAAGAGGATGACATTCTAATTTCGGCCACGGATTTAAAAGGCCGTATTACTTTTGCCAATGAGGCCTTTTATAATGTAGCTCAATATGAGGATGGTACTCTGGTAGGGAAGCCCCACAATATCATTCGTCATCCTGATATGCCAAAAACCGCCTTTGCCGACCTTTGGGACTGCATCAAACAAAAGAAACTATGGCAGGGCTATGTTTTAAACCGCGGAGCCCAAGGGCGAGTGTATTGGGTGAAAGCCATTGTATACCCTTGCTTTGAGATGGGGGAATGCGTAGGTTATATTTCCGTTCGCAGTAAACCTGAAAAAAATAAAGTGGAGATGGCTAAAAAGGCCTACAGGAAACTTGCCTAATATTGATTAATACTACCAATGAACTTCATTTAAATAAAAAAAGCAAAAGAGCGACTCTTTTGCTTTTTAATATTTCTTTGATGATTAAAATCTATTTTTATTTCTCTCCAACGATGTAGGCGATCCAAGCTTCACACTCTTCCCCTACTTCCACGCGGTCAAAAACTCCGTTTCCATCACCGTCTTCATCACTTTGCTCCCAATAAACATGGGTCTTTGAGAATCCTGCTTCTTTCATGATTTCACGAATTTCAGGAATAGACCACATTCTCCAATCATAAGTAAAAGCCTTTTTAATTTTCTTGTAACCATTAATTTTAAAATGAATGTGAAACAAAGCATAGTTTGTCACTGGATCGAAACTGTCTTGATCCCAGAAATAAGAGAAATCGTCGTGTTCAGTCTCTTCCTCGTTTTCCTCTTGGCATTTTGGTCCACCAAAGCAATCAACGATAAAAATACCGTCTTCCTTACAGTTTTTGTAAGCATTTGCGAAGTAAGACTTTAAAAGTTCTCTTTCTTTGAAAATAAAGTAAGAAAAGTTAGAGGCCGAAACGATATCCGTAGAAGAAATCCCCTCATCTAAAACATTGGCATTAATAATTTCAACTCTCTTTTTTTGTTCTGCATTTAACTCAGAGAAATAAGTTTTTTGACCATAGTCAATTGGCTCTTGATCTAAATCAATTCCTACAGCAGTTCTTTTACCACCTAATTTAACCCACTCACAACTTAATGAATGAGTTCCACAAAAATCTTCACGGAAGCTTTGAGCTTCTTTACCTTTCAACTCTTTATAAACCTTATCAAAAAACTGAACGTCGTTTTCTGTGGATTGAACCGAACGATGGTAGTAATAATACTTATCGAACTCCTCCATCGGCATTACTTTTTTCTTAGGCTTTTTCGCTTTCTTTTCTTTACCCACAGTCTTTCCAACTTCTTGTAGATTCATAATTGTCCCAATCGTTTTATCAAAGTTTATTTGTT
>JAYZXX010000131.1:0-7501 GCA_036140815.1 Bdellovibrionota bacterium | reverse complement strand
TAGCTACTTTTTTTGTGGCTTTCTTGGCGACTTTCTTCTTTGCAGGTGCTTTTTTTCTAGCACTTGTTTTTTTAGTCGCCTTCTTTTTTGAAACTACTTTCTTTGCTTTTTTCTTTGCCATGCTTTTCTATGCTCTCTGTTTTATTCAGCGTACTGTGGTAAAATAAACATTGGTTTTCCGAAGTTTTGTAAATGAAGTGTGTCCTTCATAGCACTGTAAGGATTTAAAGCCTGTACTCGCTCGCCTAACATTTCAAAAAATTCTTCTGGAGTTTTTTGTGGACGATAGATTTTAGGTTTTTTACCTAAACCCGTGGCTTCTCCCATCGCAGAAATAGCATCATGCAATCCACCAATTTCGTCAATGAAACCATACTGTTTAGCGAACACACCTGTGAACACACGCCCATCAGCTACGGCGGCTACTTTGTCTCTTTGAATTTTTCTTCCAGCAACGATGTCATCGATGAATTGATTTAAGCTTTCTGATAGTAAGTCATTTAGGTAAGCTTTTTCATCTTCGCGCATTGATCGAAAATCACTTCCCGTGTCTTTAAATTTACCGGTAGTCAAGTTAAAGCGTTTGATCTTGGCCCAGCTATATAGCTCTTCTAAATTTGCAAAATTCATAATCACGCCAATAGAACCTAAAAGGCTTCCTTTATTAGCATAAATTTTTGAAGCTCCCATTGCTGCATAAAAAGCACCTGAGGCCATCAAACCATTGGCTGAAATGTAGATCGGCTTTTGTACGATGTCTCTTACTCGCATAATTTCTGAGTAAATCTCTTGGCTAGGCCCAACCACTCCGCCTGGAGAATTCACGCGAACCACAACCCCTTTGATATTGTCTTTTTCAGAATAGTCTCTGATCTCCTTTAAAAACTTTTTACCATCTAAAATTACGCCTTCTAATTCCAACAATAAAATAGAATCTTCTGCAATTTGTTGTGTTGGCGTTTGCACTACCCCACTCAAAGAATTAAAAACGATAAAGGTACAACCACCCATAAACGTTAAAATAATCATGCTGAATAAGAACCAAGGATTTGCTTTCATCCGAACCTCCGAGAGAATCAATATAAGACCAAATCCTCGCTCTTTTTTCAAGAAAAGCCAATCTTTTAAATGATTTAGTTAAAAAGGATTGCTTGGATTTTACACAACTTTTCTCTAAGGACACCTCATAACCGCTTACTTTTACCCAACTACAAACGTATCGATCCTGACCGCTGAATCTAAAGCTCTAAAAACAAATTTGTCTAAAGTATTTTCCTCGCAGATTAGATATTAAAGCCTTTCAATGTGGTCTACGTTTCTATTGTCTTCTCTAAGCTTAACTAGTTTCGCAGACGATCCAATCTTACGAGCGTCTTGGTCGAAGGATCCTCGCTTAAACTAAAACGACCGCCTCACTAAAAATGCTGGCATAGTAATCGCAGTTATAATGACAAATAGACTGCAAAAGAGGATAAGCTTTGGTTTCCTTAGCGCAAATAAGAGCAAAAAACGGCAAACTGAGTTAAAATTTCATCAAACTAAAATGGATATCTTATGAAGTTAGTAAAAATCATACGGAAAATAGTTTTTAAACTAGGTTTTTTGTTTTTACTTATCCAGCTCACCTTCTTGCCTGCCTACTGCCAAAACGAAACTTTGCAGCCTTTACAAGAAGGATCATCGTCAACATCTGAAGGCTCACAAGAAAGGGAAATTGCCCTCCATATATACTTTTACGATGGCAGAAGTTTAAAGCAAGAAAATGCTGATTATGTCGAGTTTCTTTTTGCAGAGTTAAAACCTGATGTTGATTTCCGCAGAATAGAAATTGATAATAACAACGAAAACTTGCAAAAAGTTCTCCGCGAAGAACTTCTTAATAAACTCGCTGAAGGGGAAGTCTTTAAATATCTTATCATTGATACGCATGGTCTGTTTTCTAGAGAAGAAGAACATCACCCCAGCTCCACTTACCTAGAAAACATAGGATGGTTCGATGAAAACTCTGTAGATTCCGAGTTCCATAAAAATTTTTTACCCATAAAACATGGAGCTTCAAAAGAACTTCAGGTAATATTAAATAGTTGTTTAACATTTTGTGGTGATAAAAATGATGCTCAAAAAAGGGCTCAATCTTTTTTAAACTTTTTCAATGCAGACAATGGTAGTATCTATGGGGCCCAAAATTTAGAGTATGAAAATGCCATTTATGACTATAAATACAAGAAGATAAGACTCGGTCGCGGAATTTGGCAGGAAGCAGCCGAAGATTTTGGCACTGGCATTAGAGCATCCATGACTCTATCGTTGATTTTAGCACCCTATTACTTTGATAATATGTCTCTCTCCAATTCTATAGTCACTCTAGTCCCAATATATATCAGATTCGGAGTTATAACATCGGTAGCAGGTTTTTTTCTGAGGTCTATCGGAAAAGCGACACTTACTTTTACTCGCAATCGAGGGTATTTATTTACATTTAAAAATGGAGCTCCTGACCATTCCTTTAGAGTTTTTAAAATCAGGGATATGAGAAAATTAGTTTCAGGGAAGTTTTGTAAAAACAGTACTAAAAAACAATAAAGTTTCACAAACAAAAAAAGCCAGCTATCTCTAGCTGGCTTTTCAATTTCACTTATAAGTTTAAGCTTAGTCTTGGTTAGGAACGTCAACGCCTTTAAGAGCGTCAGCGAACAAGTCACCCATTGTAGTTTTAGAAGTAGCTTTCGCTTTTTGAACGTAGTCGTCTACGTTTTTATTGTCTTCTCTAAGCTTAACTAGTTTCGCAGACAATCCAATCTTACGAGCGTCTTGGTCGATAGTAATCACCTCAGCTTTGATTGAATCACCAACGCTTACCACGTCTTCTGGCTTATCAACACGTGCAGTGCTTAGCTCAGAAATGTGGATTAGACCTTCAATTTCGTCTGTTAAGTTAACAAACACACCGAAGTCAGCGATTTTAGAAACTGTTACGTCAATTTGGCTACCGATTGGGTAAACGCTTTCAACGTTTGACCAAGGGTCCGCTTCAAGTTGTTTCACACCTAGGCTGAAACGCTCGTTTTCAACGTCAACACCAAGTACAACAACTTTCAACTTGTCGCCTTTTTTGTATACTTCAGAAGGGTGGTTTACACGTTTTGTCCAAGAGAAGTCAGAGATGTGAACTAGTCCATCAATGCCTTCCTCAACACCTACGAATACACCAAAGTCAGTCACAGACTTAACTTCACCTTCGATGATAGTTCCAGGATGGTAAGCCGCTTTCAACTCATCCCAAGGATTTGTTTCAAGTTGCTTCATACCTAGAGAGATACGACGGTTAGATGCATCGATTTCTAGAACCACTACATCAACTTCGTCACCCACTTTTACTAATTGAGATGGGTGCTTAACACGTTTTGTCCAGCTCATCTCAGATACGTGGATTAAACCTTCGATTCCATCACCTAGGTCTACGAATGCACCGTAGTCAGCCATGTTCACGATTTCACCACGTAATTTAGTTCCTGGTGGGTACTTAGCTTTAACTTCTTCCCAAGGGTCAGTAGTTAACTGCTTAAGACCTAGAGATACTCTCTCTTTTTCGTTATCAAACTTAAGAACTTTTACTTCGATTTCTTCAGCCACTTTAATTAGCTCAGAAGGGTGTTTTACACGGCCCCAGCTCATGTCAGTGATGTGAAGTAATCCGTCCATTCCACCTAGATCGATGAATGCACCGTAGTCAGTGATATTTTTAACGATACCTTTAACTACTGAACCTTCAGCTAACTGATCTAAAGTTTCTGCACGCATAGATTCTCTTTCTTCCTCAAGAAGTACTCTGCGAGAAAGAACGATGTTTCCACGTTTTTTGTTGAACTTAATTACTTTGAATTTCAATTTTTGACCGATGTAACCATCAAGGTTTCTTACCGGACGAAGATCAATTTGTGATCCTGGTAAGAAAGCTTTCACACCGATATCTACGCTCAAGCCACCTTTAACTTTCGCGATAACAAGACCTTCAACGATTTCTTCGCTCTCTGCAGCGCGAGAGATGTCGTTCCATGCACGAAGCATGTCAGCCTTATCTTTAGAAAGCACAACCATACCGTTGTCATTCTCTAACTTCTGAATGTAAACTTCAACTTCGTCACCTTCCTTAACTGTAAGACTTCCGTCATAAGTTTTGAATTCGTTAACGTTAACTACACCTTCAGATTTGTAGTTGATGTCTACAACAACCCAGTCTTGTTGGATACTGATTACAGATCCTTTAACTACATCACCAACTGTGAAGTCAGCACCTTTATCTTCGCCTTTTAAAAGCTCAGAAAAAGAGTCTTTAACTCCGGATACGTCGAATGCTGTTGGGTTTGGTTTTACAGAAGAATCTTCTGCGTCTAGAAGTGCAAGAATCTTGGCGCGTTCTGCTTGCGCTTTGGTTAAATTTTCGTTATTTGCCAACTAATACCTCCTCTAGACCCGATAGGTGGCAATTCCCGTCGAATCATAGTAAATTTTCCGATTTTGCTGATGTATTTGGATTTCAGACGGTTCGGAGCATACCGTTATAGTAAATTTTAATACAAAGTCAAAGGCTAACTTATTAATCTTGCAAATAAAATAGGAAATAATCCGTGCCGAAAGGACTAGAAGCTAAGTAGTTGAAATTACATAGAGCATACTTAAGCAAAATCCGGCCAATATCATTTTGATTCGCACATGCGTAATTTAGAATGGCTAACCTATAGAGAAATTACCCAGGGGACTTTGCAACAGCTGTCAGCCATCTTTGGGTAAACGGCTCATGGATCGATTATCCAACAAATACGTTCAAGCTTTGGAGATTAAAAAAGCGAAGTATTTGAACTTCGCTTCGTATTAAACATTATTGGTGAACCTATTCAGAAAGAATGACTGTGGTTTCGTCAGGATTCCATTTAAGAACTCCTTTGCCACTATAAATTTCATTCCCCTCTACGGACATCTCTATTTTTGTAAGTTCAACATCATAAATTCCACGAGCGCCCTTGGCCTCGATAAGAAGTTCTTGCCCAGAAAACTGCATTTGCCCGGTCAATGCATAAAGACTAGCTTTACAAATATCTTCTTTATTGATTCCAGACTCCAATTCCTTATATTTCGAATTAATTACACACTCGTTAGCGAAAGAGCTAACAGAAAATAATAGGATGAAAGCTAAAATTGCCTTTTTCATAAGACCTCCAAATGTTTCGGTCCATGTCTTTTAGACAAAGAATCACAAAAAAGCAATTTTAAAAAAATTGGTCAAATTCTATTCCATCGAATGCAAAGGCTGATTATTTAATGATGGATAAGTCCTGCAATTACCACTGAGTCTACCCGCCACTCAGTATTTCAATTCAAAGATTAAAGATGATCAGATTTTTAAACTTATATCAAGGGTTTAAAGCTCATTAGACTTTGATGAAATAAATTAAAGTCTGACGCGCAAACCACTATCGCACCCCATCTCGAACTCTATGGAACACAGCGGAATTTAAGGTGTTTGCATTCATACGTTCGATAGAGCCATCTAAAACAATTCCATACTGACATCTGGCTTCACTAGTCATTTTAAGCTTACCAGCCTGGAAAGTATGAAGCTGACTAAATTTTTTACTATTATCGAAGTCGTCCAACAGATTGGAAAGTAAGTTCTTTAAATCTTTATTTTGGCACTCAGATTCACTGCTTTGAAAGTTTAGAGTAACCTTAAGGTCAACACTGTCACCTTCACTTCCTCTACCAGACACTTTATATACCTCATTGACATCGGTATCACCCATGGAACCGGCTTCTTTATTTACGCCACTTTTTATATCACGAATCGCGCTCGCTAAACGCCTCGGGCTACATTTGTCTGGTTTTGCCACATTGCCAGTAGCCATGATACTAAAGCCTATACTGTTCTTTTTTTCACTGCTCTCGTCTTCCTGTCTCTCAGAGTCTATATCGTCTGATAAAGGTTCTGAATTGGATCTTTCTGAGTGAGCAAAAGTTTTTCCGCGAAAGTTATTTTCAGTTTCTTTGTCTTCTGATGCTTTATACCAAACTTCTTCGCCTTCACTGTTAAAGGCTTTCCTATAACCAGCTGAAATTTTCTTAATTTCCTCAGAAGCGGCTTCAAGCCCCAAAAACCCATCACTTGTATCCTCAGCAAAATAGTCCGCCGATTCTTTTGCTACCTGAGCAAAGCCTTTCCAAAAATTCTTTTTGGCTTCATTCGCTTTAGCTGCAAGTTCATCTCTTGAAGGGAAAGTACACTTTAAAGTTTCCAAATCTAGATCATAGGTTTCTTGAATTAAATTTAATTTATCAATAAATTCAGAAATTTCTATTTGATCATCCCAACTACAAGATGCGGCCAGATCACTAGCCTGCATAGCCAAAAACTCACAGACAGGATTCACAGCAATGTCTGGAGAATCAATATCTATATTCTGCCCCTTTAATACACTGGCAACTATTGATAACTTTTCAACTTCTGAAGGATCGAATTCCGCTTCTTGAATGCTTTTTGCTAAAAGCTGATTCATTAGATACTGTTTCGCAGGCCCGTTAGGCAACTGAGAAAAAAACTGATCTAAAATATGAATTTTTTCATTGGAAAGTAATTTTTCATTACTTAAAACTGATGAACTTAAGGATTGTAAAAACTCTTGCAAAGTGTCAAAATCCTCAATCTCACTATATGCAGAACTAAAAACCTTGTCTTTAGCTCCACTCTCCAAAACCGCATCAACTTCAATGGGACGAAGTTCAAAACCAAAATCTTTAGAGCCTGTAAATTTTAAGTGATTGGATAAAGTATGATAATTTCCCAGGCCAATTTTACTATTTTTGATCGCTTGGTTGGCCTTTTCAAAACTTTCATTAATATTCATTAAAGAACCATAAACTTCGCTACCAATGTAAACCCGAAACCCCTGAGCCTTCAGGTCCTGATCTAAGCTAAATGTCGAAAATGAAATAGTATCAGAAAAATCTTTATCACCATCCACGGACACCTTTAAACCAAGCAATGTAGTTTCAAAATATCTTGGTTTTTCTTCAGTTTCTTGTGGTACTTGCAAATCACTGCCACCTCCTTCAAGACCTCCTACAGAATTGGGAAATCGGAGTACATTATCACCTTTTTCTAAACTTTCGTTCAAAGAGAAGGAAGCCAAAAGAAGAATGGCCATAAAATGAATGGATAAAAAATTAAAATATTGTCGCAAAACTCCCCCGATCCCAAATATAGAAGAGCAAAAAAAATGCCAACAAATTTTATTCATCTCAAAGAAAATGGATTTAAAACGTAACAAAATGATACAAACCAATAAATACTGTACAAGTTCCTAGCTCCTGCCAAATAAAACGACAAGCCTTCAAGCAACAAAAAAACAAAAGTACCTTGAAGAGCAAAGCGAATCAAACAGCCATCGGCAACAAAGCCGCCCCATACCCCCGCGCCAGCAAAAAAAGAAAAGAACGACGAGATTTA
>JAYZXX010000130.1:0-7052 GCA_036140815.1 Bdellovibrionota bacterium | reverse complement strand
ACTCGTTCTGCACAAACGAAAGTACTTGTACCTAATGGAGATACCATCGTAATTGGTGGTGTATATCAATTTGACCAAACAAAAGAGGAAGTTAAAATTCCATACTTAGGCGACATTCCACTTTTAGGGACTCTCTTCAGAAAAGATACAACTAAAAATATTAAAAATGAGTTGATGATTTTTGTTACACCAAGGGTTCTAAATATCGATAAAGCTTTTAATAGTGGTGATGTATTTATGGAAAAAGCAGAAGGTGTTCCAGCAGGGAAGAGTTTATAAAATTTGCCCCTGCAGATTTAACATTTGTAACCTTTTGGTGTGAAAATCAAACCAGGTATCCCAATAAGAGGATTCGGCATTGTCCAAAGATTGTTGTACCTGGGTAAGTTGCAAGAAATTAATCCTACCAATGCGGTAGGATTTTTGCGCTTCAAGCAAACTTTTCTTTGCAAATTTTTTCCATTCCTCAAAAGACTTTAAAAGAATTTTTTTCTGGCCTAGCTCTTCTTGTAATTGGTTATAGCTTAAGGCAACAGATCTTCTAGTATCCTGGATTTGTCTTTCGAGTATGGCAATACTATTATTGTGAAACTTCTTTTTGTAAACACTAGATAAGCCAGAAAACAAAGGTACATTGGCTGAAATTACGATTTGGCTCGAGCGATTACTCTCATCAAATAAACCGCTAGCCTCAGTAGACTGATAACCTTCGCTAGCCGATAGTGCAATGGTCGGCCGATCATCACCAAGATCAATTTTTTGATTTAACTTTAAGTTTTTCATTTGGAGATCTAGGTTCTGCAGCTCGAAATTATTTTTAAATAGGCTTTGTTGCTCTAGAAACTGGATGTCTTGGCTAGGGTTCCATGGATCTTTTGTTAATTCCTTCCAATTTTTCACATAGCTAGAGATTTCTTTTTCGAGTTTTTTAAATTCAATTTGTAATTGTTCAAGTTGAACTTTTCTAGCGATTAAATCGGCTTCAGCTTGCGGAAGTTCGTAAGACTTTGCATTTCCTAGCTTTGATTTTTTTTGAATGATGGATCGGTTTTTTTGTTGAATCCCCAGTTGGTCCTTGGCAATTTTTATCTTCTCTTTCTGGTTTCGTAGTTTTAGTAGAAAATTAAAAGCTCGCAACTTACTAGCCTCTGTAGTCATTTTAAGATTTAATTTGGCAATCTTTAACTCTTCTTTTGCTAAATCTAAAGCCGCAAAGAGTTTCCCTCCTGTATAGATTGGCTGGGTAATTTCAAGTTTACTTGCATAAATGGTGGCGCTTCCCGTGAACGCAGTGATGTTTTTAATTTTCGTCTGTGTGTTAGACCAAGACACTTCGGGGAATAAGCTTCCTCTCACCTGTTTTACCTGGTTCTCCAATTTCTCAATCTCTAACTTCGCTTCATCGATTTCAGGACTGTTCAAAAGATATTCGTCTACAAAGTTTAGAGAGTAGGCTTTTGATGCAACAAAAAGGAAGAGAAATAGATACTTTAGTTTATGCAAATTTACCCCCTGGACCATATCTGATATATGGAAAAATGCGCCTAAACTATACCGTCAGTTTGACCAGGATTCTAAGGAAAAATGCTTTATAGATTGTTCGGCCGCAATGCGAAAGATAGTCTAGTATAAATATACAGGAGTCAGCATGAGAAGCGCATTTTTTTATGTATGTTTTGCAGTATTTGGGTTTGTAGGATTAATAGCAATTAATTTTCCGCAAGCTTTGTACAGTTTAATTATTTTGGTACCGATTGCCTTTCTTGGATTCAAGGATGCATTTCAAAAAAGACAAACCATTCGCCGTAACTTTCCGGTTTTGGGAAGATTTCGTTATATGCTTGAAATGATTCGTCCCGAAATTCAGCAATATTTCATCGAACATGACACCGCTGGTACTCCAATTCCAAGAACCTTACGATCTTTGGTATACCAAAGAGCGAAGCGACAAATTGAAACAGTGCCGTTTGGTACCCAAGAGAATGTCTATTCATCGAACTATGAATGGATCAATCATACCATGAAACCTACAGTGGTAGATGAATCTAGCCTTCGAGTTGAAGTAGGTGGAGATGAATGTACTCAAAAATACTCATGCTCGCTGCTAAATATTTCAGCGATGAGTTATGGTTCTTTGAGTAAAAATGCCATCGAAGCCTTAAATGGTGGAGCAAAAATAGGCGATTTTTATCACAATACTGGAGAGGGAAGTATATCTCCATATCATTTGAAAAAAGGTGGAGACTTAGTCTGGCAGATTGGTACAGGTTATTTCGGCTGTAGAGATGATGATGGAAACTTCGATATAGAGAAGTTCAAAGTCAATGCCAACCGCCCTGAAGTGAAAATGATTGAAATTAAAATTTCACAAGGGGCCAAGCCAGGTCACGGTGGCATTTTACCAAAAGAGAAAGTGACCAAAGAAATTTCTGAAATTCGTCATGTACCGATGGGCGTAGATGTGATTTCACCAGGGGGCCATTCTGCCTTCAATTCACCAAGGGAGCTGCTGGAGTTCATAAGAAAATTAAGGCAGGCATCTGGCGGAAAACCGGTTGGTTTTAAAATTTGTCTGGGTTACCCAGAAGAGTTCGTATCTGTGTGTAAAGCCATGGTAGCAACGGAAATATTTCCAGATTTTATTGCAGTGGATGGAAGTGAAGGCGGTACTGGTGCCTCACCTCTTGAGTTTACAAACTCCGTTGGAACTCCTTTAGAGGATGGTTTGGTGTTTGTGCATAACACATTACGTGGTTTTGGAATTCGTCAAAAACTAAAAATCATAGCCTCAGGAAAAGTTCTAACCGCTTTCAATATGTTAAATCGCTTGGCTCTCGGTGCTGATATAATCAATAGCGCAAGGGGATTTATGTTGTCCATTGGTTGTATCCAAGCTCTAAGGTGCCATGAAAATGTATGTCCTACAGGAGTTGCTACCACCAACCCAAGGTTTTATGAAGGCTTAGATGTAAACCTTAAAGAGGCGAGAACAGCAAATTTTCACGCCAAAACGCTACACACTTTTAAAGAGTTACTGCAAATTGTTGGAGTTGAAAGACCTTCGCAATTGCGTCGACACCATATTCAAAGGCGAATTCGAGGAGTGGGTGCAACGAATCTTGAAGAAATATACCCTTATTTGGGAGAGGGGACTTTGTTGGAAGAACCTTATCCAATTTCTTATCAAAAGATAATGGATAAGGTTGATATTGATCATTTCGCTGATATTCACTGGTGATCGCGAGATCTTAGGTATTCCTCAAAATGCTCTTTTCCTTCATTTCCAAACACAAGAGGGTTCTTCTCGAATTCCTCTTCGATTCTGGAGATGAATCTAACATTTCTTTCTTTAGGTGTTAGCTCAATGATTTTTTCAAATTCAAAAGCAAAGGCACCAGTGCCAATCACATAATCCAATTCTTTAAGGATAGCATTTAAGACATTATCTATGATGATGCCTTTGTTTTGGTACAGATAATGTTCGATAGGGTCTTTCTTCGTTTCAGGATCAAGTGAATATAGCTTATCTCCTAAGAAGTGATTTGTAATTGGCATTTTTAAATAAGTATCATAAAGCCATTTACGAACTGGAGCAAAATAGTTGTGCCCAGAGTTGGTATATACAAATTTGTCCACTCTATTATTTTTACTAGTA
The DNA here is from genome assembly GCA_036140815.1 of Bdellovibrionota bacterium. Classification (GTDB taxonomy): domain Bacteria; phylum Bdellovibrionota; class Bdellovibrionia; order Bdellovibrionales; family UBA840; genus UBA6502. Next base: position 3,397 of record JAYZXX010000130.1, on the reverse strand, counting down.
AAGTCGCGAGGTTCCACATTTTTCATTCTTAAGTCAGGGTCATATCGATTTGGCATAGTATGCGTCAGGGCATTTGAAACCGCTTTCCCATCATTATTGAAAGTCAGAACAGTTCCAATATCAGCGATTAGTTCATGGTATTTAGAAATAAACGTATGCAGTAAACCAGAATACACTTGAGCTGCTTGGGCAAAAGCCTCATCGGTTTGTTCTACTCTTGCTGTCCAATAAACTCTTTTCAATTCATTCTGTTCAACCAGAACAAAATACTCATTAGCAGCTCTAAGCGCTTCGCCAATGCGTTTTCCTAGTTTGTAGTGATTTAGGAAAGATTCTAATTCTTCTCCTAAAATCTTACCCATAAGTTCTTTAAATTGTTGTTCTGTGTAATGAGGAAACTTTTCTTTGAACAATACAAAGGCCTCTTGTTCTTTTGCAAGATATGCCTTCTCGTAAACTCTAGCCTCTACTCTCAAATTTTGTAAGTAGCTTACTTCATTTTTAGGTGCAGTTTTTGCTTTATAGTCTTTTCCGAAAATTACTTTCTTACCAAATTCTGCCGTTTGAGGAAGGTCTATTTGATTCTTCCTATAGTCTAAAATCAATGACAATAACTTTTCTTGTTCTTTAGCATTCAGTTTATTAGATAGGTTTTCTGCAATAAACTTTTTTAACTCTTCTTCAGAACGTTCAAAGTTTTTAAAGGCTTCTGTAATTACAGGCATTTCATCTCGTAGCTCTTTTTCAGCAATCATCTGGTTTAGACGGTTGATGGTTTTATGGCTGTTGTGCCTAAGAGTTTGGAAGTAGGTGTTCATATCGTTAATAGCTGCAATTCTACCGTATCTTTCTTTTAATAGATTATCGAAAACCACATGAAAGTATTCATGCGCATTAATTGGTAAAGAGGCGGAAGGGTTCTTTTCTAAAGTGATGGTAGAACCCTTTTTCTCTGTATTTATTAAACGTTTCATTTCAGGCGAGTAACTTACAACTACCTTAAATTGCCAAACTCCAGACTTTGTCCAGAATGCATCCGTATCATTTTTCGTGACCATTAAGTAGATTTGATCAGGTCTCTTGAGTAGCTTTGACGAATCTAAGATATTGTCATTAATGAAATCTAATATATGAGCAATTTCTTGAGCCTCTTTCGACTTAACCCCAATTTCCGCTAAAGCAACGCGAATCACACTATCAGCGTTATTCACTAGATCAATTTTGTAGGTGTTTTCTTGGTTTAATACGGAAGAGGAAGAAATTAAATCTTTAGCGTGGTCTTGAATGTTTCTGTTTTTCTCTGCTCTCAACATTAGTTCAGATGGCATTGCCTGAGGATCACCAGAGCCTGATCTTACAGCACTACTTTTACAAGAGTGAGATCCTTTGCTTCTTCGATCGAGACCAGTGTGAATTCCAAATGCTAGAAGGAAACTTGGGTGGACCAATAGAACAACAATAAGGGCATAAGATAACTTCATAGACACTCCGCTTTTTAAAGGACAAGTATATAGTAAATAAGAGCCTTTTATCCAGGGTAAGAATTACACAAGTCATTAAATCTACTAAGGAATTCAAAATACTAAGTTGGCTGTCTGATTCCTTTACGCTTCCTGAAATAAGTTCTACAAATGCACTTTATATTTCTACAATCACTAGCGGGATTAGGGAATTTATTATAAAAGTAGCTTGGAGGCTAAATGGATTTGTTTGAGCATGGAAGTAAGACGGGAAACAGTAATACTTTACCTTTGGCGGAAAGACTTCGTCCAAGAACTTTAGATGAGATTATTGGCCAGGACTTTCTCTATAAAGGAAGTCCCATACTAGTATTGTTTGAGCAAAGAAAACTCCCAAGCTTAATATTATGGGGGCCTCCTGGCTGTGGTAAAACCACTTTTGCAAAAGTACTTTCAGAAAATTATGGTATTTCTTTTTTCTCAGTAAACGCTATCTCCACAGGAGCTAAAGAACTACGAACCATAGGGGAAAAGGCCAAACAAAAACATCAAGAGTATAATGAGAAAACCTTATTGTTCGTCGATGAGATTCATCGTTTAAATAAGTCTCAACAAGATGTCTTACTTCCTTTTGTTGAAGCTGGAAACTTTTTATTGGTTGGTGCGACCACCGAAAACCCTAGTTTTCAAATTAATTCGGCCTTACTCAGTCGTTGCCGAGTTTTAAAGTTTAACAGCATTGGGGAAGAGGCTTTCAAAAAATTACTAGAAAAAGCCATGAGTCACTATTCTTTGAATGCCAGTGATATTTTAGATTCGGATGCACAAAAGCAATTGATCGCGTTAGCAAATGGGGATGCTCGAAAATTTTTAAATCTTTGTGAGCAGTTGATTGACTACTATCTTGCGATGAAAGCAGGTAAGCAATCTGAAATTAGCTGGCCCTGTGGGGAAGAAGATTTATCAAGCATTCTTCCGGCCATGGATCTATATTTTGATCGTGGTGATGCTCATTATGGTCTTGCCAGTGCGATGATAAAATCCATTCGTGCTTCTGATGCGGATGCTGCCATTTACTATATGGCTCGAATGCTCGAAGGTGGCGAGGACCCAATGTTTGTTGCAAGGCGCTTGGTGATTTCTGCGTCTGAAGATGTCGGAAACGCCGACCCGAAAGCCATAGGCATCGCCACCAGTTGTATGCAAGCGGTGCATATGGTGGGAATGCCAGAAGCTGGAATCACCTTGGCGCAAGCAACCACCTACCTTGCCTCAGCTCCAAAATCGAATCGATCCTATATGGCCTACAATGAAGCAATGGCTGAGGTGAAAAAATCAGGAAACTTAGAGGTTCCTCTTCACATTAGAAATTCACGTTCAAAACTGATGACTGACTTGGGATATGGCAAGGGATACCAATACGCTCATAATCATGAGGAAGGGGTGACTCATCATCATCTTCCTAAGGAGTTAGAGGGTAGGGAGTTTTATCGTCCTTTGGATAAGCATTATGAGAAACATATTTTGGCCTATTTGGAGTTTTTTAGGAAGAGACGGGATTCTTAGTTTTTTAGTGAGTATCTTGCTTCTCGGTTTGGTTCTTCGAATGAACCGGCCTTCTGAGAAATGTATTTTTTCAGAGGCGCTACTCCGGTCGCAGCCTTCGCTGCTCCCTGCCATCCTTGGGGCTTGTTGAATCCCATCCATGGGATTCAAAACTCTGAAAAAATACATTTCTCATACGACCTCTTTCTCATTTCTTCTTTTCTAAATCTCGTCGTGGTTTTTTTGTATCTGGCGCGGGGGTATTGGGCGGCTTTGCCGCCGATTACTGTTGAAGTCGTTGCGTTCTTCAAGGCGTTTTTGTCTTTTGGATGGAATCAAGCTTAGGGGGGCTGATTTTAATTATAGATTCCTGTAGCGATTCCTAATTGGAG
>JAYZXX010000129.1:0-17659 GCA_036140815.1 Bdellovibrionota bacterium | reverse complement strand
GCCACATGATTGCTCTAAGGTCAAATTTTGCCCCAAAATAAAATGCAATTAAAATTGAATAAAAATCTAAGTTTCATGCTGCTCCAGAAAACAAAAAGAAAAAAACCAGTCGCATCAAAAAGAATATTACCCAATGAAAAAGTATGAAACGAAAAAACACTAGGACTCTAGGAGAAAATTTAAGCATTAAAGATTCCTTTTAAAATTTTGCACTGAAACTACCACTGCTTGCCAAATGAATCACTTTTCATAAGAGTTTACGCAGAGCTTAATGTAGATAAAAAAAGCCACTTATTATAAAATTGCCAGTACTTTAATCAAATACACTCCGGCAACACGCGATCTAAGTATTAGTCTTTCTAGATTGTTCGCATCTACTAAAAATATTAGCGATTGCAAGGCTGAGGCCCTGGTAGTTCTTCCTGTTAAAAAACCGGATAAAAAAAACAGTTTCTCTAGCATTCTACTTTTGATGCAGTCTTAACATATATTTTTGACAAATTTTATATTTGCCTACAAGGCTAGGCACACACAATCTACTTCAATTTCATTTACCATTTAGTCAGAGAGTCTTTCTACCTCCTCTAACTTTTCTTTCCTTTATCAACTAAAAATTAACATTCTTATTCTGAAAAAAATATTGTGAAGATTTTAAAGCATAGGTTAAAGTTTCGAGTAGTTGATAAAGTTTTTCGGATTCCCACCGATCTTTACTAAGAGTACTTTTATTTAGTTCTAAATTTACTGTTACCATCTTCTTTTGATCCAGTAGATTTTTAAAAAGATCTCAAAAAATGCGTTGTTCGATTTCCGTTTTATTTTTTAAACCAAAAGTGAGGGCTCCATACTATGGCGAGTATCTTAATTGTAGATGATGAACCAGCAATTTGTCGCTTCATTGAATTCGAAGCCCATGAACTGGGTCATAAAGTATTTAACGCCTACAATGGCGCTGAGGCTAAAGAAATCCTCCAGAAGGAAAATATCGAACTTGTTATTTCAGACGTTTTAATGCCGAAGCTTGATGGGATCGAACTACTAAAATATGTCAAAAACGAACACCCTGAAATCACAACTTTTCTGTTAATTTCCGGTTTTACAAGCCTTACCAAAGCCAAGGCTCTTGGGCTTGGAGCAACAGATATTCTTGAAAAGCCAATCGACTTTACGCGATTACATAGCTACCTGTAATTAACTTTACAGTGTATAGACAATTTTTGGCCCAAAGACTCTAAATGAGGGTCAAAGTCTATTTAATTGATTCTGTCTGGAATAGAGCTTGCTCCTCCTTAGATTGATGAAATTACTTTGGGAAAATAAATTAATATTAATTACTCTTTTACTGGCCGCATGCGGTCCTAAACACTCTGCTCGCCTAAATTTTTCCGATTCGAAAAACATAGAAGAGAGATCAAAAACTTACGAAAAAAATCGTAAACAAGAAGATGAAGAGAAAAGTCACGGCTACTTTTCCATTTCCGACATAGAACTCAAACCAAACTATATTCAGAAGAAAGAAACACAAGAGCCTAGCCCCAATGAGACCCATATTGGTGAACGTGAAAACGGTGACGATTTCTACTTTGAATTCCCTGAAAGATTTCATCGCTACGGAAAATGGAATTGGAAGCCCACTACAAATGAACTAAAAAAAGACTCTGCGGATCGTTTACTTAAAGTCATACTCCCAAAATCTGCCATCCCCTATTGGGCTGACAACTGGGTTTTTGAACACTTTCAAACAGACTTTTATGAACTCCTCGAAATAGCCTGGAAAGAGCCTGATGGCTCAGAGCCTCATAGAGAAAACCACGGCTTAGATCTACCACAAGGAAGAAGTTTGGTGACGAGTCTTGTTGAATATCAAGAGCTTTTAAATTCGGCCGTGGCTAGCCTACCAATCGAAAAGCAAATCGAGAAAAAAATTAACTCACAAAAACGCGTAAAGCTTGATCAATACTTAGAAATAGCCCAGCTCAATGAAATTAGCCCTAATGCAGACAAGCTGACTGAATATTGTGGAAAAATCAATCGTGAGCCTTTAGAGTTTATTTCTTCAGACACCCCCTTATTTTTCACTAGTAATATCACTGACTACACTTTTGATCAGATAGAGCCCGTTGAAGAGAGAAAACGAATGCATTTTTGCACCTGGCTTCCTTTAATTTTGCAGGCGAACGAAGAAGTATTAAAAGAGAGAGACTGGCTAACTCGCATCTACAAAAAGCCTGAAGCACATGAGGCCACTACAGCAAAGCTACAAGAATTAGCTAAAAAATATAGAATCGATGCGGAGCCATTCTCAAAAGCCTTTTTTGCGGAAGCCTTCTTTAAAATCGACATCGTTCCGCCAACAATGGCCCTGGCTCAAGTGAGCCTCGAAGGTGGATGGACAATGACCTTAAACCCAAACAAAAATCGCAGTCTAAGCACAAAGTGTAACAACTATTTCAATATCTATGACTTCAGTAAAAACCGTGAAAATGCTTGCAAGGCCTCGAAAAGTGATGACTACATAAAGTTTTACAAACATCTGATTGATAGCGTAAGAGACTATGTTACCAAGGTAAATAGCCATCCAGCCTATGTAGGCTCAAGACTTCTTCGTTTAAACAATCGAATCAACGGCAAAGTCTCAGGAGCTCAAATGATTTTGGGACTATCCAGTTACGCCGAAGACCCAATTTACTTTAGAAAACTTTGGTGGATCATGCATGACAATCACCTTTACAAATATGACGATTGGTATAAGTTTTCTCCAGAAGAATTCAAACAACCTTAAAACTTTTTTTCTTTCATAAAATAACCGAGACAGTCCTGACGAATAATTACAGGATCAAGACTGATCATACTAGGCACAACATCTGCCTGTAGTTGTAATCGACCATCCACGTATTCAATGTATTGATCGTGCAGGTCTTCACCCTCTACGCCATAAATCACAAGAGGCGATTGTTCTTCTCTGGATCGACCAAGAACACTTCCCTCTTTTGCCATTTCAAAATTAAGATTTTCCAAATGAGGCAAGAAACAAACAGCTTCTGCCTCTGAGTGATCGCCAATATAAATGTCTAAACCAGATTTAACTTTAACTGTGGCCTCTACTTCAAAGAGTTTAAAATTAGGGTTATAGGGAATCTCATTGATCTCTACTTTGGAAAGTAGATTTTCAACATAGTTAAAGGTTTTTTCTACTCCATCCAAATCAGCAAAATGACCACACTCTAAAGTAACTGTAGGGAAATGATCAGACAAACTCACAGAAAGAGCCTCTTCAGGGCTTTCAAAATATACCACTTTATCTGAGAAAGCCCCTGCTAGCAAAAACAACTCGTCATGCAAATGATTTACACAAGCATACAAAGGGTTTTTCCCCGTATTGTTGTGAAGATCTAAGCCCCATTTAGGCTTTTTTGCAATGACATAATTTTTCACTTCGCTAGCCCATCTCTCCATCTCAGAATCGCCACCATTCCAAATTCGATTCATATCTTGTTGATCACTCAAATACCTGACTTTGTCCTTAGCAGCTTGCACATTTCCCACCAACAATAAAACATTAAAAGGCAGTTTATGATCATATTTATTTAAAAGCTTTTGAATGACTTTCAATCCTGTTGGCTCATTGCCATGAAGCAATACACTAAAAAAAACGTAGTCTTCAGACTCTCCTATCTTTAAATCAAACAGACTAGGTCCAGATAAAATTTTGTGAAGATCCTCAGCTCGGGTGTTAACGAAATTCTCTGGTAGCTCACTATATATTTGCATATTATTCCCATTCAATGAGTGATAGATTTTTACTTTGATTTTCGTAGTATTGTTTTAACAATTCAGAAAAGTCTCGCCCATTCTTTTCAACAAAGGCCTTTTGCCAGTTTGCACCATTTAACTTATTTTTACAACGGGGCTGAATATTATTTTTAAGATAGTCTTGAATCTGATTTTTTTCTACACCAAGATCTTTTAACCCCTGCTCAGCCCTTGGTATCAATTCCCCTAATAGGTAGTCCTGAAAAGAATAAACTTTTCGATTCAGTCCTAAAACTTTTCCATCAAAAGACTCTCTTGCTGCGGAATAGAAGTTTTGCACCAACTCAGTCATTCGAAAATTTTCACCAATATTTTCAGAGGAGAGGTTTTTGGCCAAACCTAAAAACATAGCAAAATGTGCCGTCATATCTACGGAACTAGGCCCTGCACTCACCGGACGAAACTCAATGCGTACACCATAATCTTGACCTTCATCGCCTTTACCCACTACCACTCGATTCCAATGCCAAATGGTTCCGTTATGAACAGAATTATGAGTAAAGCGCCCTCTTTTAAAATTTTCATTTTCAGGAAAAAAGACATCATATTCATCATGATTGTAACGAAAATACTCACAAACAGAATCTTTTAAAAAACCATAACCCAAACCAACTCTCCCATAATGAGATGCTGATGCTGGCATACTTTGCTCAAAAAGGGGAATTCTACTTTCATCCCAAAGACGCTTGCCAAATAAATAAGGAGTGTTGGCCGTTAAGGCTAACATCGGAGCTGATAGATACAGACAGGCATTGTAACTAGGGATAAACTCTTCGAAAACCGGTTGATAGTGCATCTGAAAAGAAGTTGTTGCTGCCACTGGCATAATCGTTTCCGAAAGAAAGTCTAAATTTTCATCCTTACCTTCTATTTTGTAGCGTTGAGGGTTGCCATTATTTTTATCCAAAATTTGCTGATTCAATGTATGGTAGCGCTCTTTATTGCTCATATTCGTAATTTGCATTTTATTACGTGTTAAGTTAGGTAGAGATCCAATATGCAAAACTTTACAATCAATACTATCAGCAGCTACTTTTAGCTTTGCATCAGCCGCTTGTAGTTCTGCCTCAAAGTTCCTTAGGCAAAAACCTGTGGCATCATAAACATTTGAATTGTACTCTACATTAAACTTTGAAAGCTCAGGTACGAAAGAACTATTTGAAAGCTCCTTTAATAGCCAGTCATTCTTTGGTTGAGCATCAAATCTACTCTTATCCACAATCCAAGATTCTAATTCAGCACCATACTTAATCTTTTGCTTCGAAATATTATTTGCGCTTATCGCAGAGCTTAAATCTTCAATTTCCAAAGCTAGGTTTTGCTGAAAACGGTGATAATCCGATGCTCGATAAGTTTTAGGTTTAATTGCCATACATCCCTCCAGGGACCAATAAAAAACTTTTCTTTTTGTCGGCTTATCCTAAGCAGATATTAACGAAAAAATACATTTGAAATGTATTTCTTGTAAGACCCTAGTTATAGCTCAAAGGATTAATTTTTTTTCTCTTAAGTGGTGTTTTTTGAATAAACTAGACATAGATCGAAAAGAAGTCTTAATGGCCATCGCGAAATTGCAATAAAGACATCAAAAATTGAAGCTTAGCTATCTAAAATCGTGAAGATAGTCTATAAAATTTGGAATCCAGCGTTCAGAATCAGAACCTGAATCGGAATGAAAAATTTTACGAAAACTTTCTGAACTAATTGGCTCAGACTTTAATCGAAAGTAACTCGGTAAAAGCCTTTCCGTTTTCAAACCTTCAATGATTTCTTCCACCACTTCCCTGGTAAGTACTCGACGTTTTACCAAGTCATTCAAGCCCTTACCAAGCTCCTCAGGAGAAAAACCATAATTAGTAACCAGATCATTGGCTACGCTCAACACCTGCTCTAGACTTAAATTGTGGTTCTGAAACAGATCTAAACTTGCCTGAAAACTACTATAAGTTGGCAAGGTTCTGCGACCAAATTTATAATAATAATCTGGGTCCGTATCCGTTGCCAAATTTATATAAATTCGGTCAATTGGGTCATTTTCTGGGATTTCATTTTGCAAGTTTTGGATAACACGTAATTGCTGACCTCTAACTTTTAAATGACTTAAGATAAATTTTAAATCATCCCCTGCTAGTCTTCGAGAGCATATATCACTATACAATGAATAAATGATAGCATCAGATTCTGAATCATCTCCCCAAAGAATTTGTTTTACATCATGAGCAATTACTGAGCGCAATTGCAATAGAGCTTGAAGCTTATAGCCAACCTGCTGGTTCAAACGAGTTAAGCGTCCTGGCTTAAGGTTTTTCAAATTATCCTTGAAGAAGATGCCATAAGGACGAATTTTATCGAGCATTAATTTTTCACGAATTTTCTCTTCCAGTTGCGGAGGAGAGGCCGTGATAAAATAAATAGGAAATGCCTTGTCATCTTTCGCCGTAGTAATGGCACGAACCAAACTCCCCGTACCTGGCACATTTTTTTTCTGAAAAGCCTTCTCCATGATGGTACGATACAAACCTCGAACACTTTCAAAATGGGTGTCCAAATAAGTTTTATCCAAATCCCAAACAAATACACGGTCTGCATTTTGAGCCAACTCTGAAGTTACATACTCAAAAAACACTACATCGCCTGAAATTTTACACCTTTGGGTCCAATCCGCCATATTTCTATTATTATATAAAGCAGAACAATTTTTAAGTTTTATTCTTGAGATTTTTTAGCTTTGCAAAAAAGTCTAGATATTGAATCACTCCTGAGGCCTAACAATGCCTGAGCTTTCATTAGATTTACTTGAAGAAATCAAAAATCATTCTATACTTTAACAATGAAGCTTATAATAATTAGCATTCTATTTGCTACTTACTCGAACCTCCTAAAAGCCGAACAGATCCAATGGCTAAGTGTGCCAAATAATTTAGCCGTGTTCCCGGTAAAGGCGGAAGAACTTGAAGCGGGCTTAAGAGCAAATGTCTGGTGGGAATTTCGCAAAGCCATTACAAACGACTCCCGTTTCTTGGTAGCTTCGAAACAATTTCTTCAAATGAAAGATAGTTACCAAGCCAGAAATTCTTTAAACGCAAAAGAGAGTATTTTTCTCGGTGAACACCTACAAGCAGACATCTTAATCTGCCTAAGCCTAGAAGATAAGTTCCTAGTCCTGCGCAGCTATAGTGCTGAGGATGGATATCCACTGATTGAATTGCGTGAGAAGTACCTTAACAACCTCCCAAAAGAGCAGCAGCTCGTAGGACTTGCGAAAAAGCTAGCAGACCGATGGTTAAAAAAATTAATTTTCCACGGAACCGGCTCACCTAGTACACAAGAAGATCTATACAGTTTTCGTATTTCAAAAACACTCGACCAAGAAGACCTGGCCAAAGCGAAAATGATTCGCATACGAAGAACAAATACAGGAGAGCTGTTTCAAAACAACTACCGCTCTGTGGAATTTGATCAATTGATTTGGGTAAAGACCGAAGGAAATCTCGCATTTTTTAAAGGTAGCGCTAATCTCACTAAGCAGCCTGATAAAAACTTTTTATTTCTAGAAAGCCTTGCTAAAGATGATTTTCCTACAAGTCTACCCTCTGAACTCAAAAAAAATGATCACGAAGAAGAAAGCACTAGAACAGATAAAATATTGATGTTGCTAGGTTTTATTGCAATAATAGCCATTAGTTTGTGATTATTTACCTTTAATGCGCTGCTAAATTTTGCAAAGAAGCAAAGGCCTTGTTACAAAATTCCATATGAAAAGGGGCCTTATCTTATCAATTTTACTAATGTTTCCTGCCTTTGCCTTGGCAGATGTCGCCCTCTTCACAGAGGTCAAACTACCAGATGGAAGCAAAGCCCCCCTAAATAGTGTCATTAAACATTTTATCAAAGTGGTTAATAGCAACAAAGAAGATTTAAATCAAAGTAGAGATTTTGAAATTGGTCAGTATTTTAAAGAGTACCATCGAGCCCTGTTTAAATCCAATCCTGACATCCAAGGAGAATTGCCCAACTCGATTTACCAAGATTTAATCCCTAGATTCTATAGCTTGGCTGTTGGCGCTGGGGATGATGATTATTTCTCAAGGTTTAATTTTATTTTATATCAAGCTGAAAAAATTGGTGTGGATATGAAGGCAGAATTTAGCCAAATGAGAGATCAATTGCTTCTTTTAGGTATGACTTATCGACTTAGAAACGAAGATGTAAGCGCGTATAATATCAGTAACCTGATTCAACTTCTCGATGATAAGACTAAAGGTTTTGATTTGATAGTAGCTAGTTTAGATTTCTACCAATTTAATATTCAATACGCAGAAAGACCTGAAGAAATGGGTTACCGTTTTAGTGAATTGTTTGAGTTATTGCTCAGGAAATATAGCTTAAACCTAGATAGAGAACATAAAATTCTATCCATGGCTCTATCTATTAATGATTCAAAAATAATGCCCTGGTATAGAAAGGCCAAAGTTGACTTAAACTTTCCCCTTTACCAGAGTAATAGTATTTTCTGCTACTATACTCTTGTGAATCTGCAGCGACACTTGGAAATGCCCGAGTTTTTTACTAAAGAACAGATTTTTCACGGCATTAAAATATTCTTAAGCTTTGGAGCAAGTTTCGATGCTTTGTGCAGCAGAGGTAGTCTTAGAGACAACCTCAGTGAACTAAAAACCAAATACAAGACCCCACTAATCGAGGAACTTTTAAGATTAGAAACAGAAGTATTACCTATTTCTGAAATGCCTTAGATAAGTCCTCTTTAGGAATTGCTACCCAGGATGCTTTTTTGGGGAAATTTTTAGGTTTATCTTCCGTCATTTTCTTTTGCTCATAAAAAGCCGTTAACGCACATATGAAGGCATCAAATGCCTGAGGGTTTGATACAAGCTTCTGTTTATCCTGATTATACATAAACAAAGGAATTTTCTCTTTCACTTGATCGAGAAAAAACAAGCGAATCACTTCACAGTCTTCCGAGTTCTTATAATACTTTAAATAAGATTTTTGCACTTTCAAAAAGTTGCCAATTCTCCAAACACTCAAGGCTGGTAAAACCTCTAAAAGCTTCGCTTTGAAATGCTTTCTTAGAAAGAAACTTCTCGCAGTAAGAGGAGCTGCATTCGCACTTAAACTGTATTGTGTTTCTATGTTTTTTTCAAAATTCGTATTGATATAATATTCCACCGGTCGGTCTGTATAGGGCAGTGCCATTTTTGCTTTTTTATTTTTCTTGGCTTCTTTTTGAAACTCACTTCGAAGCCACTTCACCTCTTCTACTCGGCAGTTTTCAATTCCTGGACAAGAGAGGCGACAACGAAAACAAGGAGGTAGCTGGGTACTTGCGTTCACGGCTACTTTTTTCACAGATTTTAAGGCATTGATTTTCTCAACTAATATTGAGTCCCCTAGCTTTGTCTTTGTTGGTCCTATTCCCTCTACCACACTACTTAGTGCTATCTGATCGTATTTGGGGAAATATTGAAGCTCACAATAGGTTGTTCTGTCATTCTTGGCACCACTGATAGCGATCCCAACAAAACTTTGGTAGCTAGTTTTATTTTTAGCCAGACTTTCTTTAGCCATATAAAAACGCCTTATTGTTCAGAGCCTTAAATCCCATTTCTTCAACTCTTTTTACCGCAGCCTCTCTCTGTGCTTTTTCAAGCCAAAGAAGTACACAGCCTCCACCACCAGCACCACAAATTTTCAGTGCCCCCGAGAACTCCTTCTCTACCATGGCATGAAGTTCTTTAATTTGTGGACTACTAAAAACCTCACTCAATCGATTCCTTGCCTCGTACTCTCTTTGAAAATGCTCTTTAATTTCTGAAAAACCTTTTTCTCTAAAGCTATTCAACAAAGAATTAGAAATATCATTTAGGTCATTTAATGCTGAAAGGGTTTCTTTATCCTTTGCCACCGCCTTCTTCACAACTTCCCAATTGTTTAAACCAGACATATGAGGTTTCCCCGTATATACAACAATAGACTTTTCATTGAACTCTTTGATATCCAATTTTAAGCTTTCAAGACCAATCCCTCGACTGGAATACTCCAGAGCTAAAATCCCTGATTCAAGTGGCGGATAATAGTCCTGTGTTCCTGTCGGTGTATTTAAAACTCTAGATTCAATATTATGTGCAAGATGAACAATTTCATGAACACCTAGTTTGAGGTTTTGCCAGCTTAAAAATGCTTTAATAATACTTATACAGAGACTAGAAGAACCTCCCAGTCCCGCACCAACAGGAGACTCTGACTTTGTATAAAGCTCAAAACCTTTTTTTGTTGGGAACTCCCTACAAATACAACGAAGAAGTTTTAACTCGGGAGTATGGTCCTCTATACACTCTTCAAAAGAGTCAAAAAGCCTTTCAAAACCCATATCTTCTGACTTCAAAAGAACTTTAGAATCTTCACGCTCTATAATTTCAGCGTAAGTAAAAATATCGATGGCAACATTTAGGGTAACTGGGGTTTTATTTACAAAATTAAACAATGGCCACAAATCAAGTGTACCACCAGCTAGATCAATTCGTGTTGGACTAAAGCTTTTAATACTATTCATTTCTGGCCTCACAGATGTTTATCAGGTTTTTTATGGCTACTTTAGATATTTCTCCTAAAATATAGATATACTTTTTGTCGGTACGATGCAGAACTAAATCTTGCCCTCTTTTACCGATCACAAATTCATACTGTAACTTATTTTTAGAAGAAAAGCGAATCGCTAAAACTTCGCGATACATACTATCAAAACTAATTTCATTACCAACAAGATTGTATAAGTTTTGACTGATATCTAGCATTTTGAACTCGCCACTCTTAGAGCGAAAGTATCCGTCCGAATACTGATAATTTAAAACTTTATCCCCGATACGACACTCTAACTTATCAATTTCTTTTAAAGCCACTAAACTGTACTCTCGCATTTGCAAAAGTGCTCCTAGACTCCCTAAGAAAAATTGGTCTTCGGATTGGAAGCCTCGAAAAATAACATTTGGCTCTAGATCGTAAATAAAGCTAAGACTTTTTTCTTGCTCAGCAATTAGAAAGCGTTTCTTACTACCATCACTATATTCAAACTCCCAAAAATCTTCCGGTTGATTGTTTTGCGGCAAAGAAAACCTAAGCTTATTCTCTGTACTTAAATTTTCGATTGGGTAAAGCTCCTTCGCTTCCAGCTTAGCAATTGCAGATTGGAGAACACTATCATCAATCTCAATAGTATTCCCCTTCCATTTGACACGCCATTGACTATTCTGTTTTTCGAATTGAATGGGATAACTTGTTTTGATGGAAACTATATCGGTACTAGGGACTGAAAAGCGAGTTAATTGTTTTACGAAACGAATTAACCGCGGAGAAAGTGCTTTTTCAAAACTAGAGTCTAACAGGTAAATATCAAGCTTGTTGCCTTCTTGTTTTTTAAGGTACAAATCCCCTTCCAGATTCTTTTTCTTAGAGATGTAAAAACGCAACTTGCGATCCTTATTTTCAAACTGCCAGTAATAATCTTGGCTAAAGAAGTTTTTCGGAACACGGTCTGGGTCCACAGAGGCTGCTAATCGAATATGGTTCAATTGATCTAAAAAATTTCCCAAATCAGCTGGGCGAAGTAATTTAGAGTTCTCAGTTCCCCAGAGCCATTCTTTACCTGGTTGTTTTTCAATAAAGGCAAAATTTGCAAATTCACCTTTAAAACTTATCCTATGCAGACTTTTTAAAAAGTCCTCATCAAATAATCCTAAGGTAGCGGCCTCATTTTTGGGAGAAGACTTTTGCTTTTTTAAAAAAAACAAGGCACCCACAATGCAAGCTGTGATTAATAATAAAACATCAACTTTTCTTTTCATTGAAATCTAGCCCTTTTAAACCATAGCCAAATGGAAAGACCTAGTAGTAAAAATGGCATAGGTATTACCCCTAACATCAAATAGTACTTTGCCTGATTAGGAGTAAGTATAAAAAGCTCCCTATAAAAATTTTTAGGAGGAACCGAAATCTCGCCTTTAGAGCTAATCATATAAGAAATCATATTATTAGCAAAAGCCATATTTCCTTTAAATTGATAGTACTCATCCGTGATAAAATCAGAATCACCCACTACAAGAAGCTTTGATTTTTCTTTTTCGCTTAAAATGGCTACCGCAAAAGGTCCTTCAGGGTCTCTACCGGGAAAGAACTCTATCTTTTCTTTCAGTTCTGGCTTAGAAAAACTCCCCGCAGAAGATTTTGCAAGAATTAAATTCTCATAACCTTCTTCCTTTGATTCAATCAATCCTAGGCGACTTGCTACCGAAAAAACTGCTACACTTTTATCAAGACTTTTTGTCATAGAAGACTGATGATTCCACTTAGATATCAATGGAGTTGCCGCATGAAATCCAGCATTTTGCGCCTCAACGTCTAAAATATAGTCGTTGAAAAATTCGATACCATACTTTTTATAAAACTTGGATAAAGCATAGGCCTTGCCAGGGTCCTGCAAAATGATGACGGATTTTTGATTTTTTAAAAAACGATCCATGGCTGTTAGTACAGAAAATGGCGGTGTTTCTTTTAAACCAGCCAGTATTAGTGAATCACATTTATCGGCATTCTGTAAAAACTCGATGGCATCCATAGACAGGGCCTCGTAACCAATTTGTTGAATCTGCCCAATTAAATTTGACAACTGGTAAGTATTATCTGCTTGCAATGGTATCGCACCATAAGCTTCTAAAAAACAAACTTTTGTTTCTACATTCTTATTTACACGCAGGATACTATTAATGATTTTATCTTCTTGCCAATTGTTGAGTACAAAATATTTTTCCCCTGAGGAAATCACGAAGCTTGGCAAAGTTTTTATCCCATATTTTTCTGTTAAATCTGGGGTTTGAGCTGCATCCAAAATTTCGATTTGGACTAAATCACTTTCAAGCTTAATCAAATTTGAAAATCGTCGGAAATTTTCTAGCAGATTTTCATTTTTTTTCTTCGTAAAAAAAGCTTGAATCTTAGTCTCTTTATCTAAGGAATGTAAAACATTAACACTAGCAGGGTCCAATCGGTTAATTTGACTTTGAGTTAAATCAAGGCCAAATTCAAAAGGAAAAAGTAAAGATCCAATTCCCAGAAGAATGAAAAAAAGCATTGAGGAGCGAACGAATATTTTCAATACAAGGCGTGTGCGAAAACTACTAAAATAGTTTTTCACGGCTTGAAAATCAGAAACAACTGCTGCTGCTACAAATACAAAGAAGCCGCAGAAGGCGAACCAAAAATAGTCTAGCCATTCGCCAATTAAAATCCGCCCACCGAGGAGGATAATCAAACTAATCACTGACAAAAACCAAAAAACCTGTGCCTTTCTATTCATCCTCTTTCCACCTGTTCAATCATTTGATAAGACAAAAATAAAAAGAAAAAGATACCAGATACAAAAAAGTAGATAGAATTTAATGAGAGATTTGCAACGAAAAGGTTTGTTAGATGTTTTCCTATCCACAAGCTTTCTACCCAATCAAAACGTTCAAACTGGATTAAATCTCTAAAAAAAATACCTATAGACCAAGTCATGATGTTTAACAAAACAGAGAAAATACCTGACATTAAAAAGCTTTTAAAAAGACTTCCCGAAAACAAAGCGATTGCTGAATAAAAAGCGCTTAGCAGAACCAATGCCAAATAACCACTAAATAGCTCAGGTAAATAGGCAGCTTTGAACATTAGCAAACTAAAAACCGGAAATAAAAAAACCAAACTACATAGTAATACCAACTGAATCCAACCACCCAAAAACTTTTGAAAAACAATTTGTGCAGAACTCAAGGGACTAGCCAGTAAGGAAAGCATGGCATCCTGTCTTTGCTCTTCGCCAAAAGCTTTAGAGACCACAAAAGGCGTTACAAATAAGAGTATCATATTAATTTGACCAAAATACGGCGCCCAAAGGTTTTCCAATAAAGAAGTTCCCCCAAAGGAATAAGACTTTTGAACCATTTGCGAAAATAGACCTAATTGATAGAAAAACTGTACTCCTAAATATAGACTTACAAGGGAAAACAAAAACAAAAGACTCGGTCTAAAGAGACTTAATTTTAAATCTTTTTTTAAAATTGCTAAATTCATACTCTACCTATTCGAATTTAAATCTCTAAAAATCTGCTCAAGATCTGGTTTTTGCCAAATCATTTTTTTAATCCTTAAGTTTTGCTTACGAGACCAGTCCCATATTTTTTCACTAGCTCCTGCATTTTCCTGAATTTGTATTTCGAAGGAATCTTTTTTTAGATTTCTTGTCGGTTTGCCGAAGTCTGGGTACTGAGCAAGGTCATCAAAAAACTCTACACATAGCCAAGGTTCTTCCGATTGGCTTTTTATTTGCTCACTAGTCCCACAAGAAACCAACTTTCCTTCGCTTAGAAAAACGTAATAGTCGCAAACCTGCTCTAGCTCATGAAGTTGATGACTAGAAAACAACACAGAGTGTTCCCGTCCTAAATCGCGAATTAACTTTCTTATTTCATCAAGCTGAATTGGATCCAAACCAGAAAGAGGCTCGTCTAAAATTAGTAATTCAGGTTCAGAAATTAGCGCCTTAGCAATTCCAAGCCTTTGTCTAAATCCTTTAGAAAGACTGGCCCCTGGCTTTTTTAATACGGAACTCAAGCCGGTTTTCTCTATAATATTTTTTGTTTTTTGTTTTTTATCTTTAATAGAGAATACATCTGCCCAGAAGGATAAATTTTCCTCTACACTTAGCTCTTCATATACCGGAGGTCTTTCTGGCAGAAAGCCAACTTGTTTTTTCCAAGCATCTGGAGAGAAAGATTCAATCTTTTGATTATCAATATAAAGCTCACCACTGCTTGCTGCCATAGCACCAGCCATGATTTTCATACAAGTGGATTTACCAGCTCCATTGGGACCAACCAAGCCGACGATAGTATTTTTCGGGATTTCAAAGCTCACTTCGTCTAATGCTTTGATTTCACCATAGATTTTTGAAATCTCTGAAAAGCGAACCATACAAATATGTTAGTAAGGATGAGGTTTAAGAGTCAAACGCCCAGAGAATTATTTATCGCTTTGCACTAATATCGTGCGTTCTTGTGACACTGTTACTCTGCCTAATTTATCCCCTTTAATTGGTCGAATGTATCGACATTCTGCAAATTGAATGACCGCCTTTTCCCCTAGCTCAACCTTATTCGCTTTCATTAGTTCGAGCCCAGCCAAACGCAATTCTTTATCACTTAGCTCGCGGTTTTTCGTCTTCTCTACAATTAAATGTGAACCAGGAACATCTTTTAGGTGCATCCATAAATACCAAGCCTTTGCTTTCCTCAATAAAATCAAGTTTTCCTTGGCAGACTTACCAATATGAATCCTCAAGTCACTGGCGATGTTTTTGCTCTTGGTTTTAGCACCAGTGCTTTTTTGTAAGTCCTTTTGCTTTTGCGTATATGAGTTTCCACTTCCTGGTATTTGGCCAGCTTTCAGTTGATTTATTTCTGCGACTAAAGCTCCTAGACGGTCCTTCATCCCCTCTACACGAGTTTCAACTTTTCTTGCTTCTGCGAAGCAAAACTCCCCTTGCTCTACCCAACTCCCAATGGGAATTTTAGAAAATATCTTCCCTAAAGATTTTGGTTCTAGCGTTTCTTGTTTCGAAAAAATACCATTCCCCAGTAGCCTCCAGCCTTCTGGATCAGATTTATCAATTTGTCCCCTCAGAACCTCTAGCTCCTTGGACTTTTTCTTGAGAAGTTTTGCTATTTTTTTCTCATCGTCCTCGGCCTCCATAACTTTTACTGAAGCTTTTCCTTGTTCAAAAAAGCCAGACCACCACAAATCCGAAGCCTGAATTAAATCTCTGTATTCTTCAGGAGTATAATTGTCTTCTACCTCTTCTAGATCCCTGGGCTTTTTGAGAAATATTTTTTTTCCATTGGCAAAAGCAAGAACATTTAAATCTTTTGAATATAACCTAAATTCCAAAAAGTCAGTATCATCAAAATAAAACCGAAGAACCCGACCGTATTCAGAAGCCAATTCTATTTTTTTCAAACTTCTTCCGTCGAAATTAGACTTTAAAAATAAAACCAAAGGCAGATCTTTTCTTGGTTTCTTAGGAAAAGCCTTATTTTGGCAAAGGCCTAAGAAAAAATTTGGTTGCCTTAAATCTAAAAACAAGGAATGGCTAGCATTTTTGTAAAACTCAAGAAATAAGACTTTCTTAGGATGAAATTGGATCCTCTGCAGTCGCGATCCAATCAAAAACTGCAGCTTATCACACTCTTTTTCTAACTCTTTTAAAGACCAAGGACTGAGTTTCATAGTTGCTAATTTAAAACAAGTTTCCCACTTTTGTCATGCCAAAATGCATTCCATAAGTTACGGAATACTCTAAAACGCTAAATCCTACAATAGACTTACTCAGATAATCCCTACCCTTAAGCTCTTTCAATTGACTTTAATTTGAAAAGAGTAAAGATACCTGGGATAGCTATGAAAATTAGCCCCTATTGTGTGAGCGAAAGAATTCTTTGGTGATAGATCAATAGTTCTAAAATTATATACTTAGAGCGCTTTCCCACAGTTTACTAGATTTAAAGACCTACCCAAAGAAAAACAAGATATAGCTAAAAACGAAGCACCCGGTAAACAAAGTCCTAAAATAACCGAGCCTAAGAAACAAATCACAAAAGTATTGTACTCGATTGTAGTTCTGCTAGTTTTAGCTTTAACCATAAAAAAAGAAAAGAAAATGAAATTTTTTATCCAGAGCATCCTTTTTACTTTACTTCCAATAGAACTACTTATAGCAAAAGAGATTTTTCTATACATCGACCACAAAAATGCGAAAATTGGGGGATATAATTTAGCTCAAAAAAATATAAGACACTCACCCTGTTCCACCTTTAAAATACCTAATACAATTTTTGGCTTGGAACATGGTGTTTTAAAAAACAAAAAGTCTAGCCTAAATTACGAGCCTATAAAAAATCCGCGTCAAAACTGGTGGCCCAAAAGCTGGACAAATAACCAAACCTTAGAAAGCGCTATTAAAAACTCAGTGGTTTGGTACTACCAGGAGGTAGCAAGACAAGTTGGCAAAAAAAGGATGCAGGAGTTTATAGATAAAACAAATTATGGAAACAAAGACATCAGCAGCCCAATAGACAAGTTTTGGTTAGGGGCCAGTCTCAGAATTAGCCCTGAAGAGCAAGTTCTTTTTCTCCAAAATCTATTTAGCAAAAAGTTTAAATTTGCTGAAACAAATCTAAAAATTTTAAAAGAGATCCTCCTATGGAAAAAGATAGGTGGAGTTAAAATCTATGCCAAAACAGGCAGTTGTGACCAAGGAAACGCCCTAAAAGGAGCGTGGCTAGTTGGCTTTATAGAGTCTTCAAACAAAACTAAAACCTACTTCGCCTACTACACCGAGCACAAAAGCTTTCAAACAGCATCAGAAAAAAGAAACAAACATAGCCTCGAATACCTAAAAAAATACAACTTAATCCCCTAAAAAAACAAAAGCACCTTTGTGAGCGCAGCGATTCAAACAGCCAACGGCGGCAAAGCCGCCCCATACCCACGCACCAGCAAACAAAGAAAATAACAACGAGATCTAGTTATGAAGTAGTGAGAAAGAGGCCGTATGAAACAAAAGTGTTTTTCTCAGACCTTTTTGGATCAGGAAGATCCAAAACGAGTAACATGGATGTGAGGGAAGAAGCCAAAGGCGCCTGACCGGAAACGTGTCTGAGAAAAATACTTTTGTTTCAGAAGGACGGCTCATTCAAAAAAACCAAATCGAAAAAAAAAACAAGCCTCAATACAATAAAAC
>JAYZXX010000128.1:0-12839 GCA_036140815.1 Bdellovibrionota bacterium | reverse complement strand
AATGCGGACATTATTCCGTCATATAAAATATTGCTTTCCTCATTGCTTGGCAGAAAATCGAGAATTTTAGTAGAGTAAATAGAGACGCCCATAAAGTGTAGTCCACGAGCAGCGTCTTTAGGATATTCTTTCCCGAATTTTTGTATAGAATTTTGTGAATCGACCCAAACTCCACCAAAACGTTGGCCTACTTCTGGGTGAGTTGTACAAAGTAAAGATGCAATATTTCTACCTGGATCGAACTGACTTTTGAAGCTTTTAAACTCTTCAATGTCATGCGGTAAAATTAGTTCATCAGCGTTACACAAAAGAAAACATTCATCCGTTTTCAACTGACTTTCGATATTTTTTAATCCACCACCACTTCCGAGAATGCTTTCCTCATGAATAAAATGGTATTTGATCTTTGCCGCATCTAAATAGGGGCTAAGCTCTTTTTTTAGTCTTTCTGGTAAATGGTGAGTGTTAAAATAAAACTCTGTAGCGCCGAGTTGCATACAATACTCAACTGCATAGAGAGCAATGGGGATTCCTAAAAAAGGAATAGCGGGCTTTGGCAGTAAATTAGTTACTGGACGAAAGCGGGTGCCTAATCCAGCGGAAAGAATTAAGGCCTTCATAAGCTATTATAATCCACACCGATAATTTCATCGCGTAAAATTAGCTCTTTAAGAAAGCTAAATTCTGGAAAGTAATCTAGAGCCTTGATTACCGTAGCTAGAGTGTCAGGAATATAATGAAGATAGCGAGTATCTCCGCGGGTTTGATAAAAGCTAGCAAAACTTCCTGTTGCTTTAAAACACCTTTGGATTGTTTGAAGTTGGTAAACCTCTTCAAAGGCATCCTGGTTTATTTTTTTAGTTATATATTGCGTTCGAAGATCTAAATAATGTTTTAATAGGTGAGATTCAATTTCCTTACTAATGTTAACATAAGAGTCTTTCAATAAGCTCACCAAATCATATTGAATTGGTCCTAATCTAGCGTCTTGAAAGTCAATGACGTTTACTTTCCCTAGTTTAATCATCAGATTTCTAGAGTGATAATCACGATGGCTGATAAACTTATCTTCTTCGTGCAAACGATCGGCTATTTCAACATAAATGTTATTCAGCTGTTTTTTCTCTGTATCGGTGAGATTAATACGGCATAATCCCTCGATTAGGTGTTGTTTGGTGTAGTTTAGTTCCCATTGGAATTTTTCACTATCAAATTGAATTTGGAAGGCCTTACAATTTTCATCACGATCGGCAGTGGCAGGGTAGTGAATTTTAGCTAACTGTTCAATGGCTTGTTCATAAAAGTTAAGAGAGTCTTCTTGGTTCCGAGATTCCCAGAACTTTCTCTCCAGAGTGAGATCGCCAAGGTCCTCTAGAAGAAGCAAGCCCTCATCTGGTCGGCTACCAATGATTTTAGGCACTCTTACATCGTGTTTACTAAAATGACTCCCAATATTTGTAAAAGGGTAGTCAGTGAGTGAGCTAAATGCCTCCCATTGCATCAACACAAAAGACTCTTGATCACGAACAATACGGTAATATTTCCTCGCTGAAGCGTCGCCAGCAAGAGGATACACTTCTATTTTTGCTCCTAATTCATGAATTAAAAACTCACTAATTCCCGAGTTACCTAAATCTTTTTTAGAAAGTGCTGTCATAGATCCTCCGTAGTCCTAACAGTTTAATAAAAGGAATGGCCCTGGGCTAGGAAAAATAAAAAAAAGCCACAACCAATGAGGATGTGACTTTTTCCACTGCTTTTAGTCTAGTTTAAATTAGTGAATGATATCGTTACTTAGGGATTCAATACCAAGATTTAAACTTTGGCGAGCTTGGTTTTCCAACTGACGAGTGCTTTGTTTTAAAAAGTCACTCTCAGACTCTAGAGTCATAATGTCAGTGATTAAAAGCTCGACCAAATCAGTAATTTGTAGACACTCTTCTCTTGTTAATTCAGCGCCATCAATAATGATCGCTGCGCCATCAAGTGCCTTAGATCTAAAAATAGGAATGATCAACTGATTTCCTTTAAAGAAGTGGCGAAGGTTTTTGTTTTGTAGAAGTGAAACAGCCATCTCATTTTCAAGTAACTCTTGTGAGTTATTTGTTTTAGGTAAGGCGTAGAACTCTACTTTCTTGTCGAACTTGTACTGAATTAAACTACGAAGTTGCTCGCAATTTTCTTCCATTGTCATAATTACTCCCAATTATTTTAACTTGCCCCAGTCGCTTTAACCCCTAAGATTCAGCGACCACACAGCCTTCCTATAGGCAAGTCTTGTGCCATATTTTCATGGAAATGCTTTCAAAAGCTCCCTTAGTTAGTTGCATATAAGTTATTGAAATAACCTTAAAAAATTCGATACCCGTAAAGCTTTCCAAAGGCTGTTAGAATTTTCGACATATTTGGAAAAGAAAAAATAAAATTTACTGAGCAGATATTATGGTCAGTAGTGAAAGCATTGCATGATTTTTTTGGTGACAAAAACAAAAAAGGCTAGCATTACTGCTAGCCTTAAAGTTTTTGAATTTAATTGAAATTAACGATTCATTTTACGTTTATCTAAACCGTACTTTTCTACTTTCATGATCAAACCAGCGCGAGAGATACCAAGTTCTTTTGCCAATTTAGACTTATTCCAGCCAGTTCTACGAAGACCTTCAGAAATCATTTCCATTTCTAACTCTTCAAGAGCGTCTTTCAATTTACCATGTACTCTGGCACCTTGAACATTCTGTTTAGAACCTTCTTGTTGGATTCTAGCAGATAACATTTCAGGAGTAAGTTTTTGTTCATTACTCGCTAATACAACTAATCTCTCCACTTCATTTTGTAGTTCGCGAATGTTTCCAGGCCAAGAATAGTCATACAACCTTTCTAGCGCCTTTTTAGTCATTACTTTCTTTTGTTGGCCTGCAGCCTTAGCAGCATTGTCTAAGAAATACTCGATTAGAAGTGGAATATCTTCTTTTCTTTCTTTTAAAGATGGTACCTGGATATGAATTACATTTAAACGGTAATATAAATCCTCACGGAAGCTACCTTCTTCCACCATCTTTTTAAGATCTTTGTTTGTTGCAGCTAATACTCTTACATCAACGCGTCTAGGGTCCACACCACCGACTGGAATGAAAGTTCCTTCTTGTAAAACACGAAGTAGCTTAACCTGCATACTTGGGCTTGTATCACCAATCTCATCCAAGAAAAAAGTTCCTTTATGAGCCATTTCGAAAAGACCTTTTTTGTCTTTAACTGCACCGGTAAATGAACCTTTAATGTGACCAAAAAGTTCTGACTCTAGTAAATTATCGTTAAAGGCAGAACAGTTTTGAATTACAAGGGAATGATTCTTTCTCATGGAATTATAATGGATAGCTTTAGCAATTAATTCCTTACCAGTACCGTTTTCCCCTGTGATTAATACCGTACTGTCTGCGGCTTTGATTTTATCCATTAAAGAATATAGATCTTGCATTGGTTTAGATTTACCAATCATATTGTCGTATTTGTATCGTCCACCAAGTTCTTTATTTAACTCGTTAATACGATCTTCTCTAGAGCTAATTTCAAGATGAAGTGTTACAACCTCTTGTCCAACTAAATCCACTAAATCTACGAAGTGTTGGCGATCTTGCTCGCGAAGTGTTTTCACTTTAGATAAACCAGCTTCGATAACATTAGAGTCAGCGCCAAAAGCGGCAAGCCTTTCCCTTAACATAGCAGGCATATCTTCTTCATGATTGTCGCGCCAAAATCCCATACATAATACAGAACCCATTAATTCGCCTTCAATCACTATTGGTACAACGGCAACGTCGAAACCAGCAACATCCCATGTACGAACAAGGTATTTGTTACCACTTTGTCTTAGGTCTTGAAGTGAACGGTTTGCAAAGCCAACTAGTTGCTCGCGACAAGAGTCTTTCATTAAATAATATCTTACAGCATCATTACAGTAAGAACCTTCATCTCTGTCAGCGCCTCTTAAGTATCCCTTATCGTCAGTGAAAATAATATCGACATTCCACCAGCTGTGTAGGATGTGTTTTAATTTTTTAATCACGTGAATATGATCAAACTCTTCCCAATTAATCATGGATCTCCCCTTTATTGTATTAATCCTTATACAATTGACAACTTTCTTATCGTCAAATCTTTATACATCTTTAGGTTCGGACACGTGAATTGTCGAAAATTTGGTTAAAAAGCCTAAAATCAAAAACTATTGTCTCATTCTGAAACGAGATGTTCATGGGGTTACAAGCATATTATGTATGTAGCTTGTACAGGACTGTTTAAAAGCTATATAGCACCGCGCTTACAGGCCACTAGAAAATATTTCCAACTTCAATCCCGTTTAGCTTTTAAAGTACTCTATGGCATATATCTTGGGTAGCTACTTACAGTTTCAATTACTTCGAGAAATCTATATTCTTTACAGGAATCGCGGCTTTTTATTACAGATCAAACTGAAAAACGCTATAGTTAGGACATTATTTAGTGAGGGTAAATATGTATTTTAAAATAGTTCTAATGACGGTAGTTTCAGTCTCTAGCTTCGCTATGAACTCTATGAAATATAGTTTTATTCCATCTGATTTTTCCAGCACAAAAGAATACATCCAAATTGAATCAGTTGACACTCATAATTTCGCAGAAGAGTGTGCCTTAAAAGTTCAGAGAAAGAAAAAGGAAATTTCTAATCGTATTGGTGGCGAAATTGGTAACGCGAGAGTTCTCTCTGCTATGGAAGATGTAGTTAATGATGAAGAAAAGAGGAAAATTTCTGAAATTTACTACAAGCCAATCCACAAGATTACCCAAGATGATATCGAGCTGTTTAGAGAATTTGACAAATGTATCACTCCCTATGAAAAGCAAAGAAGAGTATACTTTAAAAAATGCAAACAAATTTCAGAAAACTCGGTTAGATGTGAATCCATTGGTGATACATTTGGATATACCGAAAATCAAATTACAAGATCTGGCCTAATGAATTTATCCATTGCTGGGGCTGTATTTTTAGTGGAAACAGGTGTGGTTATTTTGGCTGTGCCTAGGAGTTTCGGTTTGGCTTTTATGGCAGCCAGAACTTATCTATTAAGAAGAAGTACCCTTTGGGCTACCGACGTAGCCTTGGCTCAGATGACAGCTCTTGCAGGGATTGCTGGCGCAGCCACCACTGCAACAATCATTAATTATGGAATAAGCAATATTGATTCCATCAACCCCATGACTTGGTATGAAAGATACAACGTGTTTTCCATGTTGGATGCAGATGAAGGATATATTTTCGATGAAGCTCAGCTATTAAGTCGAAAAGAAAAAGATATGCTGAGACTTTCAGAATCTTTTAATGATGAAGATGTATTTGAAATTATTAATTATATGGACCTTAATGCTACAGATCTAAAAGCGATTTTTAACTCTAATCTTGGTCTTTTAAAATCAGCTGATTCGAGATTTAAATAAATATAGCTCAAGTTACTGAGCTATAGATATTTCGCTGTAAAGGACTTGTCTATATTTTTAATTCCTTCAAGGCTACCTTGATAAATGATATTGCCACCTTCAACGCCACCATCAGGTCCAACATCAACGATATAGTTTGCTTCTCTAATTAGTTCTAAATTGTGTTCAATCACTATCACTGTACCGCCTTTTTCAACCAATTTATGAAGCACTTGTACTAATAGACTTACTTCTTGAAAATGTAAACCGGTAGTCGGTTCATCAAGAATGTAAAGAGTGGATTCTAATTTTGAGCGACTTAACTCTTTAGCAATTTTTAAACGCTGAGACTCACCACCACTTAAGGTATTTGCTGGTTGTCCAAGTTGAATATAACCCAACCCAACCTCTTGCAAATAGTTGAGGGCTCTTCTGATTTTTGGATACTCCACGAAAAAATCAAAAGCTTCATCAACGGTAAGCTTTAATACCTGTTCAATGTTTTTACCGTTAAAGTGAATTTCCAAAGTGTCTTTTTTAAATCGAGCTCCGCCACAGTCTTCACATTCTAAAATCACGTCATCCATGAACTGCATATCAACGACAATAAAACCATCGCCCGTACAAGTGGGGCAACGACCGCCATCAACGTTTAAGCTAAAATAACCTGCTTTTAGGCCGCGATCTGAAGCTTCTGGGGTATTGGCGAAAAGCTTTCTTACTTCATCATAGATACCAATATAGGATGCTGGGTTTGATCGACCACTTCTTCCTACGGCTTTTTGGTCGATGGAAATTACATCTTTTAAATATTCAACTCCATCAATTTCATTAAAACCTAAGCAGGAATCAAAATCCTTTTCTAACTCTCTAGCAACGGCAGGGTAGAGGGTGTTTCTTATTAAACTGCTTTTTCCAGAACCTGAAACTCCAGTAATAACACTGAACCTATTGATTGGAATTTTTAAATCTACAGCTTTTAAGTTGTTGCCCACGCAACCTTTTAACTCAATAAAATGAGAGGCCTCTTGGTATTCACTAGCATTCTGTACCTCTACAGAATCCTTTTTAAGGTACTTTGCTGTGATCGAGTTTTTATCTTTTAAAAACTCGCTCATGGAACCATTAAATACAAGCTCTCCGCCGTAAATTCCAGATCGTGGGCCAATTTCAACGATACTTTGTGCGTTTTCTATTACATCACGATCGTGTTCAACGATCACAAGTGTGTTACCTTGCTCATTTAATTTTTTGAGTATGCCAATCAGTCTTTCATTGTCTCTTGGGTGTAGACCGATGGTGGGTTCATCTAAAACATATAAAGTTTGAGAGAGTTCCATTCCTAACTGGTTAGCCAATTTGATTCTCTGGTATTCACCACCAGAAAGAGTTCGAGTTTCTCGAATTGGGGTAAGGTAGTGAAGGCCTACTTCGTTTAGGTAGCTTAATCGACTTTTAATTTGCCTTAAAACTTCGGCTGCCAATTCTTCGTCCGTGGGGGTAATTTTTAGTCGATTAAAAAAGTCCTGTAAATCACCAAAAGACATTTCTTGAAGGTTTTTAAAATTTTTCCCACCGATATAAACATGTTGAGCTTCAGGAACTAAACGTGCTCCGCCGCAAACCTGACATTTGGAAGGGGATTTAAACCTGGCCAAGAAAATGCGCACATGCATTTTATATCGCTTTTCTTCTAAATTACTAAAAAGTCCATAGACTCCCTTAAATTTACCCCGACCGTTTAAAACCAATTCTTTGGTTTCAGTTGGAAGCTCGCGCCAAGGGCTTTTGGTATCGATGCCTTCATCTTTACAGAAAGCATTCAACTTCGCTTTTTGCCTAGAAGCACTCGGCATTGTAAAAGGATAAATAGCACCTTTAGAAATACTCAGCTTCGGGTTTGGAACTATTTTGTCTATATCAAGTTCAAGGACATTTCCAAAACCATTACAGTTGTTACAAGCACCAACGGGACTACTGAAATTAAAGAGAGCTTCTGTAACTGGTGGTAATGCATATTCGCAGGTAGAGCAAGCGAGCTCATCCGAGAATTTATTTTCTTTAGCATTGGTATCAAGGAAACTAAATCTGCCACCGAGAAATAAATTGTACTTTAAACTAGCCGAATAGGCATTGCGGATGGAATCTTGAATTCTACCACTGTCTTTTTCATCAACGGCAAGGCGATCAATTAAAATCCAAAAGTCTTTTTTTGGTAAAGTACTGGAAGGGCTAAGATCTAAAACCTCAGGACGTTCCCCTTCGGTGAACTTTTCAATGTATCTTTGATAACCGTCTTTGATCAAACTTTTTAAAAGCTCTTTTTCTGATAAGCTTCTTTTCTTTTCATCGACTCGAAAGACAATGTATCCTCTCTCACCAGTATTTTCTTTTAATAATCTGGCAAGTGCCTTGCCACTATCTTCACTAAGGATTTTTCCATGACCAAAAGGACAAAAGGCTCGACCGACTTTAGCAAAGAAGATCCTTAAATAGTCGTTTAATTCTGTGGTGGTGCCAACGGTGCTTCTAGAGTTTCGAACTTGATTCTTTTGTTCTAAAGCGATGGCTGGTGGGATATTGTCGATTGATTCTAGATCAGGTTTTGGAGCTTTGTTTAAGAACTGTTTTGTATAGTTAGATAAACTATCAATATAGCGTCTTTGGCCTTCAGCATAAAGAGTTTCGAATGCCAAACTACTTTTTCCTGAGCCACTTGGGCCGCAAACTACCGTAAAACTGCCCAGTTCAATGTCGAGATCAAAATTCTTTAAGTTATTTTGTTTAACGCCTTTTAAGCGAATGTGTGAATCCATAGCTGAGGATCTTAGTTTACAAGATCCTCTTTGAGTAGCTCTTTTTCCTCCTCGGAATCAATAATCGAAGAAGATTGTTTTGGTTCCGTGCCTTCTATGAAGGCTTGCTTTACCACATTACCAGATCTAGCTGTAGCTAGCTGGCCTGTTTCTGTGTCAATATTAGCAAAAACGATTCCATCGGGAACAGGGAAGGCTCTAGGTGCAATTTCTTCATGAGCCGCTTTCATAAACTGCAACCAAATTGGAAGGGCAGTCATCGCTCCTGATTCACTTTTACCAAGAGATCTCTCGTTATCAAACCCAACCCATACGCCAGTGGCGATGTTTGCTGTATAGCCAATAAACCATCCGTCATAAAATCCATTGGTTGTACCGGTTTTCGCAGCAGTAGGGCGGCCAAGAACTTTTGCATTTCTTCCTGTACCTTCTTCTACAACAGCGCTTAATAAGCTTGTGGTTAAATAGGCAACCTTCGGATCAATCAACTGTTCTTTGTCTGCGTAATAGAAATCTGGGAACTTCTTTTTACGCATTTCTGCTAAAATGTCTTTCTTAGTTTGTTCAAAGTTCATTGGCTCAGAGTTTTGCGTATCCATTGCAACTTGATTCTCTGTAATTTCACCATTGGCCTCTGCCTCTAGTCTCTTTTGTTCGTCTAAAAGCTTTTGCTCTGCAAGTTGCTTAGCTTTTTCTTCAA
Organism: Bdellovibrionota bacterium; assembly: GCA_036140815.1. Lineage (GTDB taxonomy): Bacteria > Bdellovibrionota > Bdellovibrionia > Bdellovibrionales > UBA840 > UBA6502. Next base: position 3,872 of record JAYZXX010000128.1, on the reverse strand, counting down.
ACTCTAAATCGAGCTGAGCAATTTCGTCTTTAAACCTTTCATCCAAAGACTTTTCCTCAAGAAGAACTTCTCCCTTGGGGTTAGTTACTTTGTAAAGAAGTCTCGGACGAATGCGTTTGCCATTTCTTCCAAAGGTAGCAAATACTTTTGTCATCTCGTAAAGGGTAACGCTACTAGAACCTAGGCCTAAAGATAAATCTAAATTTAAAGGGCTAAAAATTCCAAGACGACGAGAGTACTCAGCCACCCAATTTACACCGATATCATCTAAAATTTTTACGGTGGGAATGTTCATGGATTTAATCAAAGCCTTCCTAAAAAGGATGTCCCCAGAGAACTTTTCAGAATAGTTATGTGGCTTCCACTTTCTAACTTCTTCGCTAGTTTCACCATCTTCAGTTTCTGTAACCACTTTTTCTTCATACACAATAGGTGAGTCAACGATCACAGTAGATGGAGTGTAGCCCTTATCAAGAGCAGCTCCAAAAACGATAGACTTAAAAGAACTTCCTGTTTGCCGTGCCGCTTGAATGGTACGATTAAACTGGGAGTTTTTAAAATCATATCCACCGGCCATAGCAACGATGTCTTGGGTGTTAATGTCAAAAGCGATTAAACCACCTTCGACGATAGGTTCTTGCTCCAATGCTAATTCAAGGTATTCATCAAATACAGGAAGCTCAGTGGGGCGTTCGTATTTGTCTTTCATTCTAGATTTGTATTCGCTAAGTTGTTTTGTGATTTCACTACTGCGAAAGCGGTCGTTTAAAATTTTAACTTAAATGACATCCCCAACTTGCAAGGCATCAGAAGGTTTAGAAATAAAATCTTCCCAAGAACGAAGCTCTGGATTTGGCTTACGTGCCCACTTCATTGTTTCGAAATCAATCAAGCCTTGTGTTTCAGCTAGCTTCACTTCAACAAATCCCCATTTGTCATTTACTTGGGTGACAACTCCTTTGCTGAGTCCACCCAGCTGGTAGTAATATGGCAGGGTGGATCTTTCTTCCTTGGTTTCTTCGTTTTTATTTACTTCAGATTGTAGGCTGTAGGTAAGTTTAAATTCTTCTTCTTCAGTACTTCCGTCTGCTTTGATCACTATATAGTTTTTAAGATCATCAACTGCGTCTTTTTTAGTTTGTTCTAAAAACTTGCGAATTTCAGCAGGGTCTTGGATATTCTTTATAGCTCCTCGAAAACCTTGTCTTTTATCTACTTCACGTAAACCATCTTGCATTGCTTCGTTAGCAGCTAGTTGATCTTTTACATCCACACCGGTAAAAATTTGGATGCCTTCATCCAGAACAGCTTGCTCACCAAGTTCTTCAACAAGATATTGTCTTAAAGTTTCAACGTAGTAGGGAGCAACCTCTTTGTAATTTACTCGAAAATAAACTTTTAACTCTTTTTCTACAAACTCATCATGTTGTGCTTTGGTGATAAAGTTGTTCGCTTCCATTCTACTTAAAACGTATCTTTGACGAGCTTTGGCTCTTTCTGAATTTCTAGTAGGGGAGTATCTACTCGGTGCTTGTGGAAGACCTGCTAAAATGGCAGCTTCTGCAATACTAAGCTCGCTTACATCTTTTCGGAAGTAACTTTCGGCGGCAGCTTGAACTCCATAGGCACCTTGACCTAGATAAATTTGGTTAAGGTAAAGGTATAAAATTTCTTCTTTTGTTAAATTGTCTTCCATCTGCAAGGCAAGAAAAGCCTCTTTAATCTTACGAGTATAAGTTTTTTCAGGAGTTAGCATCAAAGATTTGGCCACCTGCTGAGTGATGGTAGAACCACCTTGCACTTTTCTGCCTGCTTTAATGTTGGCAATCACTGCACGAAATATGGCTTGAAGATTAATCCCGCCATGCTCGAAAAAGCTAGAGTCCTCTGCCGCTAGAAAAGCGTGAACCACATGCTTTGGAATTTTCTCATAAGGAACAACGATCCGCTTTTCTCTAAAAAACTCACCAATCTCTTGCCCATCTTTTGCGTAAACTTTTGATACGACCAAAGGCTTGTAATCTTCCACCGTAATGATCTTCGGTAAATTACTAGCTAAATAATAAACATAGCCACCTAAACCTAGGCCGGCAAGCAAACATAAACCAATGAAAATATTTAGGAATTTCTTAAATGTCATGGCCCCATTATGACGTTTTTTAATGGGGCTTGGCAAGGTCTAAAAGGACTCTAAAACACTTCAAACTACATTATCGTGAGGCTCGTTTTAAAGTTTTTGTTTTAGTAGGATTTTCCGCTAAATAACAGGCAAGATATTTTTCCTCTAGATCGGTAACTTCTTTTAGGCCTTTGTTTGCGGCGTCTTCCACTTTTCCCGGTGCCATACCTTTTAGCTTTTGAAGGTGGTCGAACTGGTCAGAGGAAATGGAGATGTTTTTCAAGGAAGCATATTTTGTGTCCACCTCTTGCAAATGTTGCATTTCCTGCATAAAGGTCTGTTGCTGCTGCATTTGTTGCATGATTAAACTTTGGTCGGGTCTTTGAAGTTGGCTGATGCGTTGCTGAAGCTGGCTGTTGGATTGCATCAATTGGTTTCTAAGTGCAATTGCTTTTTGTTTTTTTATCTGCCCAGATTTTGCGAGTGAGATAACCTGTTTCTGTGCAGCTTCGATTTTTAATGTTATTTGCGCCTCAATTGTCTGAATCTCATTTTTTTTGGCTGCAAGGGCTGAAACTCTTTCTTGGTTGTACTGTTTCACTTTTGCTAGATAGCTTGTGCTGTTTAGACAGCGAGTAGAAAAATAACTCGCCCATTCCGCAGGGCTTTTGCTTGTATACTTGGAAATTTGAGAGTTGGTTACACCTTTTCCTGAAGCGTTAGTTGCTTGTAACATTTTTTTATATTCATTGTATTCATTTGTTCCTTCTGATAAGCAAGCTTGTTTTTCTTCTTGGAGTCTTCTGTCGTACTGAGCCTCTACATCAAATAAGCCTTGGCCTTGCGCTAGATCAAGTTGTGACCTCAATTGCAAAACTTCATTTTTAAGATTTAAATCAATCTTGGTTTCCTCGTTTTCCAACTCATAATTTAGATCGACAATTGCCTGTTCTGCTTGTTGTATTTTGGCTAATCCCTCTTGTAGACTTTGTTGCATTTCTCTAACTTGTTCTTGTCTTGCACTAATGTCATCCTGTGCCTTTTTCTGACTCTCAGCCATGTTTTCAGAAAGATCCATTTTGGCTTCCCTTACTTTGTCACCTAAGCTATCGATATAGTCATCGTCTTTACCTTTTACGGCCAAAAAACTACATGCTTCCTTTTCTCCTTCATCGGCACTTTTATCCTTCCCTGTGTATACATCAAAACACTTACTATAAGACTGTTGGCAACCATACAGATAAGACATTTTCTTTGCTTTTGATTTGCTAATTATTTTAGTGAAATTACCAATTTCACTGCATGCAACTGCTATTTCATGAAATTCTTTATTCACCTCATCACAGCCATCAGTGTCTTTGTTATCATCTTTTAGATAGTCACCTGCAATTTCTTCTAGGGTTTTCATGCAGTTTTCTTGTGCTGTGACCGGGATTTCTACTAGTTTGCCTTCTGAGGCCACACTCTTTTTGGTGGCAGCAAAATCATAATTACTATTAGCACTACATAGTTTACCAGCAATACCTTTTTTGGAGCGATTTCCGTCTTTTATGGCTTTCTTTATATCTTCTGTATAGTCACTTGTAGCCTTTGTGGATACAGAAAGTGACAAAGATAAAACAAAGAGAAATATTACTCCAACAAGATTAGTGTTGCGCTGATTACTAATTGTCATTCTATTACCTCATTCTTTGATAGTGACTCTATCAATTATCGGAATGAGACAGCTCAAACTTTAAAAAAAAATCTCAAG